>JAOASG010000034.1 GCA_025210235.1 Vallitalea sp.
AAAGACTGGTTTATGACATTATTAGATTTAAAAGAATATATATGTATAAAAGAAAAAATGTTTAACGATTACTCTGATAGAAGAAACTGGAGTAAAATGATGATACATAATATTGCTAACGCAGGATTTTTCTCTTCTGATCGAACAATAGCACAATATAACGAAGATATTTGGAAATTGAAATAACATATTTAATGTAGAAACAGGTCTTAGAGATAAGAGTAAATAAAACCCTTCTTGGTAAGAAATTTTAAAACATACCAATAAGGGTTTTATATTTTATTAAAAGAGCAGATAGGAGAATTATAAGTTACTTGATATATATTTTAATTTAACTTCATGTGAATCATAGATTTCGTACATTTTTTTAACTAAGTTATCTGCAATTTCTGAAACCACTTCAGCTTTATATTTATTAGAAAAGTAAATTGTTTTTGTTGTGGATTTTAAAATAATGGGTTTGTCAACGCATATTACCACAAATTGTTCTTCTAATAAATATTGTTCAGCAAGAAAACCTAATGCCTCTCCAATTATAATATAATTTTTATATTTGTTTTTTCTAAACAATTCAATCAAATCATTTTTATCTTGATAAGCATATTCCTCAATATAATTTGAATGAGATGATAGTGATTGATTCATTTTTTCATTATTAAATTTATCATATACTAAAATACAATTATCTTGATTATTATAGCTAGTTAAAGCTAGTTTTATAGCTTGTGAATAATCATTATGTATTTTAAAAAACAAGAAATTTTCATTAATACTATCGATCAATATTAAAGGTGAAAAAGTAGAATCAGCAATTTTATTAATTTTTTCATTATCATAGTTTATTGCTATAATTGCATCGTAAGCTAAATCAATATAATCAAAATGTTCTCTGTTTCTAATAAAAACCATATTATAATCTAAAGCGAAAAAAGAGTTTTTTAGACAATTCAAAAATTCATTATCATCTAATCTTAAAAATTTTTCTTTTTTTTCATTAATTAACACGCCTATTAATTTTGATTGACTTTGAGATAATGTACGAGCAGAAATATTGGGAACATAGTTATATAGATTTGCTACTTGCAGAATCTTTTTTCGAGTAGCATCCGAAACTCTTGCACCTTTTTTATTGTTTAAAACATAGGAAACAGTTGCTTTGGATACACCTACTTCATTTGCTATATCTTGCATTGTATAAACTTTTTTTTGAACCATTTTTTAACCTCATATCATTTGTTTTTAATATAAATAAACTTGGTATATTAATATACCATAGTCTAAATTATTATATTAGATTATAAGCTTTATCTGTAAGTAATATTTTAACATGATAAAATATTATTTACAAGGCTAGGGAAAGTAATTTGATTTTAATTGGATGGTGTTATTCACAGTATATTTGACTAAAAATGGTTATGGTGATATGGTTGTTATGAATGGGTGGTTAATAATGACAAAAAAACTAAAAAAATATGGAATACTTATTATAACAAGTTTTATATCTATATTGATTCTTCTTAGAATAGCAAATGCGTCTTTAATAACTAAATCTCAACCAATTGCAAAAGATGGTGTGCTTGATCTAACTAATTGGGATTTTACACAAGATGGGACAGTGCAACTAAATGGGGAATGGGAATTTTATTGGGAACAACTTTTAACGTTTGAAGATTTTAAGGGTAATGACACTAAAATTAATTTTAATGGATATCAATATGTTCCAAAAACATGGAATAATTATACTATAAATGGAGCGCATCCAACAGGAACAGGATATGCAACATATAGGTTAAAAGTTAAAAATGATAATTGGAATAATACTTTCGGATTTAAAATTTTAACTATGTCGACATCATATATTATAATGATTGATGATAAAGTAATAGCTACAAATGGAAAAGTTGGGGATATGTTAAAAAATACTGAGTCAGAGTATAACACTCAATCTGTTAGTATAATACCAACTTCTAAAGAATTTGATATAATTGTTCAAGTTTCAAACTTTACCTATGCAAGAGGTGGTATTTGGAGACCAATTGTTTTTGGACTTGACTCAGATATTAGAAAATTAGCTATAAAAACTTCAAGAAATGAAATGTTTCTTATGGGTATTATATTTATTATGATGTGCTATCATCTTATACTTTATTGTGTTAGAAAAGAAGATAAATCTTTATTATATGCAGTGATTGGTTTGTTTGTTACAATATTACGGATACTTGTGACAGGAGATTATTATATAACGACACTTATTCCAAGTATGTCATATTCAACGATTATTTTATTAGAATATTGTACTCTGTATTGGGGTCTAATTACATGGGTATTGTTTATTGCTAAATTGTTTCCATTTGAATTTAACAAGAACATACTAAAAATATTCATTTTCATAGCAATACTCTTTACAGTGGCAACTTTTATTTTACCAATATCTATTTATACTAATTACTTAATTTATATAGAAATATATGATATTATACTTTTTATATATGCTTTACTTAGCGTTATTTTAGCTTCTGAAAATGAAAAAGATGATGCACAACTTATACTATATTGTAGTATCTTGCTATTTAGTGCTTATATAATTGATATTTCAATATTTTTAAATTTTATTCCTAATACTACGGGTGGAGTTTTTATAACGGTAGTAGCCGTAGCAGTATTAATTCAAGCTTATATAATTTCAAGAAGATATTCAAGGGCAATGGAACAATCTAAAATGAATGAAGTAGCCATGCTTCAAGCACAGATATCACCCCATTTTTTACATAATGCAATGAATGCGTTAGCTGAACTTAGCTATGAGGGTGGAGATGCAGCATATGATGCTATCACATCTTTTTCGGAATATTTAAGATACTCTTATGATTTATTACCACAATCAAAAATGATATCACTTCATAAAGAGCTTGAACTTGTAGAAGCGTATTTGAATGTTGAAAAACTTAGATTTGGAGATAAGCTACAGTATCATATACGCGTTGAAAACTCAAAGACTATATACTTACCCCCTTTTATAATTCAACCTCTTGTAGAAAATGCGGTAAGACATGGTGTTTCCAAAAAAAAGGGTGGAGGCGTTATTAAAATAAGTGGTAAACAAGAGGATAAGTTATATAAGATTATGATTGAAGATAGCGGAGTAGGTATTTCAAAAGATGTTATTGAGAATATTGCAATAGGAGAGAAAACAAATGCAATGGGACATGGACTTTGTAATGTGAACAAAAGACTTATGAATAAATATAATACAAGACTAAATATTACAATTAATGAACATAAGGGTACTACTGTATCTTTTTTTCTCAGAGGGAAAATATGAATTTAGAATAAAAATAAAACCATTTTCATATGTTTAGAGGTATTTTTCTAATGACTGAAACTTCCTACTGAATACACGACTTAGTAGATTTTAACAGGAGGGGAAATATGATTAGAGCAATAATAGTAGATGATGAGTTACCATCCATTAATATAATGAAAAGATTACTCGCAAATACTGGAAAGGTACAAGTAAATTCAAGTTTTGATAATGCTAATGAGGCACTAGAATATTTAAAGAGTAATATAGTAGATGTAATTTTCTTAGATATTCAAATGCCAGAGGTAGATGGTCTTGAGCTAGCTAATATTATTATTACACGGTCTTTAAATAAGTGTAAAATTGTATTCGTAACAGCATATAACCAATATGCTATTGAAGCATTTGAGGTTAATGCACTTGATTATTTACTTAAGCCTGTAAAAAGAGATAGACTTAACAAGACACTTGATAGGCTTATTGAGGAATCAAATATTAAGATAGCTACTACTATAATGAGTGTAAAGTGTTTTGGAAAGTTTGAAGTATATGCAGATAACAAATTAGTTAAGTTTAGAACTAAAAAAGCTGAGGAATTATTAGCATTATTAATAAATAATGAAGGAAAGAGTGTTCCAAGAAGTAAAATAATTGATTATTTATGGACTGATTTTGATGGGGATAAGGCACTTGTTAATCTAAATACCACTCTTTATTATGTAAGAAAAGCATTACAAGATAATGGATTAGATATTAGTATAATTTTTGATCGAGAAACTTATAGAATTGATACAAAAAATATTATATGTGATTATTTTACATTGAAGAATTATTTACCATATTCAAATAATGAACATAAGGATATTTCGAATGTACATAAAATACTTGATTTATATAAAGACGATTATTTAGTAGCGAATGATTATGTATGGTCAGTTAGTATGCGTCTTAGTTTAAAAGAAAAGTATATAAGTTTACTATTATTGATGGTAGAATATTATTGTAATAAGGGACAAAAAGAAAGAGCGATAGCTTTTTTGAAAGATGCTTTTTCTAAAGAGTGTATTAATGATGCAATTGTTTATAGACTAATGGAGCTATTAATTGAACAGAAAAAATATTCTCTAGCATTAAAGTATTATAATTCCTATAAAAATACACTTATTGAATTTGGTAGGAAGCCAAATGAAATATTTAAAAAACTTCTTGCATTAATATAAAATAAATTAATAAATACTGTTATAAAAAAAGTAAAATTTCATTGAACTGTTAATTGATGGTTAAGTGCCATGCTATATAATAATGTAGCATGGCACTTAGTTTGTTATTTTATAGAAAAGTTTATTATGCTTTTCTTTTAGACAATATAAAACAATATGAAAGGACAAGAGTATATGATAAAAAAAACATCAAAGGTACTTATATTAACTATTTTAATGGGGCTACTATTTTCAACTACTGTTGCATATGCAGAAAGTTGGAAAATAAGTGGTTCTAATATGAATGAGTGGGGGGAACCAAATCAAATAAAATATTTTGATAAAGATGAAGATATAAGAGATAATGCTGTTTATTGGTTAGACAAAGAAACATTTAATCAATTATTTAATTATATTAAAAAAGGATATGGGATAAGATATTATATATCTTTTGAGTATAAAATAAGAAAAGATAATATATCTATGATACCTGAACCAAATAATAGATGGATAGATGCTTTTACAACTGAAATGGGATATAAACGATACGGCTTTAAAGGTATTAGTAGTGAATTTACCAAACTATATTATACTAAAAATGGTCTTAAAGATTCTTTTGATTATGTAGATTGCTTTGAAGATGAGTCACTAGATAATAGATTTAGTCTTATAATTAAATCTAGCGAGTGTGGTTATGGGACTTATACCGATGTTAAAAATGGTTATTTTAACTTTTATTTAATCGACGAAATACCACCAAATATAGTAAGCGTCAAATACTATAACGACGTGAATCTAACTAGTGAAATTACAGGTAGAACTAATTTATCATTTAACGGAAATCAGAATGAAGTCTATATGGCTGTAGAATTTGATGAAGAAGTTACTGTAAACGATACAAATAATAAATTCATACGAACAAGTAGGACGCTTATGGATAAAGATACAAAAATGGCTACTGAAAAAGGAAGTTTTAAGTATGAGAAAGTAGATAAGAATAAAGTAGTTTTTAAATTCCAAGTAGACTATGGTAATATGGGACAATTATACTTAATCGATAAGACTAGTTTTTTACAAGATATAGATAGTTTTAAAATCAAAGATAAAAATGGTAACGATGCAAATAGTTCAGCTAGACCTCTGAAACAACAATATAACGATGGAAAAAGCTATAAAATTATGGTTGATGGGAATCCACCAGAGATAACAGAGGTTAAGTATAACGTAATCAAATTAGACAAAAACTGTCCTGAGAATAAAAAACAGTATCTTACTACGGGAGATATATTAGATATAAGACTTAAGATTGATAGTTCGGCAAGTGTAAATACAAATAGTTTTTTTGAATTTAATAATAGCGAAAGAGCCACTTTTGATCAGTTTAAAGATAATTGGATTGTTTATAAATACACAGTTAAAAAAGATGATGCAAACACAAATGAACTTACATATAAAAACTTGTCAAATTCAATTAAAAACCTAGGAATTAAAGATGATTTTGGTAATATTGGACAGATGAAAAACGATTTTATATTTCCATCTGTTAAATATAATAGTAAAAAGATATTTGTAGATACGACTGCACCACGAATAGAATTTTTTAAAGGAACAAATTATTATACAACTTATAGTAATAAACATGTATTTAAGTTACAAGCTGTTGAAAAAGGTAGTATGTCAGATAAAGGTGAATTTTATTATGTAATAAATAAAAGTAGTAAATATCCAACAACTGATCCATATGAGGAAAAGTGTTTAGGTAGAAAAGCTTATGGATATTCAGAAAATGGGGGAATAATTGATATTGTTATTGATGATAATCTTTATTTGGATAAGCAACAATCTGAATATACTCAGTATGATCAAAAATATGATGAAATAAATATGACAGGTAAGCATAAAAATGTCAATTACGTAGATGGGACAGCTAGTGATGTAATTTATGATGGAAGACGTGAGATAACAGGTATATTCTATATCCATACTTATATAAAAGATAAAGCAGGTAATATAACAAGAGAAACATCACAACCAATACATATGGACAATACTCATGCAAAAATAAAAATGGCTCCTAATGGGACGTCTAATACCTATGTAGGAGATATAGATGTTGACTTTGAATTATTAGAAGAAGAACTATCAGGATTTAAAAAGTATGAATATAGATGGGTTTCACCCATAGATTTAGACGGGAAAAAACTAAATAAAAAAGATATGTATAATAAAGAAACTGATACTTATAAGTTGCTTACAGAAAATACTAGTTGGATAGTAGGTAATGCACTTAATAGTTATTCAAAGAGTAAAATACCTATTCCACCTAGAGAACAAAGACAGCACGGAGCATCATATCTTTTAATAAGAGCTTTTGATAATACAGATAACATTAGTTATATTGTATCAGAACCATACTACTTTGACAAAGTAAGTCCAATAGTAACGTTCAAGTCAGAATCTGGTGGTTTTGATAAGCCATTAAAGAACCATAAGATAAAAGTCACTATTGATGATAAAGATTCTGAACTTATGGAATATAAGTATTACTTCAGTAATAGTAATTTACCTAGAGAGCTAGATGATAAGATATGGAAATATCTTGACTTAAAATTACCAGATTTACCAGATGACTATAATCCTATTGGAGATTATAAAAATAACGAGTTAACTAATGAGAATGATGAAGATGAATTACTTATAAAACAAGCTATAGTAGAAACAGATGTATGGAATAAAGAGACAGCTAATAAAGAGCCTCTTAATGGATTCGTATTTTTACATATATATGCAAAAGATAGTAGTGGAAATGAAATTATAAAAAGACAAGATATGAAAATTGACAACGGTGGAATTCCTATGATTAGTTTTGACTATGACAATGCAATAGGTAATAGGTATAAAAGCGTTATAGGACATATTAATTGTAGTGATGATGGAGGTATTAAAACACTTGAATATAAGTGGAGTCAGACAAAAGATGTGCCACAAGAGTATAAGACTATTGATATATCTAAGTTTGATGATAAGAGCAATATTAAAGTAAATACTGATCAGTTTAATCAAGCTGGTGAATGGTATCTTCATGTTAGAGCAACAGATGTTTATGGTAATGTGAAAAATAGTGTTTCAGAAAAATATATAATTAATTCAACAGCGCCAAATATTACATTGTTCCAAATAGATAATAACACAGTGTACTTATCTAAAGAAAAAAATATTGCTATAACTATAAATAAAACAAATGATGATAAACTTGAGTATACATATGTAGTATATAGTAATAGCGCTTGTGATAATGAGATTAAAAGAGGAACGTTTAGTACTACATCTGAAATTGTAAATATACAATTAGACGAAAATAGTAACGACATACAGGAATATTACTTCAAATTTTATGATAGTCTTAATCAAGTAACAGAAGATAGTACTAAGGTACAAGTAGTTTATGATAATACTCCTCCAACAGCTGATTTAATATACTCACCGAATAAAGAAGAAGTAACATCAAATAATGTTACAGTAACATTAGACAATATATCTGATAATGTTTCAGGAAAAGAAGATATTACAGTAAGTGAAACAGAGCATACTTTTACTGAAAATGGTGAACATATATTTGCTCTTACTGATAAAGCAGGAAATAAAAGAACATATGTTGCTAGGGTTACATGGATAAAAGATGATAAACCAATAGTAAGAGTTACTACTAATAATGTTTATGGACAAAGTTATAAATCACTATCTTTTGATTTATCAGCCCAAAGACCAATAGAAAGTGGCTACATTAATATAGTAGATCCAGAGATATACTATCAATTTAGTAAAACTGAAAATATAGAAGATAAAAATTTTATTAAATATAAAAATGGAGAAACAATTAGTCTATCAGATGAAACTGGAGAATACTATTTACATACTAAATTAGTTGATGGAGGAAGAAGTTTTACTAAAATGTATGGTAAATATATTATTGATAATACATTAAATGAACCTAGTCTTACATATACATATGTAAATTCTGAGGGAACTAAAGTAGAGTGCTTGGAAGATGAATATAAAGCTTTAAAAGATGTTAGTTCAATAGTAAAAGTTGCACTAGAATTTGATGAAGATATAGTAATTAAGAGTGTTATCAATAATGGTGGGGAAAATCTTCCATGTGTAAACCAAGTAACGTTTTATAATAACGATACTATAACAGTAACATATACAGATAAAGCAGGTAATGAAGATTCTAAAGAAATTGCTATAAGTAATATAAAACGTGATGACAGTATAATAACTATAACACCTAATAAAGCTACTAATAGTGAAGTAAAAGTTCTTATTACTGCACCTTCTGATAAGAGAATTAATAATATTAGAGTAGATGATTGGCAAATTGATCCAACTGATATAAATTCGGTTATTACTACAAAAGCAGATAGCGAAGATAATTATCTCACAATAGAGTTTACAGTATTAAATAACTGCAATATTAAAGTAGATATATTTGATAAAGATAATAAGGATACTGTAGTTGCTACACAGGAATATAATGTTACAAATATTGATAAGACAGCACCTGTTGGAATTGTAGAGGTTAAAGACATAGATAAATACACGAAAACATCATCTATTAAAATAACAGACGAAAATCCTACTAAGGTAACTAAGGTAGAATTTATTAAAGAAGATAATAGCAAAGTAAACTTTGATATAACAAATAACTATACTTCAGAAGATATAATATATAATCATATTACTAATTCAGTAACTACAAAAATAAATGGTACTGTAAAATATTATTTTGAAGATAGTGCGGGTAATAAAGGAGAAGCACAAGAAAGTATTAATACAATAAATACAAACTTAGATATAAGTAAAGTAAAAGCAACTTATAAAGTAGGAGATAAAACGTACAAAGACGTTGCAAGTATAGGGAAAGTTAATAAAGATGTAGAAGTAACAATTAATGTCCCAGAAGGATACTACATCGTTAATAACTCTGGGAAAAACAAAAGACTTTTTGTTGTTGGAATGGAGTATGACTTTTTGATTTCTAATGGAATCAATATAGATAAGTTTAATGTAGACTTAACAAATACAATTAAAAAATCTGGTCCAAAATTAAAGCTTAACTATACAATTGGTGATAAGCCATATAAAGATCAGCTTGTAAATGGTAAGACAAGTCAAAATGTATTACTTACAATTACTTCAGATGATGATATTTCTAAGGTGGTTTTTGACTCAGAAGAAGATACTGAAAAACCATATACTTATGAATTTAATGAAAATAAAATTATAAACATTATAGCAACTGATGTTATGGGAAATACAACAATATTAAAAACGTCTATAGATTGTATAGATAAAGACCCTGTAAGAGCTTCATTATTCTCACTATACACAAAACCTACTAAAGATGATATTAAACTACAATTTTTAGCTACTAAAGAAGTAAATATATTAGAAGTTAAAAAAGATGGGAAGATAATTAAGCAAGAAGTTAATATTAAAAAAGATAAATATGAATTTATAGTTAAGGATAATGGTACATATAGTGTTAAATATAGAGATGACATAGGAAATGAGAAGACTGTTTCTCTAGAAGTAAATAATATTGATAGGATAGCTCCAAATATTAAACTTTTATATAATGGTAAAGAAACAATGCCAGTAACTAATGACTCAGTAATGGTATCTGTTAAATTAGTTAATGAAAATCAAGAACCATATGGCATAAAAGTACTTAACACTATAGGTAATACAAATAGTTATTTATTTAAAGAAAATGGTAAGTTTACTTTTAGAGTTTCTGATATGGCTGGTAATATAACAGAAAAAGATGCAATTATTAATAGTATTGATAGAGATCCAGTTTCATATACAGTAACATATTCTGAAACAAACTTTACTAAAAATAATGTAATAGCAACAGTTGCTATAGATGAAAAAGAAAAGAATTATAAAATACTAAACTCAGATATTGATCAGGATAATATAGAAAATAGTGTAAATAAGAAAGTAAAAATAGAAGGTAATAAAATAAAAGTTACATTTGATGACAATGGATATTATCTATTGTATGTATCTGATGAAGCAGGGAATAAATCAACTATTTTATTAAGAGTAAGAAATATTGATAGAATTAAGCCAACTCTTAAGTTTAAAAAAGATTATGTTGTTACAAAAAAAGGGGTAATGCCAAAGCTTGATGATGTAATTGCATATGATACTCATGATGGAGATATTAAAGAAAAAGTAAATATAACACCACTTGATATATCAACAGAAGGAGATCAGGAAATAACATATACAGTTAGTGATAGGGCAGGAAATACAGTAAGTTTAAAAAGAGTAGTAAAAGTAGTTAGTGACGTAAATTATACAGTAGTAGTTGATGGAAAAATAAATCCAAAACCATATAGATCAACTAATGAAGAAACAGACATTAAAGTATTTAACTTCGTTGAAAACACAACAATTAAATATATTAAAGGAATAGTTAAGGATGGAGAATTCAAACAAAATGGACAAGTTTACAGTAAACTATTAGATACAATAGATGATAGTAAACTAGGAAATGAAGAAGTTAAATTATCTCTTGATAAGTTAGGTTGGTATACTATATATATTATAGATTTAAATAGACAAAAAGCTTCGTTTAGTGTTTATTTTACTAAATAGCTCACTTTTGCTATATAAAAAATGAATGCAGTAAAAGATAGATTTTTATATATATAATGACTGAAAGAAGAAAGGAAAGCTTATATGAAAAAAATTATATCAATGTTTTTAACAATAGTTTTATTATTAAATATTACATTGCCTGGTGTACATGCAGTTAGTAATGAAATTAGTGAAAAGAAAAGACCTCATACACTAGGTAATGAAATAATTAATTTATCTGTAAACAATAAAGGTAGATATAATATTAGAACTACAGAACTTGGAAATCCTATTAGACCAGGTGATTCTAATAAGACATTATTATTTCATGATGGGAAAAATGAAACTTCATTTGCCACATTTAGAATAGATGGGGAGGATTATATATTTGGAGAAAAATATGCTTATTCTCTTTCAAGAAAAGCTGAATTAATAGGAAAAACAGTTAAATCTGGTAATTCAATTGTGACAACATACAAGATTGGTACAGGAGATAAAGTAATTGACGTAGTTCAAGACTTAAGTATTATTAATGACCCAAGCAATACAAATTATGGCAATGTATATATTAAGTACTCAATTAATAACAATACAGGAAAAAATGTGAATATAGGTGCAAGAATATTACAAGATGTTATGTTGGGTTATAATGATGGATGTGCAATTAAAGTAGGAGATAAGTATTTTGAAAAAGAGATAGAATTTACTGGAAGTGATGTTCCAGATATGTGGAGAGCAACGGATAATGAGTTTGCACCTAATGTTGTAGGATATGGATATACTAATGGTTGGGGTAACATAAAGCCAAACAAATTAATAATAGGTCATTGGCAAGGATTAGCGCAAACTACATATGATTATACAGTAGATAACACTGTGAATTTTACAATGGAAAGTGATTATGGTAGAAAAGATACTGCAATAGCATATTATTGGAATCCTAAATTAGTTAAAAATAATGAAATAGTTAAATTTGAAACATATTATGGATTAGGTCAGATTTATGATAAAAAGCTTACATATGCTACTAATATATCAGCACCTGCTCAAATGGTGCTTAATGATGAAAAAACTGCATATATGAATAATGGAGAATTCGAGGTTGCTGTATCTATAGAGAATAATATACCTACTTCTGAAGAAATAAAAGATGTTATGGCGTATATTACTTTTGAAGATGCAGGTGATACATTGGTACTTGATAATGACGTTGCACTTAAAGGAACTAGGCTTATTAAAGTAGGTGGAGAATATACATTTAGATGGAAATTCAAAGCAAAGCCAGGTGCTGAGTATAAAGCTATTAGATATAAAATAGATATGTATGATTCTCGTAACATGTATAAAGAAGGAGATGAAATTCCAGAAGGAAGTAGAGTTGGAGATCTTAAACTAAATGAGATATACAGCGTTTCTAAGGCAATAATACTTCCTGGTAAGACAGGTGAGCCACCAAAGATAACATTTGATACAGTATCACCTAATGAGCTTTATTATAGTGGTAAAAACCTAGTAAGTGTGAAATGTACAGGTATAGATATGTTAGAAAGCAAGCAAAATTGGGAATTACAATATAGAATAAATGAAGGAGAATATAAAGCAGTACCGTCAAATGATATTAATTTAATAAAAGATACTAATTCTCTTGAGATAATGTTTGAAGAACAGTTTGACGTTGGGGAAATGGAATTTAGAATTAAAATAATAAATGACTTATATACCGATGGAGATGACGAAACTAAACATATTAAAAAAGATGATATACTAAATATTCCTGGTAAAATTATGATTACTAAAAATAAGTCAGTAATGCCAAGAACATATGGTATGTTAGCTATTGTTTCAGATTATAGCAATAATAATAGATATTGTCATCCTATTCCTCTTGCTGATGAAAAAGAACTACAGGATTTAGAAAAATCAATAAAAGAAGCAAATAAACTAGATAAACAAAATGATATTAAAGATAGAGAAATATTAATGGTCATTAGAGGGGACATAAGAGCAATTAAAGATAATGGGCAACTGTCAAAGTACGTAGTTTATGCACAAAACAAAAAAGCAATAATAAATAATGTTATTACATATGCTTCAGCAGTACCAATAACAATACAATATGTTCCATCTAATTCAAATAAAAATAGAGATTCTATTGAATATTTCTCTAACAAAAAAGATGCAATGAGTAATACTCTTGAAGATTTATTAAAAAAGACAACAATTCCTGAAAGTTTCAAGAAAGTAGCATATGGAAAAGAAAAACCAGGAGTTAAGTCTGATGTCGAGTATGATTTTACTTATGAAGATGAATCAATTGATTATGATTGTGATTCTAAAAATATTATGGGGACGATTAGTGGTGAAGAAGGTTTTGATATGAGTGATAAGTTAAATGGATTAGTATCAAAACAAAGAGGCGCATTAGTTGTAACTGGGTTAGGAGTTCTAGGAATTAATTCCGGTGATGGATTTGATTTTTGGAGAGATACGTTTTTAGTTAAGTTTGAGGATAACGTTGAATATTCATTAGATTTAATTAAAGACGAAGATAAAAATAGACATACAGCACAAGTCGAATTTGAACTTAGTGGTATAGGATCAGTTCTTAATAAAGCACTAGACGGTATGCCAGTACAAATATTTGGAGTAAGGTTAGTACAAGATAAAAATCGTGATATGCTTACATTTAATGCAACAGCTGATTTAAGGATGTTCCCTGGTGGTGTAGTTGTAAATGCTAAGGATGTATTCTATTCTACTAAAGGATATGAAGGGTTAATAATTGATGCAAAAGCAAAACCAAAGAAAAGTATTGGAATGATTAAAAAATTGGACCTTAATGTTGGGGTTGATACATATAATGGTGCATTTAGTATAAAAGGGAAAGCTACCATTCAAGTAGTAAAATGTCAAGTTGAATTTAGTATGATAAAAGAGAGTAAAAATGATACTTGGTATTTAAATGACTGTGTACTTGCGGGAGGGAAAAAACCTGGTATCCCTCTTTTTGGTGGAGCAGCCTTTATAACAAAACTAGGTGGTGGAGTTAGAAATCTACAAGTACTAACTAATCCATATTTTGATAATCCAGATGCGTTATTTACTATAGTTACTTTAATGGATCTCAAAGTAGCAGAGGTACTTGAAGGACCTTTTGAAGGTCAATTCACTAAGCGATATATGTTAGTGAAATCAGATAATCCAACGATAAAAGGACTTAAAATTTTCAAAAATTTAGAAGGAAAGCTTTGTTGGGATACAGGAACAAAAGAGAAATATTATTTGAATTTAAGTGGTTATATGGATGTAGCAGGTATATTTAGAGGAAAGGCAAATTTACACATTTCGGATTTATTCTTTCGAGGTACATGTGATTTAGCTGTAAAAATTCCAAAAGATGTTCCTTTCGTTGGAGGTAAATCTATTGGAGAAGCAACCTTTGGTGTAGATAATAATAAAATGTGGGGTTCATTGGGTATTGATTTAAAAATTAAAACAGTGGAAGTAGGAGCTACATATTGGTGGAGACACAAATGGAAGTTTAATGTTGGAGAAGCAGGACCAATAGATGATAAAAATATATTAAAAGCACCAACAGGAGGATTATATCAAGGAACTACTCTTGATGATAATGGTGAAAAAGTAGATTATATGGTTGGAACAAATGTTATTGAACAAAAAGGTAGATTTGTTAATAACTCTTTTAAAAGTATGAAATTAATATCAAGTCCAAAATCAGAAAGAGCAAAATATGTTGGTGATAAAATTCAACTAAATATTCCTACAAACCAATATTACCATGAAGACATTGATCTTAACGATAAATATATTTATGATATTAAATTGAATGTCGAACAAAATACTAAACTTGTATTTGAATACTTAGGAGAAAACGAACCTAATATTGCAATTTGTTCAAATACTAATGTTAAATATGAAGAAGATAATAAACCTGAAGAAAATAATAATGAAGGGCAGCCTGATACTTACATAATAGAAAATACAGCATACACACTGAAATCTGTAAATTATGTAGATGGTGATAAAAAATATCAGACTTTAATAGGTTTTAAAAATGATGGAGAAAGTGACTTTGTAATTGTATCAGATGTAGAGTTAAATGACTGTATTACCTATACAGACACTATAAGTGATGATATAGAAAGTAATTATGTTTACGAAGTAACAATGGATACAACTGATAAAACAAAGCTTGGTTTCTCATATAATGAAGATTTAAATGAAGAATTAAAAATTGACATATATGAAGTTGCAGGTACTACAATTGATGGGAAATCATTAGTAGGAAATAAGTATGAAAATCTAAAACAAAGTGATTTTGTATATGGTAATAAAAAAATAAAATATATAACAGGATTTCAAGCAGGATTAAAAGATAAGAAAATTATAGTAAGTTCAAATAAAGAACTAACTAGTAGAAATGTTATAGAAGAGTTTAGTAAAGAAATAAAATCCGAAAGTATTAATGAATCTGATATTGTTGTTGAATTTCTTTCAAAAGATAGTATAAAAGATGCAGATATTTTCTATATTACAGATGAAAATGGAAATATTGTTAATCTACCAAGTGGTGATATTAGCAATTTATATGGTGAAAGAATAATAAATTCAGAATCATATAGTTCAATGCTTTTACCATTTGAAAAAGAAGGAAAATATTATATTCATTCAAGTGCTAAACTTGACGAAAATTACTGCAAAACATATGAAATCGAAAAAATGCCACAGTTAGAGAAAAATTCAGTTAAGGTAAAAGAAAATGGATTATCATCTCAAAAATTAGATGTATCTTGGAATGGTAGTAATTATAGATACACAGCTAATGAGAATAAACGTATAGAACGTACAATTTTTAGATTCTATTTAGTAAATAATAATAATATTAAAATAGGTAAAGATAATGAATTAGAAGATGAAACAGGTCAACTTTTAGGTTCATATACGATTGAACAAAATGGAATTAATAAGTATACTGTAGATATTCCAAAGGGAACTCCAAGTGGAGATTATCGAATTAAGACTGTTTTAACAACAGAAGGATTATGTCAAAGATTTGCTTATTCAAATGTTATTAGATATGAAAATGAATTTACACCAAAGAAAGTTAAAAATATTGATGTAAGTTCAATAGGAAATGGATTATTAGATGTATCTTGGCAAACAACAGAAGATGTAGAAGAATATTATATTGAAGTATTTGATAAAGATAAAAATATAATTGATAGTTTTGGAGTCGCTTCTGTTGATGGAAAAACCACTCAAACTGTTATAGGAGGGGTATATGAAACATATAATCCAGATAAACCTGACGAGTCAAAGATTGCAGGGTTAGAAACAGGAAAGACTTATAAAGTTGGTATAACTCCTGTTAGAAAAATTAATGATAATACAAGAATAGTAGGAGAGACAGAATATAGTAGTGATATATTACTTAGAAAACCAACTCCTCCAGAAATAAATATAGATTTAGGAGAAAATACTTTCAGTAGAACGGAATCATCATATAAAATTAAAGGTGATGAAGCAATACGGGAAACAATTGAAGTAAAAGGGATTAATAATAAAGCGCCACTAATAACTATAAAAACTAATTCATATTGTAATATGAAAATTTTATTAGATAAAGTTGAACTTCAAAATACAAATAAAGCAACTAATAAAGTAGAATTACAAGCTAATAAAATAACAGAAGGTGTACATTATCTGGATGTTATTGCAGAAAATGAACATGGGGATATAAACAATAAATCAATGAAGTTCTATGTAGATACAAGAGCTCCAGAATTATTACTTGATGCACCTGTAAATAATCAGTATATTGAAGCTAATTCAACAGATATTATAGTAAGAGGTAAAACGGAAGTAGGAGCAAAAGTTAAAGTAAATGATAACGAAATACTTGTTAATGAAGAAGGTGTATTTGAAGGAAGCATAGATATTGATACAGATACTGTTAAAACAGTACTTAATATTGAAGCAAAAGATGATTTTGGTAATGTAACCAAAAATAAAGTAGAGGTTATAAGAAATATTTCACCTATTAAGGATATTGTTATTACTTCAGATATTCCTAAAGTCACAAAGATTATTAATAAGCCAATATATAAAGTAACAATGGAAAAAATGAAAAATGCATTTACTGGAGAATTTGTTGATGTCCCAATCACAACAAATGAAGTTACAGGTTATGAAAAAGATACATTGATAGAAAATATTGTTAAAATGGGTAAAATATATAAGATAGATGTTAAAGGTATCGCCCAATCTAGCTCAGATCTATCCTCAAAAGTAGCACCAGCAGATTATATTGATATCGATAAGAGCAAATTAAACTATGAAATAGTTGAAGGGAAAAATCTTTCAAATATTGATGAGGACGGTAATATTACTATAAATAATAATGGTCTTATTGTTGTTAAAGCATCTTATGAGGTATTAAGTAATAAAGAGGATAACAAAGTTATAGACGAGGATAAAGGTAAAGAAGAAGTTAATAAAGTTAAAAAAGGTTATTCTTTTGAGAAATATATAACGATGACTTCAGAGTATGCGGATATATATGCTGATGATGAAGAAGACGATAATAACGACAATAACAACAATAACAACAATAATAATAACGTAATACCTGATTATAATGATCAAGAAAAAGATAATAAAGAAAATGATGAAAAGGAAAAAGATGTTAAACAAAAGGATAAAATATATACTGAAAAAAATAAAGTTAAAGATAGTATATATGTTTCTCCAAAGGTATTTAAAGATTTACAAAAAAATAATTATGAACATATAATAATAGATATGAATGAATACACTATTGTTATTAAAAACGATAATGATAGCACTGTAGAAAATGATGATAAGACTAAGGATACAAATAGCTTATTAGCAGTTATACCTGAGGAAGAGCGAATAGTTACAAAAACAACAGTACCACTATCTTCTATAGATATGTCACTTACATTAGACTCGCCTATGAAGAAAGAAATTAAAGAGAAAATACAAAATAAGAATATTTCAAGTAGTGATAATATTAAAATTGTTCATTTTAGACATCATGGAGAGCTGCCAACAAGAGCACAAGTTACAGTATCTTTAGGAGAAAAATATAAAACAAAGAATCTATATATGTATTATTATAATGAAAAGAATAAAAAGCTTGAGTTATATGGATATGTTATAGCTAATGAACAAGGTGATATAAGTTTTGAAATAGATCATTGTTCTGATTATGTATTTTTAGAAGATGTAAATATGAGTAATAACTATTTTGTTGAGGATAAAGATATTAAAGCTTACATTTCAGGTATGCCTAATGGAAAATTTGCTCCTAATAGAAATATAACAAGAGGAGAAGTAGCTGCTATGATTTCAAGGTTGCTAATTGAGCCAGATAGTAAAAATGCTAGTAGGTTTAATGATATTAATATGTGGGCAAAAGAAGATATACTTAAACTTGCGTCATATGGATATATAAATGGTTACAATGACGGTAGTTTCAAGCCTAACAATTATATTACAAGAGCTGAACTTGTAAAGATATTTATTAATATTATAAATCCCAAACGAACACAATCTTTTAGGTATAAACATTTTACTGACATAGAAGATAGTTGGGCAAAAAAAGAAATAATGGAATGTTATAGATTAGGATTAGTTAACGGATATAAACATAAATTTAATCCAAATAACTATGCTACAAGAGCTGAGGTAGTTTCAATGATTAATAATTTAACAGGAAGAAATGGTGATGTAAGAAATAAAATAAATCCATTTGATGATTTAGATAAGAATCATTGGGGTTATGAGGATATTTTAAGAGCCATTAAATAGTTCATAATTATATATACTAGAAAACTAAAGTAAAGAAAATGGAAAGGAATTCAATGAAATGAAGAAGTCTTACATAGTAGTGGCTTTGCTTTTATTAATAAATTTCTGTACAGTAGTATCTGCTAGTAATATAGGTATAGAAAAGATAGTCAAAAATATTACAGTGATATACATAGATAATGGAGTACAAGCACATAACATATTATTAAGTACAGAAATTCCTTGTAGACATTCTGGAAGTTTAGAAGGGGTTATCACCTCTGATAATGATATAGATATTATTAAATGGGCGTTTATGGATATGAATAATAATTTAATAGTATTAGAAAAATGTAACCTAACTGATACTAAAAGTATTAATTTACATAATTATAAAGATGAAATTGATTTTTCATCTTTAGGTATTGGTAAGTATAAATTCAAATTATATATTAAATCTAACAAAAAAACTCATAAAATAATTGATAACACAATTGTAATTAAGGAAAGAGAAGATATTGATACAAAAAATACAGATACAGAAAATATTAATATAAAAGATATAGCTATCCTTAATATGAAATATATAAATATTTCTCAAGGTATAGGTGGAGAAAATGGACATAAAGGCACCTATGCAATAGATTTAGTAGGACTTAGTGGGAACTCAGAAACTTTATATGCACCTTTTGACGGTACAATTAAGAAGATATATTCTATTAATAATCAACAAAATTTTGTATGGTTAGAGAGTGATAAGAAGATAAAATATGCTGATGGTTCTTATGATTATATCACGGTGATGACAGGTCATGACAGTAATATATCAGACCTATATATTGGTAAAAAAATAAAACAAGGAGATAATTATTTTCAAGAAGGCAATAGCGGTAAATCTACAGGAAATCATATTCATCTTGAAGTAGGAAAAGGAAAGGTTACTAAAAAAGGATGGATAAAAAATAAGTATGGTAGATGGGAAGTAGAAAATCATATTAGACCGGATGATGTTTTTTATATAAGTAATAAATCTACAATTATTGATGTTATGGATTTATGTTTCAGGAAAACTTACGAAGGTAATAGTATGAGATAATTAATTGAATTAATAGGCATAAAAATCCCTCAAACATTTTATTTGGGGGATTTTTGTATATTTACTTAATAATGCAAGGTAATTGCTTCTCTTATGCTGAAAATATTAATCTGGTATTTCTACAAATTTAATTGAATATAAATCTGCAATTACTTCTTCGTCTGTTTTTATGTCACGCAATACAATATGGTCTACTCCTACGTCTTGTAGAACTCCTTCTTTGTCTATAAATGTACCAGTACCAAGTAAGAAATTTACTTTCATGAATTTTCCTATTTTTGATCGTAGATAGCCTTGTAGATAATCAGTATTTGTTATTACAGGAGGTAATCTTCTTGCATTACCACTTTCTTGACTTTTAAAATTATTCATTGGTCGTTTAGGTTGAGGTTGTTTGGAGTAAGGATATCCTCTCTTTTGTCCCATAGGTAAATTAGATGATGAGGGCATATACCGCTCATTATTTCTATTCATATATAACTCCTTTTAATAAATTATTGTTATTAGGTAATTGCAAAACTAAGGATTTTAATTATTAATTAAGTAATATACAGATATTTTAGGTATCTTTATATAATTCTGTAGGGTCAAAGAAACAGTGTTTTCGGATTCTAGAATTGAATTCTCCTGTTCTATTGTATGGAAAATAATAAGGACATTCCGGGTCAAATGGATTCATGTACCATAGTGTTTCACCAATGTTGTATAATTTATTACCAGATAGAGCCCAATCTGCAATATCATAATGAATTTGTTCAGGGGGACTAGCCCATATTGTTTGTGGATTAGCGACACCACCTAAAACAGATCTCACACAATCAAATTGACCAGGTTGAAAAATTACTTTACGTAAATCACCTTGATTAACCCTTTGATATTCTCCTTCAGCTGCATGTACTCTATTCATTACTACTGTAGCAACTGCTTTCATCCCTGTTTCTCCTTCTCCTCCAGCTTCACATTTAATTATTCTTGCAAGTAATTCTCTAGGTGAATAAGCCATCCTTTAATACCTTTTTATTATACTTAATAATATTATATTAATCTTTTATAATAGTTGATACTAATATTAAAAAAATATATACTAAAAAATAATAATAACCATAATTTACCAATAGATTTTATGCAGATAATGTAAGAAAATGATATAAAGATCTTAATTAATTTTATTTAATAGGGGTGATTGTATTGAGATTTAAAATAATAGAAATCAGAGAAAAGCAAAATTTAAATCAAACAAATTTAGCAAAAAAAGCAGGAATATCAAATGGGACTTTATGTGATATAGAAAGTTACAGGAAGTCTCCGAATATAAAAACACTTGAGAAGATTGCAAAAGCATTAGAGGTAAAAGTAAGAGATTTGTTAGATGAAGATTAAAATAATATAACTATATTCGCATAAGCGAATATAGTCAGAAACCCATAGGTCTAATACTATGTTATAATATATTTAACAGCTGTTTATTTACAATAATTCAAGAAATAGAGAATTATTGGTTTGTTTGCTACTAGTCCGGACTAAAAAACTATATGATTTAAATATCTACTTTTTTGTTTAGTAACATACCAGAGAAGAAAAATAGAATAACCGATAATATACCATTATATATACAGGAAATAGTAGAATATTCTTCTAAAGTATAAGACATTTCATTTGCACGAATAAACATTCCACCAGATCCACCATTAGTTTTTAATACTTTATATTGTATTATAGAAATTATAATATTAAGTACTATAAATATCACAAAACTAATTATTCCCCCAAATTTAATATTTTTAAACAATGTTTTACTCAAAGTTATTGCCATATAAACAGTTAATATAAATGCAAACCAACCTAAAATAATTGTTAATAACACTAGAAATATATCAGAAGCAGGAGGCATTTTATCTATAAAAAATGCACCAAAAAAGTCCATTAGCTCTGAAGCTTTTCTTGATGTTTCATTTAAATATAAATTTATAACAATTTTATAATTAAGAAACATTATACCGTAATATATAAGAGCTCCTACTAGTAATTCTATTAAACCTATAAGTACTTTGGAGCCTAAAATTTTATAACCATTGTTTGGGGTTAAGAAAAACATATAACCTTGTTTCTTATATAAATCTTGACTATACATATTGATATTATCAACTAAAATAAAAATTATACCACCAAATCCAAGTAGAAATACTAAAAATAATGTAAGTCCAATGGCAGCTCCACCTTTATAGAGAGTAAAAATAATTAATGCTTCTACAAGAACAATAATTGTTATAGCTATTAATAAAAGTTTTTGTTTTCGTAAGGCCTCATATTTCATTAGTTTTAACATTATGCATATACCTCCTTATATAAGTCTACAATAGATTTACCACGTTGCTCCCTAACTATTTCAGCATTTCCTTTTAAAACAATTTCACCAGCTTTTATAAATACAACTTCATCAAGAATTTTTTCCATCTCATCTACTAGATGACTTGAAATTAGAATTGAATTTCCTTCGTTTGCAGATTCAACTATAGTATTTATTATTTTTTCTCTTGCTACTAAGTCAATTCCATTTAGAGGTTCATCAAGCATATAAATTTTTGCTTTTCTTGATAGAGATGCAGCTATCTTTAATTTAGCAGCCATACCTGTTGATAATGATGATACTTTCATATCCATATCAAGATCCATATAGTCAAGTAGCTTATCAAATTTTTCACCATCAAAATCTTCATAAAAGTCAAGGAAAAAACTTTTAACATTTTTTACTTTCATATATTTAAATATAAAATTATCTGTAGACATATAAACTGTAACTTTCTTACTCTCAGTTCCAACGGGATTACCATCTACTGTAATAGTTCCTGAAGTAGGGTGTAATAATCCTGCAACCATTTTCATAAAAGTTGTTTTACCACTTCCGTTAGGCCCTAGTAGTCCATATATTTTTCCTTGCTCAATAGATAATGTTATATCATTAACTGCTTTTTTATTTAAGAATCCTTTTGATAAATTTTTTGTTTCTAATAACATTATTTTCCCTCACTTTCTTTTTTGTCTTGAATAATTGAAATAAGCATTTCGTAAGTATAGCCTAGCTCTATCATTCCATTAATAAAGTTATTTGTTAACTCGGTAGCCATTTCATCTCTAATAGCTTCTATTTTTTCTTGTGAGTCTGTGGTAAAAGTACCTAACCCTCTTTTAGTAAAACATATGTTTTCTCGTTCCATTTCCTTATATATCCTTGATGAAGTATTAGGATTAATATTATATTTAAGAGCTAATTCTCTAGTGGAAGGGAGCTTTTCACCTGGAGTTATATTACCACATACAATTTCTTTTTTTAATAGTTTTATTATTTGAATATAAATAGGAATACTATTATTAAACTCCATTATTCACCTCCAATAGTTTTTGAATATATTTATTTGTGTTTAATTCATTAGTGCACTAGGTAAATAGTACACTATACAGATGGTTTTGTCAAGGATTAATTATTTCTTGGAAGAATATTTGTTATAAATGCATCAGTCCTCTAACAATCAATAACTGAGCTAATATATAAGTTACCATAACTAGTATACTAAGAAATTTGGTTCTTTTAATAAATATTTTGATCCCAAGAGATGTATCAGAAATTATAAATAAAATCGATCCTATATAAGTTGGTAAAAAAGATGCATATGTAACTGAATCTAATCTTAAAAGTGCAGTTAAACTCATTATATATAATATTGCACAGTAAATGCTACTTACTGCAAGTATTTTATTAGAAGTATGTTTTTTTAGTCTATTTATACTTATGAAATATAAAATAAAATAAATTGGTAAGACAAATAAAATATTTTTATTAAAAAAAGATGGGTTAAAATTAGTAATAAATATATAAATATAACAAATATGCCCAATTAAAAATGAAAAAGCTCCTAATAGAAAGAAGAAATCCTTATGATCAAGTAATAATAGTGTATCACCTAAAAAAGCAAAGATTAAAGCAATAACTACTATAATATTAAAGTTAGATGTGTTTGTTATGTAATATATAATTAAAGTAGGCATAAGTAGTGTTTTTGTAATAATAGTTAATGTACGGTTTTTAATAAATAAAGATATTAAATTCAAAATAGAGATAATTAAAAATAAAATCAAAAATTGTTCATTCATAAAATCACTCCTTATTTTTTAATTAATTAAATGCTTAAATAAACTTTATCATATAATTATTAATATAACAATAAAAATTAGATTTTAATCATATATAAAAAAGTATAGTTATTTTGTACTACTGTCAAAAATATTTAACGTTACTAATGTTGAATTATAAAGATATATACAATAAATATCAAATATATACCATAACTGACAATTAATTGCATAATATACTCTATAATAGTATAATATGTATAAATGAGATTATGATAAAAAATTAACTTAACTTGAAGAGAATGGAGAGTTAAAAATGAAAAGAAAGAATAAATTAAAATTCTCTAAAAAAGCAAAAGAATTTAATTTGAAAAAGAAAAAAGATATTAATGTAAAAATTAAAGAAAAAACTGAAAAAAACAAAAAGAAACTTGAAAAGAAGATAGAAAAAACAAACAAAAAGTTTATCAAAGAAAAAGTTCCGCTTAAATTAAAGCTAAGCATTACCCATATTATTGCTGCAGTTATACCATTATTAATTGTTACATTTGCTTTACTTAATTTAGTTAAGACAACAATTATATCTCAAGTAAAAGATAATCATGAAAAATTAATGTATAGTATTAACGAAAATATTAATATGAAGTTAAATGAGTTTGAAAATATATCAATGATTTTATTAAGTGATGATTCTTTTATGAAAGTTATTAGTAAGTCAAAAAGCGACTATGATAATTTATATCAAATGATGAAGGAAAGAGAAAAGGTAGTAAATGAAAAGCTGTTTTCTCTTAAATACTCTAATGATAATATTGATAACATATGTATTATAAAAAGAGATGAAGTATTACAAGTAGATAGCTTGATAGATGGTTTGGAGAATGATTTTTTTGAAAGTGATCAATATAAAAAAGTGTCAGAAGCAAAGGGAAAAGTAGTGTGGTTTAGTAATTTAGGTAATAACAAGGATGACATTTATTTAATTAGAAAATTATCTAGACTTTCAACATCACAAGAAATTGGAATATTAGTAATTAAGATAAAAAAAGATTATATATCTCAAGTATTTGAAAGCTTTGATGAAAAAACATATGAATATATTGTAGATGAAAATGGATACGTTGTATATAATTCAGATATTGAAATAGTAGGGAATAAATATGACGGTTTTGAAAAAATAATAGAAGATATTAAAACAAAAGAAGTTGATAGAAAAGATAAATTACTTGGAGTAATCCAAGATAAATATAAAATGAGTTCTTATATTATGTGTGAAAATAATTGGCTTTTAATTGAAGAGATACCAAATAAAGTATTTTTAGATATAGTTAATTCTACAAAAAAGATTATAGTATATTTAAGTTTGGTTATAGCAGTATTGTCAATAATTGGATCTCAACTGATTTCAATTAATATAACATACCCTATAAAGTACATAAGAAATAGAATGAAATTAGTGGAAAATGGTGATCTAACAGCAGTTTCCAATATCAAAGGAAAATATGATATGGGACAATTATCTCATAGTTATAATATGATGTTAGAGAGTACTAAACGGCTAATTAACGATAACAAGCAGTTAAATAGTATAGTAACAGATAATTCTAAAGAAGTAAAAGAAATTGCTAAATATTCGGCAGCAGGTTCAAAGGAAGTAACAACAGCTGTGGAATCTGTTTCACAAGGTGCGATGGAACAAGCTAAAGATGCTGAAAATGCTGCAAATATAGTAAGAGAACTTGTAAATAGAATTAATGAGACAGAAGAGAATTTTAACAATGTTGTAGAATCAACTGAAAATACAAAAACAATTAGTGTTAACGCGGTAGATATTATTAGTGAATTAAATAATAGTACAGTAGCTGCAAATGAATTATCTCATAATTATAAGAATAATATTACAGAGTTAGTAGATAAATTTAAAGAAATATTAAATATTATTGGTCTTATTGATGGAATTAGTGAACAATCAAATCTACTAGCATTAAATGCAGCAATTGAAGCGGCTAGAGCTGGAGAAGCAGGTAGAGGATTCGCTGTGGTAGCTGAGGAAGTTAGAAAATTGGCTGTTCAATCAAAAGAAGCTGCTCAAGATATTTCAAAAATAGTTAATAATGTTCACAATGCTACTAATAATACAGTAAAAATGATAGAAGAAGGGGAAGAGATCTTTATAAGACAAAAAGATGCAGTTGTAAAAACAGATGATACTTTTAATAGAATTGTTGAAAATATGGAAACAATTAAAATAAAAGTCGACCAAGTTTTTGAGAGGTTATCAGGACTTGAAGAGATTCAAAATGAAGCAATAGATTCTATAACTAGCATTGCATCAATCGCACAACAATCAGCAGCAGCGATAGAAGAGGTAGTAGCAACTGGTGAGGAACAGACATCTTCGGCAGAACATCTTGTGGAAATGTCAAATAATTTAGCACAAGTTGTTGATAAAATGAATAGAATGCTTGATGAATTTAAAGTTGAATAAATTAATATAGGTAATTGCAAAACTAGGAATTATAATTTTTTACATACAATATGTAGTTCTTATTAGAAACGTGAACTCAACATATTGTATTAAAGAATCAACTGAATGGAGTTTTGCAATTACTTAATAAATAGATGGGAGTCATAATTTATGGCTCTTTTTCTTATTATATAACACATTAAATTCTTTCTTGGGAAAGTTTTGATTCTTATTATTGTTGTATTTTAGTATATATGTTAAAATTATTAAACAAGATATACTAGTAAAGATACCATCGTTGATTCTTTAACACAATTAGAATTCACCTGCAAATAAAATCTATATATTGTGTGTAAAGAATTTAATTTCTAATTATGTAATTATCTAAAGTATTAGTGAAGGTGTGATGTTATGACTATACAAGAAAATAAATTTAAATTTACACATTTACATACACATACAGAATATAGTTTGCTAGATGGTTCTAGTAAAATAAAAGAACTTATAGCAAGAACAAAAGAACTGGGAATGGATAGTATAGCTATAACAGACCATGGTGTTATGTATGGAGTTATAGATTTTTATAAAGCTGCAAAAGAAGCAGGAATTAAACCGATAATTGGTTGCGAAGTTTATGTAGCGCCTAGAAACAGAACAGATAAAGAATCACATTTAGATTCAAGTTCATATCACTTAGTTTTGTTAGCAGAAAACAAACAAGGATATCAAAATCTAATGAAATTAGTTTCTAAAGCATTTATTGAAGGATTTTATTATAAACCAAGAATAGATTTAGAAATTTTACAAGAATATTGTGAAGGAATAATTGCATCAAGTGCTTGTTTAGGAGGACATGTGCAATCGTCGATATTAAATGTATCTTATGAAAAAGCTAAACAAGTAGCTTTAAAGTATAATAGTATATTTGGACAAGGTAATTTTTATCTTGAATTACAAGATCATGGATATAAAGATCAAAAAAAAGTAAATCAAGAGCTTATTCGTATGAGTAAAGAAACAGATATACCTTTAATTGCAACTAATGATATACACTATATCTATAAAGAAGATAGTACTGCGCACGATATTTTATTATGTATACAAACTAATAAAAAAGTACAAGATGAAGATAGAATGAGATACAATGGGGGACAATTTTATTTAAAATCCCCTGAGGAAATGTATAAACTATTTCCTTATGCTAAAGAAGCATTAGAAAATACATATAATATAGCTAAAAGATGTAATGTGGATTTTGAATTTGGTAATACTAAATTACCAAAGTATGATGTGCCTAAAGGATATGATGCAAAGTCATATTTAAGAAAACTTTGTACAGATGGATTTAAAATTAGATATGAAAATCCTAGTGATGATATTTGTAAGAGATTAGAATATGAGCTTTCAGTTATTGAACAAATGGGTTATGTAGATTATTTTTTAATAGTATGGGATTTTATTAAATATGCTAGAGATAATAATATAATGGTGGGTCCAGGAAGAGGCTCAGCAGCAGGAAGTATTGTTGCATATACGTTAAAAATAACAGATGTTGATCCAATTAAATATAATTTACTATTTGAAAGATTTCTTAATCCAGAACGTGTTAGTATGCCGGATATAGATATAGATTTTTGCTATGAAAGAAGACAAGAAGTAATTGATTATGTAGTTAGAAAGTATGGAGAAGAAAAAGTTGCTCAGATAATTACATTTGGTACAATGGCCGCAAGAGCGGTGATAAGAGATGTGGGTAGAGCTCTTGACTTACCTTACGCTAGAGTAGATAAAGTAGCGAAGATGATTCCTACAGAATTAGGGATTAATATTAAAAAAGCACTTAAAATAAATACTGAATTAAGTAGTTTATATGAAGAGGATGAAGAGATAAAACACTTAATTGACATGTCTATGAGGTTAGAAGGGTTACCTAGGCATAGTTCGACTCATGCAGCAGGGGTAGTTATATGTCAAGAACCAGTTATGGAATATGTACCTCTAAATGCTAATGATGGGTCAATTACAACACAATTTACGATGACTACTTTAGAAGAACTAGGATTATTAAAAATGGATTTCTTAGGACTTCGTACATTAACTGTTATCCAAGATGCTTTTAACCTAATTTCAAGTAAAAATACTGAAGTTAATATAGATAAAATTGATTATGGAGATAAAGAAGTTTATGAACTTATAGGATCTGGAAAAACAGAAGGAATATTTCAACTAGAAAGTGCTGGAATGAAAAGCTTTATGAAAGAATTAAGACCTAAGGATATAGAAGATGTTATTGCGGGAATTTCACTTTATCGACCAGGTCCAATGGATTTCATACCAAAATATATAAAAGGTAAAAATCATCCAGAAAAAATTGAATATACTTGTGCAGAACTTGAACCAATTTTACAACCTACGTATGGATGTATTGTTTATCAAGAACAAGTTATGAGGATTGTTAGAGATTTAGCAGGGTATACATTAGGTAGAAGTGATTTAGTTCGTAGAGCTATGTCTAAAAAGAAAGCAAAAGTAATGGAGAGGGAAAGGCAAAATTTCATATATGGAAATGAAAAAGAAAATGTTAAAGGATGTATTAGTAATGGCATTTCCGAAACGGTAGCTAATAAAATATATGATGATATGACTGACTTTGCCAAATATGCTTTTAATAAATCTCATGCGGCTGCATATGCTGTTGTGGCTTATCAAACTGCATGGTTAAAAAGGTACTATCCAGTAGAATTTATGGCTGCGCTACTAACTTCTGTTATGCATAACTCTACTAAAGTATCAGAATATATAGCAACATGTAGAAGTATGGAAATAGAATTACTTCCTCCTGATATAAATGAAGGATATGCACATTTTTCTGTATCTAATGGTAAAATAAGATATGGTCTTGCTGCTATAAAGAATGTTGGAAAAACGGCTATTAATTCTTTAGTAAAAGAAAGAGAAGAAAATGGAAGATATAAGAGTATAACTGATTTTCTGGAAAGATTAACAGGAAATGATCTAAATAAAAGGATGATCGAAAGTTTAATAAAAGCAGGTGCTTTTGATTCTCTTAGTGGTACAAGAAAACAGTATATGCAAGCTTATAAAATTATAATGGATGGAATTATTCAAACTAATAAAAGAAGTATAGAAGGACAAATCAATTTATTTGATTTTGCGTTAGACAATGGTGCAGATATTAATAAATTTGAAGAGGAATTACCTGAAGTAGGAGAATACCCAGAAGAAGCTTTATTAGCTAATGAAAAAGAAGTTTTAGGTATTTATCTTAGTGGACATCCATTACAAAAGTATGAAGAGATAATTAGCAGTATGACTAATATTAGAAGTATTGATTTTGTGTATTCAGAAGAAGAGGAGCATAATAGTAAATTATATGATGGACAAGATGTAACAATAGGTGGTATTATAACTTCTAAGACAATAAAATCTACAAGAAATAATAAAATGATGGCTTTTATTACTATTGAAGATTTATATGGTTCAGTTGAAATTATTATTTTTCCTAATGATTATGAAAAGTATAAAAATGTACTTATTGAAGATTCAAAGGTATTTGTTAAAGGTAGAGTAAGTATCGTTGAAGAACAAGATTCTAAAATTATAATGCAAAAAATGGTTGATTTAAAAGATATAAGTAAGCAACTTTATTTAAAAGTAGAAGATTATAATACTTATAAAAAATTATATGATAAAATAATTTACAATATAAATTTATATAAAGGTAAAGATAAAGTTATTATATACTTAAACAAAGAAAAGACTATAAAGAAATTAAAAAGTCAATTTAATGTAAATATAAATAATGATTTAACTGATGAATTGAAATTGATTTTAGGCGAAGAATGTGTTAAGGTAAAGACGATATTATAAAATTATATACAAGCTTAGGATCATTATTTACAGTAAAATTAACTATGGAAATTAATAAATTAAATAAATAATTACAAATAAATTAAAAAATATCACTTAACTAAATATAAGGTTAAGAATATAATAATGTTAGTATGGAGGTAATATATGACTAAACAAATAAACACAATTGCAGTTTTAACTAGTGGTGGTGATGCTCCTGGAATGAATGCAGCAATTAGAGCTGTAGTAAGAACTGCATTAGCAAGAGGAAAAAAAGTATTTGGTATTAACAGAGGATATAATGGATTAATTTCTGGTGATATTTTTGAAATGAATTCAAAAGATGTATCAGATATTATTCAAAAAGGTGGTACAGTACTTCGTACAGCACGTTGTAAAGAATTTATTACTCCAGAAGGACAAAAACGTGGTGCAGATATGTGTAAAGTATTTGGCATTGATGGTCTTGTTGTAATTGGTGGAGATGGATCTTTTAAAGGAGCTGAAAAATTAGCGAATCTTGGAATAAATACCATTGGTGTACCAGGTACAATAGATCTTGATATTGCATGTACAGATTATACCATTGGATTTGATACAGCAGTTAATACAGCTATGGAAGCAATTGATAAAATAAGAGATACATCAACTTCTCATGAAAGATGTTCAGTTGTTGAAGTTATGGGTAGAGATGCAGGTTATATTGCATTATGGGCTGGAATAGTAAATGGTGCAGAAGCTGTTTTACTACCTGAAAAACAAAATATTACACAAGAAGAATTAATAAAAACAATTATACAAAATAGAAATAAAGGCAAAAAACATAATTTAATTATTAATGCGGAAGGATCTCCAGAAGATTCAGTTAAACTTGCCAATAGAATAGAAGAAGTAACAGGGATTTCAACTAGAGCTACTATTTTAGGGCATTTACAAAGAGGAGGTAGTCCAACAGCAGTTGATAGAATGCATGCATCTATGATGGGAGCATATGCTGTTGACTTATTATGCAAAGGTAAAAGTAATAGAGTTGTAGCTTTTAAAGAAGGTAAATATGTTGATTATGATATTATTGAAGCTTTAAAAATGCAAAAATCTATTAGCGAGAAACGTTATGAATTAAGTAAGATTTTATCTATCTAACTCAAACTTCACATTTCATAGTGAAGCAGACTGAAAACATAAATTCTGAATGCGAAGTTTTGAGTATATAACAAAAAGAGGTGATATTATGCATATTAGTAAAATACTAATAAAAGCAAATGAACTTATTACTGTATCAATACATGATTCAGTAGGTAAAGCACTTAATGTTATTGAAGAAAATGGATTACTTTCTTTGCCGGTGGTAGAAGATAAAAAGTTTATAGGTATATTATCTAGGCAATTTGTTTATGAAACTTATTTTAAAGAAGATGGTGGTAGTAAAGAAGATTTTCTTAGACGTAAAGTAGAAGAATTTATGAAAACTAAAATTCCTTCTGTTTTAAATGAAAATATGTTAGTTGAAGAAGCAGCTACAATGTTTTTTGAAAATAATAAGTTAAGATTTATTCCAGTTGTTAATGAAGAAGATGAATTAATAGGTATCATTACAAAAAAATCTATTTTAAAAAGGTTTAAATCAATATATGGAATGAATGAACCAAGACTAGTTATATATATTTATGATTTCAAAGGCAGACTTGCTAAAATGACAGATATTATTGCAAAAGCAGGTGGCAATATTAAAAATATCGTAAAGACAGATACAGAAGTATTAGGCTTACAGGAAATCTGTTTAAGAGTAGAAGCTGATGATATTAATAAAGTTGTTAAAAGCTTAAATAGTCATGGATTTGAAGTTAGAGAATTTAGTGGAAATTAGTATAAATAGATTAAAATGAAATTAAGAAAAAGGGCTGTTAAAATGTATTATCCAACAGCCCTTTTATTATATATTATTATTTTTCTAAAACGGCATTTCCAAACTTTTGCCCGAATTCAAAAGCTTCGTTTAATTGTTCATCAGATGGATTGAATTTAATTTTTAAACCTTCTACAGGTATTTTGAAACGAAGTTGCTTAAAACGTCCTTCAATATTAGCGACAGCTTCTCCACTCCAACCATATGAACCAAAAGCACCAGCTAATTTTCCTTTATGAATTATTGGATTAAGAGAAGTTAAGATATCCCAAATAGGTGGTAAAGCATCAGAAACTATAGTAGGAGATCCTATAAGTAACCCTTTTGCTTGATTAATTTCAGTCATAACTTGTTCTTTATCTGATTCAACTAGGTCAAAGAGTAATACATCAATGCCATTGTTTGATTTAACACCCTCAGCTATTTTCTCAGCTATTTTTTTAGTATATCCATATGCAGAAACATAAGGGATGACAACGCTAGGTATACTTGTTATATTTTCAGTAGCCCATGTACGATAAAGTTCTAGATATTTATCAATATCTTTTCTTAATATTGGACCATGCCCAGGACAAATAATATCAATATTTAAATCTGAAATTTTATCTAAAGCTTGAAGTACATAAGGTTTGAAAGGACCCATAATTACGTCAAAATAGTATTTATAACTATCTAGAAAATCTCCTTCAATTTTATCATTAAAAAGTTTTTCATTACAGTAATGACATCCAAAAGAATCACAAGTTATTAATGTATTATCTTCTTCAATATAAGAGTACATTGTATCAGGCCAATGAAGAAATGGTGCCATAATAAACTTAATTGTTTTATTTCCTATATCAATAGTTGTATTTTCTTTTGCAATAATTGATTTAAAAGATTTATTTGTGATTTCTTTTAAAAATTTTATTGCGGTAACTGAACCTATTACAGTAATATTTGGATTCATTTCTAACATCATAGCAATTGAACCGACATGATCTGGTTCAGTATGATTCACAACAATATAATCTAGTTCTTCTACAGATGAAACTTCATTTAAACGATCTAAAAACTCATTAAAGAATTTATCTTTTACGGTTTCAAACAAGACTGTTTTTTCAGTGCCTTTTACTAAATATGAATTATATGTAGTACCATAATCGGTATACATAACAACATCAAATACACGAATATCATAGTCAAGAGCACCTACCCAATACATATTTTTTTTGATTTCTATAGCTTTTTTCATATAAATTACATTCCCTTCCTCAACATATTGTATTTAAGAATCAACTAAAGGACTTTTTCAGTAACCTCTATTGAAATATATGAGTTATATAAATATATATATATTATTTTTTTTTTATTCAAAAGTTATACCAGTTTAATTATGAATAATACTATTTATATGAAGATTATATTAAGAAGAAATAATATATTAGTAGATAATAATTAATATTAACTAATAATAGGTTAACACAACCGCTAGATAAAGTCAATGTTAGAAGAAAATTCACGTTAAAATATATTTGTCCATTTAGAATATTATGGTATAATATATTAATTAAGATAGTTCAAGGAAATTTTACGGAGGATAATTTATGCAGAATAAAAGTAAACATAAATATAAAATTGACTTAAAGCCTACACAAATTCTTGTGTTAGGATTTTTATCTCTTATAATAATAGGTGCAATATTATTGAATTTACCAATAGCAAGTGCTAATCATCAAAGTATAGGTTTTGTTGATGCTTTATTTACAGCAACTTCAGCGGTATGTGTAACAGGATTGGTAGTTGTTAATACTTTACATTATTGGAGTATATTTGGTAAAGTAGTAATTATAATACTTATTCAAATAGGTGGATTAGGTGTTATGACATTTGCTACAATGTTTTTTATTATAATGGGAAGAAAAATTAGATTAAAAGAAAGACTTATTATTCAAGAAGCGCTTAATCAATATACTATATCAGGAATGGTTAGATTAACTAGAAATGTGTTATTAGGTACTTTACTAATAGAAGGTATAGGTGCTGTATTATTATCTATAAGATTTGTTCCTGAATATGGTCCTAGTGGAATATTTAAGGCTATTTTTCATTCAATATCAGCTTTTTGTAATGCTGGTTTTGATATAAAAGGTTCTAGTAGTTTAAGTCCATATATTGGAGATATTATAATTAATTTTACAATTATGATATTGATAATTTTAGGTGGACTAGGTTTTACGGTTTGGCTTGATATAATTAGAGTTTTAAAAGAGAAATTTAATAATAAATATACTTGGAAAAGGGCATTTAGAAAATTTACTTTGCATACTAAGATTGTATTGGTAATGACTTTTGTTTTAATTTTGATAGGTTTTGTTTTCTTCTTTATATTAGAAACAACTAATCCAAATACATTAGGTAATTTATCTATTAAAGATAAGATATTAGGCTCATTATTTCAGTCAGTAACAACTAGAACTGCAGGTTTTAATACAATGCCTTTATCTGAAATGACGCATGCATCAAAATTTATGACTATAATTCTAATGTTTATTGGAGGTTCACCAGCAGGTACAGCCGGTGGGGTAAAAACAGTAACAATGGGCGTTATTATAGTAACAGTTATATCTGGCATTAGAGGGAAAGAATCAACAGAAGTGTATGGTAGAACTATACCTCAAAGTATTGTTAAAAGGGCAATAGCGGTTATATCAATTGGATTTTCTGTAGTAATAACAGTAACGATGATACTAACAGTGACAGAAGCAGGAAGCTTTATGGATATTTTATTTGAATCTGTTTCAGCTTTTGCAACGGTTGGATTAACTTTGGGGATTACATCAAGTTTAACTACTATTGGGAAAATTGTTATATGTATAACAATGTTTATTGGTAGACTTGGTCCATTAACTATGGCAGTAGCTCTTTCAATGAAAGGAAGGTCCAAAGTTAATATTAAAAAACCTGAAGAGAAAGTAATGGTAGGATAGAATATAAAGGAAGGAAATGAATAAAAATGGGAAAAAAAAGAGATTTTGTAGTATTTGGTTTAGGTAAATTTGGTAAGAGCGTAGCTCAATCATTAAGCAAGAATGGATGTGAGGTTCTTGCAATAGATAAGAATGAAGAAGTTATTCAAGACATAGCTCCTACAGTAACTCATGCTGTACAAGCTGATGTTACAGATCAAGATGCTTTAAATGCTTTAGGAGTAAGGAATTTTGATGCAGCAATTATCGCTATTTCTAATGATATGCAGTCAAGTATTATGGCAACCATATTAGTAAAAGAGTTAGGGGTTCCATATGTATTAGCAAAAGCGCAAAACGAAATACATAAAAAGGTGCTTGAAAAAGTTGGAGCAGATAAAGTTGTTTTCCCAGAAAGAGAAATCGGTGTTAGAATAGCTAATAACTTAATATCTGAAAACTTTGTTGATTATATTGAGCTATCCGAAGACTATAGTATTGTTGAAGTATCCATATTAGACGAATGGATAGGGAAAACACTTAAAGAATTAGACATGAGAGCAAAATATGGAATGAATGTAATGGCAATTAGAAAAGGAGCAAGTATTACTATTACACCGGGACCTAATGTAACATTAGAAGAAGGGAATGTTCTTGTTGTAATAGGCAGTAATAAAGATTTAACAAAGATTAATATAATTAAAAATTAGGAATGAGAGAATGATTACTAGTTTACAAAATTCAAAAATAAAAAAGATAATTCAAATAACAAGTAAATCTAAATATAGAAAAAAAGAAGGTCTATTTATTGTAGAAGGAAAGAAAATGATAGATGAAGTTGATAATAATAAGATAGATGAAATTATTATCTCAGAGTCCTTTGCAGTAAATGAGGTACACTATATAACTAAGTTAAAAGATAAAAAAATTCATATAGAAATTGTAAGTGATTCAATTATGAAACATATATCTAATGCGGTAACACCTCAAGGTATTATGGGGGTTATTAAAATATGCACTATACCATTAGATATTGTTGTTGATGAAAATCCTTTTATAATTATACTAGAGAATATTCAAGACCCAGGGAACCTAGGGACAATAATTAGAACTGCTGATGCGGTAAAAGCAAGTGGAGTTATTATATCTAAAGGGTCTGTTGATGTTTATAATCCAAAGGTTGTAAGGTCTACTATGGGTTCAATATTTAGAGTGCCAATATTGGAAGGTAGAGATATTGAAAAAGATATTGAAATGCTAAAAGATAATAAAATAGAAATCTTAGCTTGTAATTTAAAAGGAAGTATTAATATTTATGATTGTAATTTAACAAAAGGTATTGCTGTCCTTATTGGAAACGAGGGAAATGGGTTATCTGATAATATAACTAAATTAGCGAGTAAAAATATTAAAATTCCAATGATAGGACAAGCAGAATCATTAAATGCAGGAGTTGCAACTAGTATAATATCCTATGAGGTTTTAAGACAAAGATATTATTAAAAAAATAATATATTATTTATTAAGTTATCAAAAATCCTATTTGTATAAACAGATTCACTAAGTGTTTAGTGTACTGTAATACAAAAAGGATTTTTTAATATATACATAATAATAGTAAAAAAAGTACACCATTTTAAAAGATAGTCGAATTTACAGTAAGTAATTAAGGTAATATAATAAATATAAGTAAAGTAACACAAAAATCTTAGTACATATAATATTATTTTTGTGAATTTTACCAAGACATACAAAATAAAAGGAGGAGTTTTTAATGAAGAAGAATTTACGTTCAACTTTAATAATGCTACTTATTGCTGTATTGATGGTATCGATAGTTGGTTGTGGTAAAACAAAAAAAGATGAAGAAAAAGGTGTAGACACTACTCAACAATCAAATGATGATAATAAAGTAAGTAAGCCAATAGTTCTTAAGGGTATTGCTACAACAGAATTTGAAAAAAAAGAATATAAGAATTTACAAGAATGTTTTAAGAAATTCTCTGATATTGCTCCGAATGTAAAAGTAGAATTTGATTATGTACCATTTGCTGAATTAGATCAAAAAATAACTTTAGCTAATGCTGGAGGAAATTATTATGATTTAGTTTTAGTTAATAATTCAACAGTACCTTCATTCGCTCAAGCAGAGATTATTGATGAGTTAGATGAATATGTTAAAAAAGATAATATTGATATGTATAAAAAATTTGTTAAAGCGGCAGCAGATGTCTCATATTTTAACGACCATGTTTACGCAATGCCATTTAACATGGATACTCGAGTATTAGCTGTAAATAAAGATATTTTAAGCAAATATAATTTAGAATTACCAAAGACTAAAGAAGATATGATTGAAATATCAAAGACTGTTACAGCAGACACAAATGATGATGGTGTTAACGATCAGTTTGGTTATTACATGAATATTTCTCGTACATTACCAAGTATTTATATTCAAGGTCAATGGTTAATGGCTAATGGTCTTAGAATGTATGATAAAACTGAAGACGGAAAGTTAGTATCACATCTTGATTCAGAAGCTGGAATAGATTTCTTTAAATGGGGTAAAGAATTAGGTAAATATTCACCAAATGATTTAATAAGTTATGATAACAGTATGATTAAAGATGCTTTTGCATCAGGTAAAGTGGCAATGTATACATTTGGAGCATGGATGTTAAGTGATGAACCATTTATCCAAAAATTAAAAGATAACAATATTAATTATGAATTAATACTTAATCCAGAAGGTTTAGCAGGAAACGCAGCAAGTAGTGGTGGTTGGCTTCTTGGAATAGGTAGTAAGTCAAAAAATAAGGATGCGGCTTGGGAGTTTCTTAAATTCATTACAGAGCCAAAAGTAAATGCTATATTTACATCTGCGTTATCTCCAATGTTAGATTCATATAATTATGAGCCATTTAATGAAGAAAAATATACAGTATTTAAAGAACAACTTAAAACATCACAATACGGTGTTCCTCAATTTACACCAGAATTTAGTGCAATGGTTGATATATATGGAGAAAACTTTACAGCATGTGTTCTAGGTGCAAAAGAACCAGAAGAAGCTGCAAAAGATGCAGCCAAAAAAATTAATGACTTATTAAAAGAAAAAGGATATCAATAAAATAATATTAACTATCTTCATATAACCTTAATTTTTAGTGTCAAAAGCAAATATGCCTTTGACACTAAAAAAATATAAGGTAATTGTAGTTTTGCAATTACTTAGGTAAATAAATTATAAAAGGAATGACGAAAAATGAACGGTTTAAGTAAAAAAAATAAAAAGCTATATTTATTTTTACTTCCATTAATAGTGGTCTTGTTAGTAATGGTAGCATATCCTTTCTTTTCTAATATTTATTATAGTTTCACAGATTTTAGTTTAATTAAGCCACACAGACAGTTTATATACTTTCAAAATTATATAAAAATACTTAGCGATAATGAGTTTTTAACTATATTTAAAAATACAATAGTTTGGACAGTAGGTAATATGGTTCTAATCATATTAATTGGATTAACCGTAGGATTATTACTAGATTCTGATATTAAAGGGAAAATAATATTACAGTCAGTAATATTAATACCATGGGTAATACCACAAATAGTTACGGGGTATACATGGAAATGGATGATGGCATCAGATTATGGTATTTTAAATTCAATCTTAATGAATCTTGGAATTATTGATGGAAACTTCTCTTGGTTTAGAGATGGGAAAATGGCGATGCTTGCAGTAATTCTTGCAAATGTTTGGAGATCATTTCCTTTAATGGCAGTAATGATTTATGCTAAAAAAAGAACTATGCCAAAAGAGTGGACAGAAGCGGCATTAATAGACGGTGCAAGCACTTTTCAAGTATTTCGATATATTGTCTTAGAATATGTCAAGCCTGTATTAATAAGTACATCGGTATTAATATTCCTTTGGTGTTATAATGCTTTTGGCATTATATATGCTATAACTGAAGGAGGTCCTCTTGGAGCAACAGAGACATTCCCAGTATATATACAGAAAAAAGCATTTGGACAGTTTGATTTTGGATTTACTTCTGCTATGTCCATTTTGATGATGTTATCGATGGTAATCTTATATATAATAATTAAATATGTTTTAAAAAACAAGAAAAATTCAGAGGAGGTGTAATAAAATGAAATCTGGTAATATAAAATTTAGTAAAATCTCGTTTAAAATTATAAAATATTTATACGCTATAGTTATTACAATATTTTCTGTATTTCCTTTTTTGTGGATGGTATCTACATCTTTAAAACCAGCTAAAGATATATATTCAACACCTCCCAAATTTATTACATCAAATATGAACTTTAATAACTACATAACAGCTATAAAAAATAATAATTTATTGGGGTATGTTAAAAATAGTCTAATTGTAACATTATCAACAGTTGCAATAACTATTATAATTGCAACTTTAGCCGCTTTTGCTATTGGATATCTTAAATTACCAAAAGGTAAATTGGTTATGAAAGTGTTATATAGTTTGCAGATGTTACCTATTGCAGTTACAATTATTCCAATGTATATATTATGTAGTAGACTGGGGATACTAAACAGATACCCCTCTTTAATACTAGCTTATTTGGCTGGAGCAGTACCAGTTGCAGTAATTTTACTAACAGGATTTATGGTAGACATACCAGATGAATTAGGTGAGGCGGCTAAAATTGATGGATGTAATACTTTTAATGCTTTTTGGAGAATTGTAATTCCTATAGCTTTACCAGGAATAGTGTCAGCATCTATATTCTCATTTATTAGAGTTTGGCAAGAATTTATAATAGCCCTTTCATTTACAAGTGACAGTAAAATGTATACTTTACCAGTTGGATTAAAGACATATATAGGAATGCATGATACAGATTGGGGCGGGCTAATGGCAACAGCTGTAGTAATTTCAATTCCAGCAATAATTATATTTGTGGCTGTACAAAAACAATTTGTAGATAGTTTAGCAGGTTCTGTTAAGGGCTAGTGAAGGAGGATACATTATGGAAAAAATGCATTTAGTTTGTAACGCACATCTTGATCCAGTATGGTTATGGAGATGGGATGATGGTGTTGCTGAAGCAATTTCAACATTTAGAGTGGCAGCTGACTTTTTAGAAGAATATGATGGCTTTGTTTTTAATCATAATGAAGTTATACTATATGAATGGGTAGAAGAATATGAACCACAATTGTTCAAAAGAATACAAAAACTAGTTTCTGAAGGTAAATGGCATATTATGGGAGGTTGGTATTTACAACCAGATTGTAATATGGTATCAGGAGAAGGATTTATAAGGCAAATTGAAGTAGGTAGAAAATATTTTAAAGAAAAATTTGATAAAATGCCAACGACAGCAATCAACTTTGATCCATTTGGGCATACAAGAGGATTAGTTCAGATATTAAAAAAGACAGGTTATGACTCATATTTCTTTTGTAGACCATTAAGAGAATTTAAAGGAAAAGTAATAAATGAATGGGGTTATGATGATTTTACTTGGGTAGGTTATGATGGTTCTGAGATTATTGGACATCGTCATTTTGATATATATTTAAGTAGAAGAGGAAAAGCAGTTGATAAAATAAAGAAATATTTAGACGTTAGAAATGATAAAGAAATTGGTTTGTTATCATGGGGGATAGGTAATCATGGTGGTGGACCATCAAAAATAGATTTAGACAAAATTACAGAGTTTATTGAAAAGAACCAAGAAGTTGAGATTATACATTCTACTCCAGAAAACTATTTTACTGAATTAAAGGAAAAAAATAATGAGTTACCAAAAGTAAAAACGGATATGAACCCATGGGCGGTTGGATGTTTAACAACACTAGCTGATATTAAGAAAAAATATAGATTGTTAGAAAGTGAAATGTTTTTAACAGAAAAAATGGTAACACATGCTGTTTTAGGAGGCAGAATGAGTTATCCAGAGGAACAATTACTGTTAGCACAAAAAGATATGTTATTTGCTCAATTTCATGATATATTACCTGGTACAGTTGTACCGTCTGCACAAGAAGATTCACTTAATACAATTGCTCATGGTTTAGATATATTATCAAAAATAAAAACCAAAGCATTTTTTAAACTAACAAGTGGGCAGGGAAAAGCAAAAACAGGTGAAATACCAATATTAATATATAATCCACATCCATTTAAAATAGTAGGTACTTTTGAATGTGAATTTAATCTAGAAGATGAATGTTTTAGTGAATATCCATTTAAAAATCCAGTTGTTTATAAAAACGGAAAAAGATTACCGTCTCAATATGAGCAAGAAGAATCAAACATGCCTGAACAATGGAGAAGAAAAGTTGTATTTAAAGGAGAACTTGAACCAACTTCAATGAATAGATTTGATTGTATTATAGAGGATATGGAAAGAAGAGATAAAATACAACTGAAAAAAACAAACGGCGTATATAAATTTACTAACGGTGAAATAACAGTTTTAATTAACTGTTCAACTGGATTAATTGATAAGTTAATAATAGATGATAAAAGTTACTTAGATGAAAATGCTTTTAGACCAATTGTAATTAATGATGATGACCATTCAATAGGTACATTTGTAAAAGATTTTAGAAATGTAATAGGGCATTTTACTTTAATGAATAAACATAAAAGCACTAAGTTTGCAGGTGTATATGGGAAAGTATTAGAACCTGTTAGAGTTGTTGAAGATAGTGAAGTAAGAACGATAATTGAAGCTGATTTGGAATATGAAAATTCTGCAATATGCTTAAGATATTTATTGCCCAAGACAGGAACCCAGTTCCAAGTTCAATTAGTTGTACATTGGAATGAAAAAAATAAAATGTTAAAATTATCAATACCAACTAATAATATAAATAATAAATATTTAGGGCAAGTAGCTTATGGAAAAGATTTTCTTTATAATAATGGTGATGAGACAGTCTCTCAAAAATGGACAGGAATTGTTAACGAAGAAGAAGATACATCATTAACAATTATTAATGATAGAATTTATGGATCTGATTATAAAGATGGTGAGATTAGATTATCTTTATTACGTTCACCTAGATATGGATGTTTGGCAAAAGAAGAAGATAGAAGATTTTTATACAATGACGGCTATGTGTATCATACAGATCAAGGTATTAATGTATTTAACTTCTGGGTTAATGGTGGAAAAATAAAAGATAGAATGCAATTAATTGACAACGAAGCATTAATACAACATGAAAAGCCATATATATTATCTTTCTTTCCTTCGGGTGATGGAGAACAAGTTAAGACTCTTATCAAACTTGATAATAATACAGTAATAATATCAGCATTTAAAAAACAAATAGATTCAGAAAATTATTTGTTAAGATTATATAATACTAATAATAGTGATCAGATAGTTAATGTTACTATTCCTTTATTAGATATTAATACTACTTTAAAAATGGGCAAGTATGAAGTTAAAACATTATTAATAGATATCCAGAGTAAAAAAATTATTGAAACAGATATGTTGGGTAAGAGGTGATTTTTTGAAAGAAGATATTCTGTATCCCTTATATAAGATGCCATTAAAACTAGAAAAAAATAGAGTATATAGACCTTTTATAGGGGGAAAATTATTGGAAGAGTGGCAGAATGATGAAAATCCAAAAGACGATCACTATGGAGAAAGATGGATTTCATCACTTACAGAAGCAAGAGCTTCATCTACTAATGAAAACGAAGGGCTAAGTATAATTATTTCAAATAATAAAACGTTAAAACAAGTAATACAAGAAAAACCAATAAAATTTCTAGGAGAGAATCACTATAAGAAATATGGAAATAATTTGGGAGTACTAGTAAAAGCACTAGACTCATATTCAAGACTATTAATTCAAGTTCATCCTAACAAAGAATTAGCCAAAAAATATTTTAACTCACCATTTGGTAAGACAGAAGCATGGTATATATTAGATACTCGTGAGGTAAATGGAGAACAACCATATATTTTATTAGGATTTAAAGAAGGTGTTACAAAAGAAGAGTTAAAGGAAGCTTTTCATAAACAAGATATAAAAGCTATGGAAACAATGATGCACAAATTCTTTGTTAATCAAGGTGATGTATTTTTTATAGAAGCAGGATTACCTCATGCTATAGGAAGTGGGTGCTTTTTAATAGAAATACAAGAACCTACAGATTATACAATTAGAGTTGAGAAAACAACACCTGATGGAAGAGAAGTAGATGATTTTTCATGTCATCAAGGATTGGGATTTGAAAAGATGTTTGAGTGTTTTAATTACACTGGTTTTTCAAAGGGAAATATTGAAGATAGATTTAAGATTAATCCAAAAGTTATATGGAATTCGACAGATGTAAAAGTTGAAAATTTAATTTCTGAAAAGCAGACATCACTTTTTCAGATGCAAAAGCTTTCTATAAAATCAAAATTAAAACTAGAAAGTATGGATAGTTTTGCAATATTTATTATTTTAAAAGGTGAAGGAAAGCTAATATGTAATAATTTGGAATTAGAATTAAACAAAGCTGATGAGTTTTTTATTCCTTATGATGTACACAATTTAGAGTTAATAAATCAAGGTATTGAACAGTTAGAATTAATAATATGTTTTCCTCCAAAATCATAGTATATATAATGGAGCTGAATAAATATAAGCTCCATTATATTTTTTCCCTAAAGACTTGTGGTGAAACACCTACATTTTTTTTAAATACTTTTAAAAAGTACTTAACATCACTATAACCAACCTTCTCAGAAATTTCATACACACGTAGATTAGTTGTTTTTAATATATTTTTTGCATTTTCTATACGAATATTAGTTAAATATTTTGAAATAGGTGTACCGACTTCCTTGCTAAATAGTTGTGATAAATATGAAGAGCTTATATGAAAATGATTTGCCAAATCAACTAGGTTAATGTTATTATTATAATTATTATCACAGTAAGTTATTACTTCTCTTATTATTTTTCTATGAATATTATTATCATCTATAGCCATATTATTTTTAAGATAATTATAATAATCTATCATATTATTTTTGGTTTCATTTAAATTTTTTATTTGGAAAATCCATCCTAATAATTCATTATCCTGAGTAAAAGGAAGATTAAGTTTTGTATTAGTTGAAAGTATATTTTGGTTACACTGATATATAATATCATATATATAGCTTATTAAATCATTTTTATTAATAATTTCTAATTTGTTTAGCTCATCAAAGAGTATATCTATATTAGTAAAGATAGTATCCCAATTATGTTCTTTTAAAGAATTAACGATATTAGTTTTAATAGTTGAAGTAAGAAAAACATCAGGTTTTTTTGCTGTTTTTATACTTTCAATATCTATGAAATAAAACTTATTATTACAAATAATTATTTCGGATTTATTTGATTGTATCTCATGGAAACTTTTATATATACCTTTAACTTCTTTATAACAATTACCTACATAACATATTATGTTACCAATATGTAGATTTGTAATTAGTTTTAGGAGTTGTCTAGATACATACAGTGCATATTGTTTAAAAGAGTAAGGATCTTTATTTTCTGTAGCAAAGACAATTATTATTTCTTCTTGGTTTCTAATTATAATATCTAGTTTATGATTATTTTTTTTATATCCAGATATAAATGAGTTCATCTTATGTTTTAATATATCAGAACTAATAAAATTGTTATTATATGTTATAGTAAACATTGTTGATAGATAATAATTATTTATATTTAAATCAATATTAGTTATTTGAGTTTGTAAAACTTTGTTATTATTAATATTATTGTTAGTAGTACTGAACATTCTAAGATAAAAATTTTCTTTAATATTATTTATATTAGAATCTTCCTTAAGAGCATTATAAGTTTGTTCTTGATTTAGATTATCAATGCATTTATATATAGCTTTTATTAATAGACTATCATCTATAGGTTTTAAAATATAATCAGTAACACCTAATTTTATTGCAGTTTTTGCATATTCGAATTTGTCAAAACCACTAATAATAATTACTTGTGTTTTTGGACTATTTTTTTTTATCCACTTAGTTAAATCAAGCCCATTTTTATTGTTCATAACAATATCTGTAATTAATATATCAGGATAATTATTCTTCATAGCCTTCATTGCTTCTTCAGCGTTGTTAACACTACCTAAAATAGATAAACCCATACTTTCCCATTCAATTGTTTTTTCAAGACCAGTCCGTATCCATATTTCATCATCTACTATAAAGACCTTATACATATTAAAAACCTCTTTCTATTTATTTAGGTAATTTTGTAATTACTTTAAAATTTTTGGAATTTCTATAGTAACGGTAGTGCCTTTTTGATATTCACTAGTAATAGATATACCATAATCATCTCCATAAAATAATTTTATTTGTGTATTTAGATTTTTAAGTGCAAAATTACCAGATTTATCAAAATCTAAATCTGTAATACTTGAATTGAGCATTTCTAAATTTTCTTGATTCATGCCAATGCCATTATCTTCTATAATAAATTTTATTGTTTTTCCCATATCAATACCTGATATAATAATTAAGCCGTTACTACCTTTTTTAGCTATACCATGATTTACAGCATTTTCAATTATAGGTTGAAATAATCTTTTTAGAATTAAACAATTTAAAACATTATCATCAATATCAATATATACATCTAGATTATCTTGGAATCGTATTTGTTGAATATCAAGATACGCCTTAGCCAACTCTATAGCTTCAGAAACTAATACTATTTCTTTTCCTTCTTTTAAACTAAGACGATAATATTTGGACATTGAAATAGTCATCCTAGATATTTCTGTAACATTATTAATTTTTGCAATCCAGTTTATAGTATCTAAAGTATTGTATAAAAAATGGGGATTAATTTGTGATTGCAACAATTTTATTTGGGCATTTTTCGTTGAGATTTCTTGCTGTAATAACTTCTGATTAAGCTTGTCTACTTTTATTACCATTGAATTAAAGTTATCAATTAAAATAGAGAATTCATTTTGTTTATTATTTGGTGGACACAAAAAGATCTCTCCCTTTTTATTTTTATTCATTGCATAAGTCAGATTCTCTATAGGGTTATAAATAATCTTATAGAGATGAATAGCAAAAGATAATACAATAAATATTGAAAAAATACTAACAATTATTATTGTAATTGATAAGTTATTAATGTTCTTATATGCCTTGTTTTTAGGAGCTGTAAATATATACTTCCATCCAGTTTGCGTTGAAACATCGTAGGATATAAAGTACTTAGTATTGTTTATAGTGTGAATTAACGTATTATTATTTTCATTACTATTATTAAATAAAAATGAAAAATCAAATGTTTCTTCTGAGTCTGTACATAATATAACATCATTATTTGGATTCAATATCCATAAATTAGCATATTCTGGAATATGCATTTTGTTCAACCGTTCATATAAAAAATCAAGAGCAATATTAATATAAAAAGTGGCATAAATATTATCTTTAGAGACTATATTTTTCTTACTAGATAAAAAATACATATTTTTTTTGTGTTCAGTAATAATAGTATTTTTTAGAAGACTCCAATCTGGCTTATCATTGGAATTATCAAGCCATTCTAACCAACCATGAGTATTTAAACTTTGAGTTGGTATATAACCGCTTATTTCGCTAGAAAAACCACGATTATTAGTATTATCAAAAAGATAGATAGAGCTTATCATTTCATTTGAATATTTCAAGGACGATAATGTTTGTTGAATTAATTTTGAATTTTTATAGTTATCATATTTAGAAGTAGTGTTTATATTCTTTGAAATTGCGTATCTAAAATATATATCAGATAATAATACTGCTGAAGTAGTATCTACACTTTTTATAACTTGATCTATATTTTGCTCAACATATAAAACTGAATTTAAGGAAGAATTTTTAAGGTCTTTTGAGATAATATTTATAGATTTTGACAGTAAAAAAAAGCTAATTAATAATACCGGTAGTATAGTAATAAATAGTAAAAAACACACTAGTTTATATTTTAAATAATGTTTTTTATTCATAAATACACATCCTAAGTTATTCGTTAAGTTAATTTATTAGCGTAAAAAAGTATAAATATAAATATAAAAACATAATAAAATATTTTTATATTATTATATATATTATATCAAATATTGTTTTTTTTGAAAAGGATATTGAAATTTTAAAAAAGCTCTTCACAACTTGGTAATAATATGTTATTATTTAACTGATAATGATAGTCATTATCTTATGGAGGTGACATATGTGCAGACTTGTAAAAATAATAAAAATTGTATACTAAATGATGTGTGTAATAACTATGAAAAAAGATTGATTAAGACCATAAGCCCTGTAATAAAAGGAATTAAGTCGTCAGAGATAATTAGTTTGCCGAAGAATGAAGAAAATATTGAAGGTAAATTAGAATTATTAACAAACTTGTATAATAGATGCTATAAAATTGAAGGTAAAGTAATTCCGTATTCAAACAACAGTATTAAGGTATTCATATATAATAAAAGTTCTTTAGAAAAAATATTACATAAAAAAAATATAAAGAGATTTTTAGCTTCATATGGGTATAGTATGGAATGTACTACTGAGGATTATTTGAACATATTATATAAGAAAATAAGTAGGGGCAGTATTCCAAGTGAAATAGGTATTTTTTTAGGGTATCCATTAAAAGATGTTATGGGATTTATGGGAATTAACAATTTACCATTAACCAAAGTTAATTATTGGCGAATTTATGGCAACGCAGATATATCAGATAAGTTATTTAATAACATACAAAAAGTTAAACTTAGTACAGAAAAACTTCTTACATATAAAACACCTCAGCAGGTGTTAGAGCTACTACTGAACTAAAATTTACCATATTATAATGAATGGTGAATTTAGTAATATATTTAATTACTATATGTGCCTTAAGCACAATGAAAGGAATGTGAGTTAAATGGATAAAGCATTAATAATTTATTGGAGTGGAACAGGTAATACAGAGATTATGGCAAATACTATAGCGAAAGGTATAGAAGAAGCAGGTAAAACAGTAGAAAATATGTCCGTTAATTTGGCTAACACAGATATGGTAAAAGAAGCTTCTTATATAGCTTTAGGATGCCCATCTATGGGAGTGGAAGAATTGGAAGAAGATGAGATGGAGCCTTTTGTTGAGAGCTTAAAAGACATTGATTGGTCTAATAAGAAGTTAGTTCTTTTTGGTTCATATGATTGGGGCGATGGTGAATGGATGAGAAACTGGCAAGAAAGAATGGAATCTTATGGAGCAACTTTAGTTAAAGATGGTTTATATGTTAATCTTGAACCAGAAGGAGAAGAGTTAGATAAGTGTAAGGATTTAGGAAAAGTCCTTGTAACTGAATAGTTTTAAAGGCTTAACTTTAAAATCTCTAAATAAATGCAGTCATATAAACTATATTAATGTTATTATGACTGCATATTTATTATATTTCTTTTAATTTCATTTCTACATCTTCTTTTTTTACAGTATTAAGAGCATTAAAATTACATGAAGCTGCTTTTGTATAATACCTTTTTGCTTCTTTTATATTATCTTGTTTTTCATATATTAATCCCATATAGTAATTACTATCAGCCATATTAGGATTAATTACTAATGCTGATTTTAGATTTTTAATTGCTTTATCATACTCATTTGTTTCATAATAAATTTGTCCTAAATTATCAAGCGCTGCTGCATAGTTTTCATTAAGTATTAAAGCTTTTTTACTGTTTTCAATAGCTTTATCATAATCTTTTTTTAATAAATATAAGTAGCCTAGAGTTGTATAATCTTGTGCATAAACATAATCATTAGTAGTAATAGTGTATTCTTCTTTTTCTTCTTCTGTTTCAGAAGTAATGTCATCTTCATCTATACTTTTTTCAAAATCTTTAAAGATTTTTTCATAAATATCAATTGCCTCATTAATATTTCCTAGTTTCCAATTACAGATAGCAATATTACATTTAATAATCTTAGAAGGTAAAAAATCAGGTTGTAATGATAGAGCTATTTTAAATATTTCTAGTGATTTATTAATGTGGTCTTCTTTTAAAAGTATTAATCCATAAGAAGATAAAACACTAATATGATTTGTTTTTAAAGCATAAGCTATTTTATAAAATTTACTTGCTTTCGCATCATTTTTAGTTATGTTTTGTATCAATATACCTATTAAACCTATAGTTGTACCTAAAAATAGAATCATTGTCAACAGAATAAATCCCCCATAAAAGAGTAATAATTTACTTATGGGCATATGTTTAATTGATATTACATAAATATAACAAAGAATAAAATAAATAATTGTAACTAATTTCCATTTCTTGCCTAAATATTTCATGTTTTTCATCTCCTATCAAGTAGTTTAAATAATACTACAATAATATTATTATTTCAATATTATTAATCTACAAAAAGTAGTTTACTAGAAATGATGAGGGTATAATATATGGAAATCATAATAGATAACGTAATTTTAAACATATTCTAATTAAATATTAATTAAAATAAGTTACTATAAGATACAGGATAGACTAAAGAAGTAAATTTTCTAAAATAAAAAAATAATAAATTTGCAATATATGATTTTTTTATGTAAAATATATATGATAATCATATATTTATTATATAGGATGTTTAATGTAGGATTATGACTATTAAAAGGAGGAATAGGCTATGAATGAACCATATTTCATTTGGCTTGGAGTATTAGTGATTTGTTTAATACTTGAAGCAGCTACATTAGGGTTAACTACGATTTGGTTTGCATTTGGTGCTTTAGTATCACTTTTAGTAGCGTTATTAGGAGGCAGTATAGTCTTTCAAGTAATTCTATTTATTGTAGTATCATTATGCCTTTTGTATTTTACAAGACCAATAGCAATAAAAGTGCTTAAAATTGGTCATGCAAAAACCAATTATGAATCAATTATTGGTAAAATAGGTATAGTAATGGAGGATATTGATAACTTAACTGCAAAAGGGCAGGTAAAAGTTGATGGGCAAATGTGGAGTTGTCGTTCGTTACTAGGTGATTCTATTGAAAAAGGTGTTAAGGTCAGAGTTAATGAAGTAAAAGGTGTTAAGCTAATTGTTGAAAGAGAAAATAATGAAAAATAGGTAAACAAAAACGTTACCTAAAAAAACATAACCTAAAACAAATTAAATAATGAGGAGGAATTAATATGGAATATGTAGGAATTGGAATTATTGCAATAATAATTATTTTAATCATTAGTAATATTAAAGTAGTACCACAGGCGCATGCTTATGTTATTGAACGATTAGGTGCTTTTCAAACGTCATGGTCAGTAGGATTACATGTAAAAATACCACTTATCGATAAAGTAGCAAGAAAAGTATCACTAAAAGAACAAGTTTTAGACTTTCCACCACAACCTGTAATTACAAAAGATAATGTTACTATGAGAATAGATACAGTTGTGTATTATCAAATAACTGATCCAAAAGCTTATGCATATGGAATAGTTAATCCATTATCAGCTATTGAAAATTTAACAGCTACTACACTTAGAAATATAATAGGTGATTTAGAACTTGATGAAACATTAACTTCCAGAGAGTTAATTAATACTAAGATGAGAAGTATTCTAGATGAAGCAACTGACCCATGGGGTATAAAAGTTAATCGTGTAGAACTTAAAAATATAATTCCACCTTCTGAAATTCAAGATGCAATGGAGCGTCAAATGAAAGCAGAAAGAGGAAGAAGAGAGTCAATACTTAGAGCTGAAGGTGAAAAAAAATCTGCAGTATTAGTAGCAGAAGGGAAAAAACAATCAGCTATATTAGAGGCAGAAGCCCAAAAAGCAGCTGCTATATTAATTGCAGAAGCTAAAAAAGAAGCTGCTATTAGAGAAGCAGAAGGTGAAGCAGAAGCAATATTAAAAGTTCAAACTGCTACAGCAGAGGGTATTAAAAGAATCAATGAATCACAACCTTCAAAAGAAGTTATTTCTATTAAGAGTTTAGAAGCTTTTGTAAAGGCGGCAGATGGAAAAGCTACGAAGATAATAATTCCATCAGAAATTCAAGGATTAGCAGGTCTTGCAAAATCAGTAGTAGAAGTTGCTAAAGATGACGTAAAAGAATAGATGTACGTTTTTAAGATAAAGGGAGAAATATATGAAAGTGTTAAAAAAAATATCATATAAAGATATAACTATGATAATGATTTTATTAATAAAGATAATTTGCTTTTATTTATTAATAGGATTTACTAAATCAAGTGTCGTAATTGGAGCTATAACGTTTATTTATATTATAATTATTTTTAGTTTATTGTTGTTCAGTAATGGTAAACATACTAATAAATGGTTTTTGTTCATATATACAGTATTGACACTATTAATGTTTGCTGATACTTTATATTATAGTTATTTTAACCAGTTGCCTTCAGTTAATCAAGTTGCACAGATGAATAACTTAATAGTTGTTGACGAAAGTGTTAAATTTACAACACCGCCAATAAGTATTTTATTATTTATTGATATACCAATATTTTTTATTTATTTTAAGAAGAAAAGAAAAAAATTAGAGTTGTTTAGAACTGAACAATTTAAACCATACAAAAAAGTTTTAGCTTCATTATTATTTGGTGTATTACTACTTACGACATGGAATCCAATGAATGTAGATGCAGTAAAATCTGTTAGTAATACTGAATTTGTAACTTATCACATGCATGATATTTATACTAAATTATTTGGATATGCTGACAATAAAGTAACTTCAAGTGAAGATGTAGAAGATATTATGGATGAAATAACTAACGAAAAATCTACAGAATATAAATTTGAAGGCATTGCAAAAGGAAGAAACTTAATAGTTATACAAGTTGAATCATTACAAGATTTTCCTATAAATGCTTTTTATGAAAATCAAGAATTAACTCCAAACCTTAATAAACTTATTAAGGAAGATACATTATATTTTAATAATTATTATCAAAATATTGGAAGAGGAAATACTTCAGATGCTGAGTTTGCAACACAAAACTCTATATATCCAGTAATTGAAGGAGAAAGTTATAGATTATATGAGAAAAATACATTTTATGGTCTACCTTGGATTATGAGAGAAAATGGTTATAAAACTGCTGTTTTTCATGGATATAAAGGAGATTTTTGGAATAGAGAAGCGGCATATCCTAATCAAGGGTTTGAAGATTATATAAGTCTTGAAGATATGAAGCTTACAGAAAAAATTGGGTTTGGTTTAGCAGATGAGAGTATGTTTATGCAATCAGTAGATTATATTGAAAAAATGCAGAAACCATTTTATAGTTTTTTAATTACATTAACTTGTCATCATCCATATTTATTACCAGATAAATATAATACTATAGAACTTAATAAAGAAGATCAGGGCACTGTGTTTGGTAATTATTTACAAGGAGCTCATTATTCAGATATGGCGATTGGTAAATTTATAGAAAAGCTTAAAGAAAAAGGGCTGTATGATAATTCTATTATTGCTATATATGGTGATCATCATGGACTTAATTGTAAAGATCCTAGCAATTATGAATGTATGACAAGATATTTAGGCAAAGAATATGATTACAATGAAATGTTGAATATACCGTTTATAATTAATATACCTGGTACTGGTATTAATGAGACTATATCAACAGTAGGTGGTCAAGTTGACTTTTTACCAACTATTAGTAATTTACTAGGAGTAGAAGTTAATAATAAATATATATTTGGTCAAGACTTAGTTAATGCTAAAAAGGGATATACAGCATCTGTTACCTATATGCTTAGAGGATCATTTATAATTGATGATGTGATTTTTGAAATGTCAAGAGACGGTTTATTTAGTAGTAGTAAAGCAAAAAATCGCTTAACTGACAAAGTCATAGCAAAAAAAGGTTTAGAAGATGACTATGAAAGGGCATTGAAATTATTAGATCTATCTAAATATATACTTGACAAAAATCTAATAAAAAAATAATTTTATTAAAAAAAACAATAAGTAATTAAAATAAAAAAATATACTAAATTATAGTAAGGTTAATTCACAAAAACTGTATTTTTGTGAATTAACCATAGAAATAGTAATCTATATATTAGATTAACTATTACTAATTTAATTTAGGGGGATAATTATAATATGAATAAAAAAATAGTAATTGTGTCAGCATCTACAGGATATGGTCATAACCAAGTTGCTAACGCATTAAAATTGGAATTTGAAGAAAAAGGATATGAGGCATCAATCTTTGAGCCCCTAAAAGAAGCAAGTAAATCATTAGATATATTAGTTTCAGATGGTTATAAAATCCTTGCAACTTTAATGCCTAAAATGTATGGAACAATATATAAAATTAGTAATAACGAAATAATGAATAAACCTGTTGCTAAGATATTTATTAAAACACTAAAAGATAAAATTTCAGAAATTGTTGATAATGAAGAAGCAGATTTAATAATTAGTACTCATCCATTATTAGTAGATGTAATTTCATCTTTAAAAGGCGATAATATCATTGATATACCTTTTTTATCAATTGTAACGGATTTCTTGCCACATCAAAGTTATATATCAGATAATGTAGATGCTTATCTTGTTGGTAGTTGCTATACTAAAAATGGTATTGTAGCAAGGGGAATAAGTCCAGACAAAGTTTATGCATTTGGTATTCCTATCAAAAAAATCTTTAGAGAAGATGTAATCATAGAAGATAAAGAAGATGTATTTACTATATTATTAATGGGTGGAAGTATGGGTGTTAGTTCAATTAAAAAAGCACTTAAAAATCTACTTAATATAGAGGAAAAACTAAAGATTATTGTGGTTTGTGGAAACAATGATACTTTAAAATCATCTCTAGATGAAAAATATAGTGAAGATATACCAAATAAATATATTGAAATTCTTGGGTTTACAGATAAAATTCCAGAACTAATGGAATTATCGGATGTTATTATTACTAAACCAGGTGGGCTAACAGTTACAGAAGCACTTGCTAAAAACATACCTATGATTATTCCTTACTTTATTCCAGGTCAAGAAGAGGAAAATGCAGAAGTACTTGTGAATGCTGGAGCAGCTGTAAAGGTAGATAGTGTTAGAGAATTAGATGAAGTAGTTGGTGTTTTGATGAAAGATTCAAGTAAATTAGAATGGTTAAAACAAAATATGAAAGCTATTTCAAAAGATCATTCTATTGATAATACCATTAATCTATGTATAGAGCTTATGGAAAATTATAAACCTTTTACGGAGATAAAAGATGCAAACTAAATGCGATATCTTAATATTAACCGCTAACTTTGGAAGTGGGCATAAATCTGTTTCAAAAGCTATTGAAACTTATATTAAAGAAGTTAATAGTTCATGTAATATTAAAATTGTTGATATGTATAAAATAATTAGACCTAAGTTATATAAAATTATTTATAGATTGTTTAATGTTTTAATCAAATATTTTACTCCTATATATAACTTTGATTATTATAAAAAGAATAGAAATAGTAAATTTGGTGAGTTGCATTCTTGTTATAAATCTAGTTCAAAACGATTAGCTAGATTTATTGATGAAGTGCAACCTTCAATTATTATATCTACTTTTCCCACATGTTCAGCATATGTATCTAAATATAAAATTGATAACAATAATAACATTCCATTAATAACATGTATTACAGACATAGTTCATGGTAGTGAATGGGTTCATAATGGTAATGATATGTACTTAGTTGCTAATAATAGTGTAAAAAATAGCTTGGTTAAAAAAGGGATAAAAGAAGAATGTATTAAAGATTTAGGAATTCCTATTAGAAAAGATTTTATAACAATAAAAAATAGAAATAAATTAAGAAATGAATATCACCTAGAAGAAAAAGATTTTGTGATTTTGATGATGGGTGGAGGGTTAGGATTAATACCGAAGGAAGTAGCTTTCTATAAATGGATAGAATCTAATAAAAATATTAAGCTTTTTATAATTACTGGAAATAATAATAAGTTATATAATGACATTAATAAGTATAATAAATTTAGTAATATAAATATTTTAAAGTTTACTGACAAAGTAGCAGATATGATGACTTTGTCAGATTTGCTTATATCTAAGCCAGGTGGGATCACTTTGTTTGAAGCTATAAGTTGTGATTTGCCTTTTATAATATATAAGCCAATTCTAGGACAAGAACTTGAAAATTGTAATTATATTAAAGCAAATAAGTTAGGTCTTGTAGCATCTAATGAACAAGAATTGATAGATAAAATAAAATTAATTATGTGTAACCAGAATGTAAGAAATATAATAATTAAAAATCTATCAAATGAGAAAAAAAATATTGATATGAGTAGTATAGGGAAAAATATATGCAAATATCTTAATTAAGAAAAATATTACTAAGAAGTAATAATTTTAAAATAAAATTTGCAATTACTTAATTAAGTATATAAGGTAAGGTGGATAGTTATGATAGTAATGTATGTTTTATTGATAATAGTATTGATTTTCGTCTTTTATATGGTATTACCTAATTATATAGCAAGAAATAGATCAAAAGATGTGGTTAAAACTATTCCATTTAATAAAGAAAAAAAATGTATTGCATTAACTTTTGATGACGGACCAGATCCGTTGTATACAAATAGATTACTAGATATTTTAAAGAGAAATAATGTAAAAGCTACATTTTTTTTGGTAGCACATAAGGCAGAACAAAATATAGATATTGTAAACAAAATGAAACATGAAGGACATGGAATAGGTATGCATACATTATATCATAAATCAGCTTGGTTAAGCTTTCCATGGGAAACTATTAATGAATTTAGAAAAGGTCTTGGTATATTTAAAAGACTAGGAATTAATATCACATATTATAGACCTCCTTGGGGTACTTTTAATGCATTAACATTAAAAAGCGCATTAAAAAATAAATTGAAAATAATTCTATGGACTGTAGAAGCTTATGATTGGAGGAAGAATAACTCGGCATCAAATATAGAGAAAATATTGTTAGATAGAACTAAAGATAAAGATATAATTGTATTACATGATAGTGGGGGAGCAAAAGGAGCACCTAATAATACACTAGATGCTTTAGAATCAACAATACCCAAATTGTTAAAATCAGGATATAATTTTATTACTATAGATGAAATTATTTAAATATCATTTGGATATAATAAAATATATAGGAGATAGTTATGAAAAAATTATTAAAAAAATTCTTTAGTTATATGGAAAAATCTTATGTAAAAAAACATAATCTAATTTTAGTACCGGGAACAGAATATGGATATGTATACATTGATATACACAATTATAAAGGCGAAGATGTTACGTTATCTGATGGAACTATTGTTACAAAAGGAGATACTGTAGCAGAGATACATATAAATAATAGCAGAATAGAAGAAGTATCTATAAAAAAAGTTATAAAAGTATTTACTTCAGAGATGCATGCTATGGCAAGAACACTTAAAAATAATGATGAGTATAAAGATATTAAAGCAGTATATGGGAGGACTGTTTTATATCCTTTAACTAAAAGATTAGGGTTCGATACATTTGAAGTAAAAACAAAGCGTACATTTATTAAAATTTGGGATAATTTAATAAGAGTAGCATTTTCTTCTTCAAAAAATGATAAAAAGATGTTTAGAGAGCCAAAAGAAGTTTGGATATCTAGCACTACAATTATGAAAACACTAGGAGATAAATAAACTATGAAGAAAAAAATAATAGGAATGATTATAGTAGTGGTTTTTTCTATAGTCACGCTCTATTTACTTTTAAACAGTAAAGAAATAGCAGAATTCCCTGAACTAATTAAAAGATTAGATATTAAATTTCTAATTATAGCAGTACTAATGATGATAATTTATTTAATAATTAATTCAACAATTATTTATGTAATAGGTAAAGAAATTAATGATAGTATAACATTTAAAAGATCAGCATATTTATCTTTTGTAGGACAATATTATAGTCTTATTACACCATTTGCTGCGGGCGGACAACCTGCTCAAATATTTGCAATGAAAAATAAATATAAAATACCATATTCTGTTGGCACAACTATTACAGTGAAGAAATTCTTAATATTTCAAGTAGTTGTATCTCTTTATGCAATACTAATGTTTTTTACAAAACTTCATTTTGTTATTAATAATTATTCCAAACTTATAGTTTTTATTGTATTAGGTCTTATAGTCAATCTTTTTGGTGGATTATTAATTATTCTATTATCCTATTCAAAAATGATAGTAGTAAAGATTTTAGATTTTGTGATACTAATTGCTAAGAAACTCCATTTATCAAAATATATTAAAAGAGAAAAAATAATGACTCATATCGATGATTATGTAAAAAACATTGATGAAATCAAAAATAATAAAAAAACTATGGTAACACTAATAGTAATGACATTTATTCAGTTAACTGTTTATTTCTCAATAACTTATTTTATCTATTTATCATTGGGACAAGATGGTGCACATTATATTGATATACTAGCTATACAAACTATTGTATATGTAGTAGTAAGCTTTATACCTACGCCAGGAGGGGCAGGAGCCTCAGAAGGAAGTTTTTATCTGTTATTTAAAGTGTTTTTTTCAAGAGATATACTACTATATGCTATGGCCTTGTGGAGAATTATAGTTTATTATGGAAATATGATATTAAGTGGATTGATTCTACTAGGAGTAAGGATAGTTACATATTTTAAAAAGAAGAATTATATAGAAGGTCACTAAATACTTTTGAAGTAAGTAATAGCAATTACTTAAGTGACATTACAGAGGTGATAAATTGAATTCAGCATTAAACGTTAATAAACAATATGGAGTTGTTCTTGAAGGTGGAGGAGCAAAAGGAGCATATCAAATAGGTGTATTACAAGCATTAAAAGATACTAATATTAATATCAAAGCAATAGTAGGAACGTCTGTTGGAGCTCTTAATGGTGCCTTAATGGTACAAAATGATTTAGAAGAAGCTACTAGGATATGGAAAAATATTAAGTATTCTCATGTTGTTGATGTTGAAGATAAGATATTAGAAAAAATAAGTAAATTTGATTTTAAAGATTTAGATTTCAAAAGGATTTTTAATAAATTTATGCAATTTATAAAAGATAGAGGTGTTGATATAACACCTTTAAAAAATTTAATTGCAGAAACAATTGATGAAGAAAAAATAAGGAATTCAAAAACAAAATTTGGTTTAGTTACAGTATCTTTATCTGATAGAAAACCTCTAGAGTTATATATTGAAGATATAGAAGATGGAAAACTTCATGATTTTCTGTTAGCCAGTTCTTATTTACCAGTCTTTAAAAATGAAAAATTACATGGAAAGACATATTTAGATGGAGGGTTTTATAATAATTCTCCTATTAGTATGTTAATAGATAAAGGATATAAAGATATAATTGTTATTAAAATTAATGGAATAGGTTTTGACAAAAAAGCTGATTTAGAAGGTATTAATGTATTTGAAATATCTCCGTCAGAAAATCTAGGGGGTATATTAGAGTTTGATACTGAGAAAACCAATTATAATATTAATTTAGGTTACTTTGATACCATACGAAGATTAAAAGAATTGAAAGGAAAGTATTATTATATATCCATAAATAATAATGAAGAATATTTTATGTATAAAATACTTAATATGAATTACAATAATAAAATGAAGTATTATAACTTCTTTAATTTGAAAAATAAGTCAATAAATAGAGCTATGTTTGAAGATGTAATTCCTAGGTTATCAAGGAAACTAGGCATGAAAGATAACTGGAACTATACAGATTTTATTATAGAGGTAATAGAATATTTTGCAAAGAAATTACAAATTCCAAAATTTAAAATATATTCATATGATGAGTTTATTATAATACTTAGAAATAAAATACGTAAAGCAAAATTAGATTTAAAAGAAGATAAGATATTTTTAAATCTTTTAGAAGACTTAGTGTTTACAACGAATTTGATATAAACTATTGGTTATAATAATAAATAACTTAACTATATGAAGTTTTGCAATTACGTTTTTGGTTAGTGAAAGGGATGGAAAATCATGGTTGAAAACACATTTGAAAATCCAATCTACTTTGAAAATAGAGAATTAAGTTGGCTGGAATTTAACCAGAGAGTGTTGGACGAAGCCAAGAATTCTGAAAACCCTTTATTTGAAAGAATAAAATTCATGTCAATTGTAAGTTCTAATTTAGATGAATTTATAATGGTAAGGGTGGCATCTTTAAAAGAAAAAGTCAATATTGGATATGAAAAAACTGATATTTCTGGTTTAACTCCTAAACAACAATTGAAAAAAATATCAATAAGAGCTCATCGTTTAGTAGATGAACAATATAGCCATTATAAAAGATCAATTCTTCCCATTCTGAAAACGAAAGGCATAAATCTTGTGCATATAAACGATTTAAACGATAAACAAAAAAATTATTTAGAAGAATATTTTAATGAAATTATATATCCCGTTCTGACCCCTTTAGCTGTAGATTCAAGTCGACCTTTCCCGTTGATACTAAATAAGAGTTTAAACTTAGCAACATTAATTAAAAGAAATGGAGATGAAGAGTTTGTAACTGTTCAAGTTCCATCAGTTTTACCAAGATTTATAGAAATGCCTAATAATTCTAGTAAAGTAAAAGATTTTATATTATTAGAAGATGTTATGAAACTTTTTATACATCAATTATTTATAGGTTTTAAAGTTATATGTGCCTATTCATTTAGAATAACTAGAAATGCTGATTTATCTATAGATGAAGAAGATACAGATGATTTATTAATTGAAATTGAAAAATCTGTTAAAAAAAGAAAATGGGGAGAAGCCATTCGTCTTGAAGTAGCTTATGATATGGATGAGAGATTAGTAAGTTTTTTGAAGGACTCTTTAAGTATCCATAACAAAGACATATATTATATTAATGGACCACTCGATTTGACCTTTTTATTAAAAATATATGAACTTAAAGGTTATGACAATTTAAAATATGGCTTAAACATACCAAGTACACCAAAGGATTTATTAGGTGACGAAGAGATATTTGATAGTATGAAAAAAAGAGATATATTTCTTCATCATCCATATGAGTCATTTACTCCAATAGTATCGTTGGTTAAAAAGGCAGCCAAAGATGATAAAGTATTGGCGATTAAACAAACATTATATCGTGTAAGTGGACAATCGCCTATTATAAAGGCTCTAGCAGAAGCGGCAGAGTTAGGGAAACAAGTAACTGTACTAGTAGAGCTTAAGGCTAGATTTGATGAAGAAAATAATATTCAATGGGCTAGAAGGCTAGAAAAAGCAGGTTGCCATGTTATTTATGGATTGGTGGGATTAAAAACACATTGTAAGATTACTCTTATTGTTAGAATGGAAGATGATGGGATCAAGAGATATATTCACTTAGGCACAGGAAATTATAATGATATTACGGCTAAGTTTTATACTGATATGGGAATACTAACTAGTAATGAAAAAATAGGTGCAGATATTTCTGCTGTATTTAATACACTTTCTGGATATTCTGAACCACCTAAGCTTCATAAACTTACTATGGCACCTACTGGACTTAGAAAGAAATTTATGATGCTAATAGAGAGAGAACAAAATAATGCTGTTTTAGGAAAAAAAGCGAAAATGATTATTAAGGTAAATTCTATTTGTGATCCAGAAATAATGAAGGCGTTATATAAAGCGTCATCTGTAGGTGTTGAGATAGAACTAATTGTAAGAGGGTTATGTGGAATTATTCCCAATATTGAAGGTGTTAGTGATAATATTTGCGTTAGAAGTATAGTAGGTAGATACCTAGAGCATAGCAGAATTTTTTATTTTTATAATAATAAAAATGAAGAAATATATTTATCAAGTGCTGATTGGATGCCAAGAAATCTTAATAGACGGGTGGAATTATTATTTCCAGTAGAAGATGAAAATATTAAAGATAGAATTGTTGATATACTAAAAATTATGATGAAAGATAATGTAAAAGCAAAAATAAAAAACAGAGAAGGACATTATATTAAAATTAATAAAAAAGGCAAAAAAGTTCTTAATTCACAAGATTATTTCTTCAAACTAGCTCAGAATACGGTGAAAGAATATACTAATAAAAAAGAACATGATATATTTATTCCAATAAAATAACATAAATACTCATGTCTTTTAATTACTAACTAGAATAAAATTAATGAGGATACAGGAGATGGGGTAGGGTATTATTACCGTATACCATCTCCTTATAAGATTTATATTTCTGCTACCTCAAATATTTTTTTGCCAGATAGAAGTAGTAAAAATGATATAATAATATTGTATAAAGCAAGTATTATATAGTAAGAATAAGATGCGTAAGATGCTCCTTTTAAAACTGTATATGTAATTAAAGAAGCGCCAATAAATCCTGGAGTTATAATAAGTATAATAATGATTAATTTCATGAAGAACTTAAATATTTTACCATGTGTAGATCCAAATATTCTTCTAGCTAATACATCTGTATATACAAATATTGCTCCATATGTGGTATATGTTATTGCACATAGAATAATAGTTATTATATCTGATTTAAAAAGAAAACCAGCTATTCCAAAAAGAATAATACCATCCACTAAATTTTTAAGATGATTTGCCAATGTTCCATAAAACACTTTTTCAATAGAATTAGCAGGAATAATATATATATAGTGAATTTGCATTTCTTCAATCCATTTACCTTGCATAGAAAAAATAAATAGCATGTATATACTAAAATAAAGAACGGTTGCTATACTTGAGTGAGGCATAAAGTATTTAGACATAATACCAAATGCTACAATTCCTATAGATTCTTTTCCTATAAAAAACATACCATTTTTTCTATATTCAATAAGATGTTTATAAAATATTGATTTAGCTCCACCAGAACCAAAACCTTGATTAATTTTTCTTATTTTATCAACTTTTATTTCTTTTACCTTATTTCCTGATTTTTTGGCAGCATACATTTTCTCTTTTCTTTCTGTAGCTCCAAGAACATCTTCATAGTAATCGGTATTTGTTTTATATAATATTATTATAAGTATAATTATTGAAACTATAATAAACAGAGCGTTAAATATAAATATATTATCTATTTCTTTAGTAGCATATGATAAAACTACTTTAAACCAACCGACAAAAGGAATCATATTAAAAGTCTTACTTTCAAAAACATTTTCAGCAGTAGTTATTAGGTCTTTTGTTTTTAGTAAATTAATTATTATCCATACTATAATACATAAATAAAAAGCATTAAGTATTTTTTTTGCATTAGATCTATAACTATGTTTTTTAGATGTAATAGAATATATTATTAGTGATAATAAAGATATACTAAAAAACAATGTAAATATTGATAAAAATATAATTAAAATACCAACAGAGGTAATTTGATAATAATTCTTTAAATTAGGTATTTGAAAAGCAATAAAAAATATCATTACGAAGGTTGCAAACATTTGTTTAATAAATCCATATACTAATACCTTTTTTGGAGATATTGGAGCAGTAAATAATAGATTTACATCAGATTGTCTAAAGAAACTACTTCCTTTTTCAATACCTTGATTAAGTTGTAAATATGTAACGGTTAAAACAAACATTGTTGATATAAGTGAAAAAGAGAATTTTGGTGATTTTGTAATATTTTGGTTAGGCATTATAAAACTCATTACCAAAAATCCTACAAAAGCTAGAATTAGTATTATATACAAAATAAGATGTAATGGTTTTTTTGTAAGTTTTTTTATATGATTAATAATACTTCTTTTCATAATATAAAATAATGGTTTCATAACTTATGCCTCCGTTACGTCAAAGAATATTTCCTCGAGGGATTCATTATTATCTACAATTTCTTTTCTAGTTCTAGATAATACTATTTTTCCATTTTTCATTATTAAGGCTTTATCCCACACTTCATCAATACTATCAATAATATGTGTACTTATTAATATGCTACAATTTCTTTCTTTTAATTTAATAAACGTATCTTTTAATTCTTTTATTGCTTTTGGATCAAGACCAATCATTGGTTCATCAAAAAGAATTACTTTTGGATTAAATAATAGGGAACAACAAATGCTAACTTTTTGTTTCATACCTTTTGATAAACTAGTTCCAAGTTTATCTCTTTTATCCCATAAGTCAAAAGCAGTTAATAATTCTTTTGCTTTTTGTTCGTAGTTTTCTAACTTATAAGCACTTGCTATAAATTTAATATGTTCATTTATTGTAAGCATATCATATACAGCAGGAGCTTCAGGAACGTAACCAAATATTTTTTTAGCTTCTATTGTTTTGTTATTCATAGAATTTATTGTGATGTCACCTTTGTATTTTAGTAGACCTGCAATAGATTTTATGGTTGTACTTTTCCCTGCACCATTAGGGCCTAGTAAAACAGCTATTTCACCGTCGTTAACTGTAAAACTAATATCATCTACAGCTTTAACTTTTTCGTATTCTTTTGTTAAATTAATTACTTCAAGCATAATATTCACCTCATAAGTTATTTTGTATAATTTCTTTACTTTTCATTACCTAATCAAACTTCCTCAAATGATGCATTTATAAGATGGTCTGGGTATATTTCTTCTGAAATGAATTCAGTTGTTGGTGTGTTTTTATCTACTTCTTGAAAATCGGCATTATCAAACCAAATTTGTCCTTTATTACCAAGTAGCAATACGCCAATATTGATAATAGATGCGTTTTCTGGGATGTCTAGTACACAAGAATAATAATTCCATTCAGTTGTTCCGGTAATTGCTCTGTTCTGCATATTATCAAGTTTTAATGAAACTCCCGAAGAACTGTCTATTCTCATCCATAACCCACATGAACCCTCTACTCCTTTGGTTTTTACAAAACCTGAGAAGCGCATTCTCTTTCCGACAAAAGATTTTGCACTAATTTGTTGCATTATAGTACCGTATTCATCAGTTGAAAATTCGTCCCCGATACAACGAATTGTAGCTGCTTTTGAACCCATGTGATATATTTCATTGTCTATTCCAAACTGATATTTTTCAGGAGCTGTTCCTGTTATAATCCATCCTTTTATTCTATTTTGTTTATTCAAATTTATTCCTCCTATAATTAAATCTTTAATAGCTGTTCGGTATCTTCCAGGGGGTAATTGATAGACACTTTTAAAAGCTCTTGTAAAGGATTCTTGAGATTCAAAACGATAGGTTAGGGCAATTTCTATTATAGATGTATTTGTATGTATTAAAACATAAGCTGCCCTAGTAAGTCTTCGCTTTCTGACATAATCATATAATGAAATTCCTACCTCTCTTTTGAAAATTCTATGAAAATAGAATTTTGAAAAACCGACAACTTTAGAAATATCATCTAAAGTCAATTCTTCGTGTAAATTTGATTCAATATAATCTAGTGCAGTCTGAATTTCCTGAATATGCGTCATATTACCACCTCGTAATTATTATAGCACTTATTCTTATATCGTTTTTGATGATTCTTGCTCTATTTATTTTTAATTTAAGATTAATATTGTAAGTTTAAAAATATAATGTATAGAAGTATTGAACAATTCAATTTATATATTACTATAGATTACACTATATTACTATATATTGGAGCAAATTTTGTTGGTTAGATTTTCTATCTAATAGAATAAATATGTGATAGAATTAAAGTAGCTTGTGCCAATGTATATTAGCACGTTTGTTGTACTTAACATTTCTTGGACCTTGACAAAGTAGGATAATGCGTATAAAATTATAATTATTAATTATAATGAATAAATATACAGACAAGGAGAGTGTGTTATGGCAGTTAATTTAAAGGGAAAGAGTTTGCTTACATTAAAGGATTTTACAAAAGAAGAAATTGAATATTTATTAGATTTAGCTTCTGATTTAAAACAGAAGAAAAGAATGGGTATTATTGGTCAACAGTTAAAAGGGAAAAATGTAGCTTTGATTTTTGAAAAACCTTCCACGAGAACAAGATGTGCTTTTACAGTTGCATGTGTTGATGAAGGGGGACACCCTGAATACTTAGGGAAAAATGATATTCAGTTAGGGTATAAAGAATCAGTTGAGGATACAGCAAGAGTTCTTGGTAGATTATTTGATGGAATAGAATTTAGAGGGTTTTCTCAAGATCATGTAAATAAGTTAGCTAAATATAGTGGAGTTCCAGTATTTAATGGTTTAACAGATGATTATCATCCAACTCAAATATTAGCAGATTTATTAACGATAAAAGAGCAGTTTGGTAAATTAAAAGGTCTTAAGTTTACATATATTGGAGATGGACGTAACAATATGGCTAATAGTTTAATGATAGGATGTAGTAAAATTGGATTAGATTTTACTTTAGTTGCTCCAAAAGAGTTATGGCCAAATAATGATTTAATAAATGAATGTGAAGGATTTAGTTTGGATTCTGGTAGTAAGATAGTTATAACTGAAGATATTGATAAAGTTAAAGGATCACATGTGATATATACTGATGTATGGTGTTCTATGGGAGAAGAGGAACAAGCAGCTGATAGAATTAGTTTATTAAAGCCTTATCAAGTAAATAAAGAGCTTGTATTAAAAACTGAAAAAGATGATACTATTTGTATGCATTGTTTACCAGCAGTTAAGGGGAATGAAATTACAGAAGATGTATTTGAAAAACATTCAAAAGTAATATTTGATGAAGCAGAAAATAGGATGCATACTATAAAGGCTGTAATGGTTGCGATGATATAAATGCTGTTGTTTATCCTTGAAGAGTTTAGGAAATAAATGTATAATGTATTCAGTACGTTTTGAAAGTAGGATGAACTATGAAAGGGAAAGTGTTACAGTTATTAAATAATGCAGATGATTATATATCTGGGGAAGAGATTAGCAATAAACTTGGTGTTTCAAGAACTGCTATATGGAAAGTAATGAATCAGTTAAGAGACAAGGGTTATGAGATTGAATCAGTTACACGTAAAGGTTATAGATTACTATCGTCTCCAGATATATTAAATGAAGCAGAGATAAAGTATGATCTCAAAAGTAAATTAATTGGTAAAAAAGTTATTACATTTGATAGTATAGATTCGACTAATAAATATGGGAAAAAGATTGCTTTAGAAGGTGAAGAAGAAGGTACTGTTATTATTTCTGAAGAACAAAAAGCTGGAAAGGGTAGAAGGGGTAGGAATTGGGTATCTCCACCTAGAGAAGGTATATGGATGTCCATTATTTTAAGACCTAATACAGCACCAGAAAATGCTTCTATGATAACGTTAGTTGCAGGACTAGCTGTTTGTAAAGCTATACGTGAAATTACAAGTTTAGAAGCTATGATTAAATGGCCTAATGATATAGTTATAAACGGTAAAAAAATATGTGGGTTATTAACAGAGATGAATTCAGAAATAGATTTCATCAATTTTGTGATTGTTGGAATTGGAATTAACGTTAATATATCTAAGTTCCCGTCTGAACTTAAAGAAATTGCTACTTCTTTATTATTAGAAGGAAATGGCCCTTATAATAGAAAAATAATAGTTAAAAGAACTATTGAATTATTTGAAGATTATTATAACACATATCTTAAAACCGAAGATTTAACTAATATTATTGATGAATATAATGATTATTGTATTAACATAAATAGAAAAGTTCAAGTTATAAGTAAAAAAGAAAATATATTAGGTACAGTTAAGAATGTTACTAAAAAAGGTGAACTTATAGTAACAAACTCTAATGGAGATGATATGATAGTAACATCAGGTGAAGTTTCTGTTAGAGGATTATATGGATATGTTTAATATGAAAGGGTTTGATATAGATGTTTGATGAAAGAGTGATATTATCAGTTTCTAATGTATATGAAAAGAAATACTTTTTGAGTGAAGATTTTGAACAGTTACCACAAAACGTAAAAGATGAATTAAAAATTTTATCTGTTTTATATACAGAAGATGTTGGTGGAATACTTACAATTGGATTTGAAGAGAATGGTGATTTGTATCTTGAAGTAGAAGCTAATGAGAATGATTTATTATTTGATGATATAGGTAGTGTTTTAAAAATAAAACAATTACAAAATGATAAAAAAGAGTTATGGGAGTCATTAGAAACATATTTTAAAGTGTTTTATTTAGGAGAAGAATAGGTAAATTTATAACTAATTACTTATTAAGAAGAATAAAAGTTGGAGGCAGATATATGATACGTCATGTAGTAATGTTTCAATATAAGGAAGAAGCAGAAGGAAGTAAAAAAGAGAATAACTTAATAAAATCAAAAGAATTATTAGAAAGCTTAGTAAACAAAGTTAAAGAAATCAAGTGTTTACATGTGGGATTAAATGATAAAGAAGCAGATAATTCAAACTTTGACTTAGTTTTAACCGTAGATGTAGAAAGTATGGCGGATTTAGAGGCGTATCAGATTAATCCCGATCATAAAGAAGTTGGTAAATTTATTAAGAAGGTGGCAAAAGCAAGGGCATGTGTAGATTATAAAATGTAAAGATTTATTAATAGCTCAACTTTCTGACCTTGAATGAAATGCAGTTATTGAATTGTGGTGGGAAAGTTGAGTTATTAATTGAAAAAATATAAATAAAAATGTACAATATATAGTGGTAATAGGACTTTATTTCAGTGTCCTTATATTACCACTAATTTAATAGGTAAATGCAAAACTAAGAAATTTTAATTCTTCTACATACAATATGTAGATTTGCAAATACTTTACTAATTTGACAAACAAGGAAGTGATTAAATGTTATTAGTTATTGACATTGGAAATACTAATATAGTATTAGGTGCATATAAGAATGATGAATTAGTAGCAAGTTGGAGGATGACAACAAAGACGCCTAGAACATCAGATGAATATGGATTATTTATGTATAGTCTACTTACACATAAAAATATAAATGTAGATGATATAAAAGATGTAATAATAGCTTCTGTAGTCCCTAATATTATGTATTCTTTAGTTAATGGTATTATTAAATATTTTCATACAAAACCAATTATTGTAGGACCAGGGTTAAAAACAGGCATTAATATTAGGACGGATAATCCAAAAGAAGTAGGTGCAGATAGAATAGTTAATATAGTAAGTGCTTACTATACTTATGGTGGTCCAGCAATTGTTATTGATTTTGGTACAGCTACTACTTATGATATAGTAACAGAAGATGGTGTATTTAATGCGGCAATTACATCACCGGGTATTAAAATAAGCGCCAATGCATTAGGGAAAATGGCGGCAAAGCTTCCAGAGATAGAGATTAAAAAACCAGAAAGTATACTTGCAAAAAATACAATAACAAGTATGCAGGCAGGACTTATATATGGATATATAGGACAAGTAGAATACATTGTAACAAAAGTAAAAGAAGAAATGAATTTACCTGATATGAAAGTAGTTGCTACAGGCGGACTTGCAAAAATAATTTTTTCAGAAACAGATAAAATAGATATATATGATCCTATGTTAACATTAAAGGGACTTAAAATTATATATGACAAAAACAAAAAATGAGTGATGTTATGAAACTTAAAATTAAGAATGTAGAATTAGAAAACAATGTTATATTAGCGCCTATGGCTGGGGTTACTGATTTGCCATATAGGATTTTATGCAAGGAGCAAGGTTGTGGATTAGTTTATACAGAAATGGTTAGTGCAAAAGCTATTTATTATAATAATAAAAACACTAAGTTATTATTACAAATAAATGAAAAAGAAAGACCAGTTGCTGTACAATTATTTGGCTCTGAACCTGATTTGATGGCAGATATGGCAAAAAAAATAGTACAAGAAAATCCCCTAATAGATATAATAGATATTAATATGGGATGTCCAGTTCCAAAAGTAGTTAATAACAATGAAGGATCAGCGCTTATGAAAAATCCTAAACTTGTTGGAGAAATTGTTAATAAAGTTTCAAAAGCTATTGATATACCACTAACAATTAAAATAAGAAAAGGATTTGATGAAAGTTCTATAAATGCTGTAGAGATAGCAAAAATAGCAGAAGAAAATGGTGCAGCGGCAATCGGAGTTCATGGGAGAACTAGAGAACAATATTATAGTGGCAAAGCCGATTGGAATATAATTAGGAAAGTAAAAGAATCGGTTTATATTCCTGTTCTTGGTAATGGAGATATATTTCAACCAGAAGATGCCAAACGAATGATTGACGAGACAAATTGTGATGGAATATTAATAGGTAGAGGAGCACAAGGTAATCCATGGATATTTAAGAGGATAATACATTATTTAAATAATGATGAATTATTATCATTACCAGACATTAATGAGATTGTTAATACTATGAGTAGACATTTAGAAATGCTAACTAATTATAAAGGGGAGTATACAGCTGTACGAGAGATGAGAAAGCATATATCTTGGTATACAAAAGGCTTACCAGGTTCGACATATATTAGAAAAGAGATTAATAGTATTGAATCTATGGATAAATTAAAAGATAAATTAAAAGAACTAAAGGATTTTTATCAATAACTTATTGTTAATAGATCTTAAAAATATTAACTATACTAACATATATTATAAATACAAGAAAATTACATGTATAAAATTTATAATGTGATAATAAATTATACTAAAACATAAAACTGAAGTGAATGTATGTTTAAAAAATATGCTATTATTAGAGCTAATAAAGAGCTAGAAGATATTAGTTTTAGAAATCCATTTATTAGATATTTTCCTAATAAGATGATTCGAAAGTATATAATGAAAAAATTTCCTTTAGATATATCAGAAGTTAAATATTTAGATAATGTAGGACTTGATATTAAGTTACCTATTATTGAAAAAGAAATAGAAGATGAATGGTATATTAGAAAAATAATTCAATTATTTAACAGTAGAATGTTGATTTATAATATTAATACAATAATTGTATCGAAAGAATTGGGAAACTTTAAACATGAATTTGAATCATTAATAGCAGATGAAAAAGCTATTCAATTTTTGTATATTGATAAAGTAATAGAAAAAATAACTAATTGTATAAATAAGGAATTAAAAGATATGAATTTTGTTATAATAGATGGAGATAATAGTAAAACTAGATATATTATAGATCAGATATATCATGGTATTAATTCTCTAACTATTGTAACATCAAAACCACAAATATTTGAGGATAGAGTTGAAGAAATTTTTAATGAAACAGGTTTAGCTATTGCAATAACTAATAACAGTATTAATCAAGATATATCTAGTGATATTGTTATAAATTGTAATAAAGAACAAGATAAGATTTTTTATTGCTTTGAAGAAGACTCATATATAATTGATTTTATATCAAGTGATGATAAGATTAAAAACATAATTATAAAAAGAAGTGATATTAACATAGTTACAGGAATAGATATGTATGTTGATAATCGTCTTATTAGTAAAGAATTATTCCATGGTATTTTACTAAATGAGAATCGTCTGTTAAGAAGTATGTATTTATATGGATATAAAACAAATATGTGTGATAGGTTAAACAAAATCAAATCTAAATATCATCTAACGATAGGGAAAATATACCAAAGGAGTCAACAACTATAAATCAACGATAATAATAAGAAAGTAAAATGATTTTTTAAGAAAGAATAAATAATTTTTAATATTGACAACTTAGTATTATTAAGTTATAATACCTTGAATATGATACTATCAATTAATAAAATCAATAAGTATTGGGGAGCGATTAATTTTATTAACTAAAACTTCATATTTCATAATTTATTAATTCTAAGTTAGAGGTTTGAGTTATTAGAAATAAAAATTATATTAAGAGGAAGGGTGTAGCAAGATGCCTGACAAAAAAGTTATACTAACATATAATGGATTAAAAGAATTAGAAGAAGAAATTCAAAATCTAAAAATTGTTAGAAGAAAAGAAGTAGCAGAAAAGATAAAAGAAGCAAGAGCACAAGGTGACTTATCGGAGAATGCAGAATATGATGCAGCTAAAGAAGAACAAGGTGAAATAGAAACTAGAATTGTAGAGATTGAGAAAATATTAAAAAATGCTGAAGTAATTGACGAAGAAGAAATTTCACTAGAAACAATTAATGTAGGATGTAAAGTAAATTTATATGATTTAGAATTTGAAGAAGAAGTTGACTATGCTATAGTTGGTTCAATGGAAGCTGATCCGTTGAATTATAAAATATCTAATGAATCACCAGTAGGAAGAGCTTTAATTGGTTCAAAAATTGGAGATTTAGTAGAGGCAGAGACTCCTAATGGAGTTGTAAAATTAAAAGTATTAGATATTCATAGATAATAATTATTGAACATATGATTTAGACTGTTTTGTACAAAAGATTATAAGTATACAAGGAGGGCTTGTAAGTGTCAGGTGACAATACAAAAAATAAAGAACAAGATCTTAATGAGCTTTTAAAAATTAGAAGAGAAAAATTAGCAGAATTACAAAATAAAGGAAAAGACCCTTTTGAATTAACTAAATTTAATGTTGAGTACCATAGTAATGAGATTATTGATAGATTTGACGAATTAGAAGGCAAAGAAGTTACAGTTGCTGGTAGGATTATGACAAAGCGTTTAATGGGTAAAGCTTCTTTTTGCCATATAGCTGATAGAAATGGTCAAATTCAATCATACGTTAGAAGAGATGCTATTGGAGAAGAAGAATATGCTGAATTTAAACGTTATGATTTAGGCGATATAATAGGTATAAAAGGTGAAGTTTTTAGAACTCAAAAAGGTGAAATCTCAATAAAAGCTCATGAGGTAACATTACTTTCAAAAAGCTTACAGATTCTACCAGAAAAATTCCATGGATTAAAAGATACAGATACAAGATATCGTCAAAGATATTTGGACTTAATTGTTAATCCAGAAGTAAAGAATACTTTTATTACTAGAACTAAAATAATAAAAGAAATACGAAATATACTTGATAATAAAGGATATTTAGAAGTGGAAACGCCTGTTCTAAATACTATATCTGGTGGAGCATCAGCAAGACCATTTACCACTCACCATAATGCACTTGATATGGATATGTATATGAGAATAGCTCTTGAACTTAATCTAAAGAGACTTATTGTGGGTGGTTTTGAGAAAGTATATGAAATTGGAAGAGTATTTAGAAATGAAGGGTTATCTGTAAGACATAATCCAGAATTTACTTTAATTGAATTATATGAAGCATATACAGATTATCATGGTATGATGGATATAACTGAAGAACTCATTCGTACAGTAGCAACTAAAGTATTAGGAACAACTATTGTTACATATGATGATGTAGAAATAGATTTAGGCAAACCATTTGCTAGACTTTCTATGTTAGATGCTGTTAAACAATATGCAAATGTTGATTTTGATGAAATAGAATCTGATGAACAAGCAAAAGAAATTGCTAAGCAGTATCATGTAGAGTTTGAAAAACATCATAAAAAAGGTGATATCTTGAATTTATTCTTTGAAGAATATGTAGAAGAACATCTTGTTCAACCAACATTTATAATTGATCATCCGGTTGAAATCTCTCCTCTTGCTAAGAGAAAACCAGAAAAACCAGATTACACTGAGAGATTTGAATTATTTATAACTAAGAGAGAATTTGCAAATGCGTTTTCTGAGTTAAATGATCCAATAGATCAAAGAAAAAGATTTGAAAGACAAGAGGAACTTCGTGCAGCAGGGGATGAAGAAGCTAATATGATTGATGAAGATTTCCTTACTGCTCTTGAATATGGAATGCCTCCTACAGGAGGTCTTGGAATAGGTATTGATAGATTAGTTATGTTACTTACTAATTCTTATTCTATTAGAGATGTACTATTATTCCCAACGATGAAAAATAAAGAATAATTTATATTGAAAACCTCTTATTGATTAAGGGGTTTTCTTTACGTTGATTAAGAAAATTTGTGTGTGCAATACTATAGATAAAATGTTTTATTTAAATTTAATTAAATACTAATTAAAAAGTGTCGAAAATAAAATTTTTATGTGATATAATTGAAATGATATTATAATATGCGGATTGATCTAATAAATAATAGGTAATTTTTATAATTAATTAAAAAATAAGAGTAAAGAGAGGGAATATTTGGATGGCTTATCTTAAGAGACGCAATAAAAAGAAATACTGGATTTTGATTTTAGCAATTATCGTTGTGAGTATTCCCATAATATATGTTAATACTCATAAGAAAGATCAAGAAGATAAGAGTAATCTTAAGTTAGATAATAACACAGTAAATGAAAATAATGATATTAAGTCTAATGATAATTCATTAGAAGTTGGATTTGATGATTATATAGATACGCCTAATATTAATTATAGATTATATAAAAAGACACCAAAAGTAAAAGGACTTTATGTTAATGCTCATACGATTACTCAAAAGGAAAAGTTTAATTCCATTATTAATATAGCAAATACTACAGAAATTAATGCATTCGTAATTGATGTTAAAGACGATGAAGGTAAGATTACTTATAATATGAATAACAAAGAGTCAGATGATATAAAGGCAGAAAGAGTAAGTATCCGAGATATAGACGGTCTTATGGATAGATTATATGAAAATGATATTTATCCTATAGCACGTATAGTTGCATTTAAAGACCCTCATGCATCAAAAAATATTAAAGACTATGCAATTAAAAATAAAGATGGTAGTTTATGGGAATATGGTGAAATAACATGGCTTAATCCTTATAATGAAGGAGCATGGAATTATGTCATAAATGTTGCAAAAGAAGCAGCAAAAGCAGGATTTAAAGAAATCCAATTTGATTATATAAGATTTGAAGCTACTAAAAAATTAAAGAATGCTTATTTTGGAGAAATAGGTGAAACCAAAAACAGGATGGAAACAATAGCTCATTTTGTTGAATATGCGATGAAAGAGTTAGAGCCATATAATGTTAAAGTTTCGGCTGATGTATTTGGAACAATTATAACAAGTAAAGTAGATGCAAAAGCTATTGGACAAGATTATTTAAAGATGGCTGAAAAGCTAGATGTTATTTGTCCTATGGTATATCCATCTCATTATGGGAAAGGTTTTTTTGGTATCCCAAAAAACAAACACTCTGATTTATATCCATATGAAACTATATTTGGATCTATGACAGCTTCTAATAAAAAATATGAAGAGTTAAAAGGGAAACGTGCTGCTATAGTAAGACCATGGCTTCAAGCTTTTACAGCTGGATATTTAGGTTCAGGTAATTATAAAATATATGGAGGAGAAGAAATTAGAGCTCAAATACAAGCAGTATATGATGCTGGACTGGATGAGTGGATTTTATGGCATGCAGGATCTAGTTATACTAAAGATGGATTAATGAGTAATAATATACAGTAGTAATAGATTTGGAATGAGGTGAGCACTGGGTGAATAAGGAAAAAGTTAAGATAATGACTAATTTAGCAATTTATGAGAAGAATTTAGGTAAAGATGATTTTACCGTAAATAATTTTTTTAAATCTAATTATATATCTTATAATAATTTTAAAACACGTTTAGGTGTTGCAATTGCAATGTGTATTATTTTTGCAGGAGATTTAATGAGAAGAATAACAAAAGATATTAATAATATAACTGAAATAGATTATGTTAGTATTGGTATTAGATATCTAATAATATTAGCGATTGTACTAACTATTTATACAATTTTATCAACTTTTATATATAAAAAAAGATATAAAAACGCAGAAACAAGAATTGAAAAATATAAAAAACTAATTAATAAACTAGATAGTTACAAATAAATATTCAATTAAGAAGTTGGATAGTTAGATTTTAAGGAGGAAATATTGGTTATGACTAAGCTTTATGAGATAAGAGAAGTACTCATAACATTTTTTAAGAGATATGAAAGGTTTATAGTACCAATAACTAAATTTATTTTTTCGTTATTAGTTTTTACAAGATTAAATGGATTTTTAAATAATGCGAAATTATTAAATGGTGCTTTAATAAATGTTATACTAGCTGTTATTGGAAGTTTTATACCAGGTAATTGGCTATTACTATTAATAATTTTTGTTATTAGCTCTCACCTATTTTATGTTTCTATTGAAGCAGTAGCATTGATATTTGTAATTATGATTGTTATTTATCTTATGTATATTAGAATTTTTCCTAAGATGAGTTATTTTATTATTTTTGTACCATTAGCTTTTTCCTTGGGAATACCATATATAGTTCCAATTTTCGCAGGATTATTTTATGGACCAATTACAATTATATCTATTTGTTTAGGTGTTATAGTGTACTATTTTTCAGGGCATATGTCATCAATTATAGCAATTAAAGCTGCTGATTTAACTGATTTACCTGATTCAATTACTACTATGTACAAAACCATTATGGAATCTTTATTAAATGATAAGGCTATGATGTTAACAATTATTATTTTTATAGCAGTTATATTAATTACATATTTTATAAGTCGTTTAGAAATAGATTATGTGTGGTATATTTCAATTGTTACTGGTGGTATAACTAATATGCTTGGTTTTACTATTGGAAATATTATTTTAAAAACAGATATTAGTATAATTGGCGTAATCTTAGGTTCTATATTTGCAATAATTATTGTTACTATATGTCAGTTTTTAAAAGTATCACTTCATTATACTAGGGCTGAAAAAGTTCAATTTGAAGATGATGACTACATTTATTATGTTAAAGCTATACCAAAAATTAAAATTAGTAAACAAGTTCGAAGAGTTAAGCATATAAATAGTATTAAAAAAGAAGTAAAACATAAAAATTAATATATATACTATAAACGGAGGGATTATATCTCTTCGTTTTTCATTTTTATCTTTTCTTATGTTTTCGAAAAATTTTTCAAAAATCTATTTTTCTAATATGATATTAATGTTATAATAAATTATGTACAGGTATCATTCATAAGTAATTACACCTGTTTAACTTAAAAAATAAATATAGATTTTGATATAATGAACAATAAATTGTAATAAACATTGTATTCTAAATTTACTATAAATAATAGTATATGTTTTTATAATGAACATAGCTCAATTTAATAATAATTTAGTAGGTAATTGCACAATTTTATTTATGCAATTACTTAATAATTTCAGATAAAGAAGGTGTAATACTTGAACAATTTGGATGTGTTTTGGGAAAATTTAAAATTAATACAATTAGAATTTCCTGTGATAAAACCTAAAGATTTAATAGAGATAGCTTTAATAGCATTTGTAATTTATCAACTCCTGAAATGGGTAAGAGGCACTAGAGCGTGGACATTGTTTAAAGGAATGTTGATAATTTTTATTATAGCATTTTTATCCATGATACTTAACCTTAATACAATTATGTTTATTTTTGTTAAGACCATTAATACTGGAATTATTGCGTTGCTAATTGTTTTTCAGCCAGAACTTAGGAGTGCTTTAGAACAACTAGGACGTAGAAATTTATTTTCAACTTTTATGATATTTGATGAGCAAAAAGAAAAAAAAGAAAAACTTTCTTTAAAATCAATTCATGGAATTGTAAAAGCAACTGAGGAAATGGCTAAATATAAAACAGGGGCTCTTATAGTTATAGAAAAAGAAGTAAGACTTGGAGAATATGAAAGAACAGGAATACCAATTAATGCGATTATTTCTAAAGAATTACTGATTAATATATTTGAACATAATACACCACTGCATGATGGAGCTATTATAATAAGAGATAATAAAATTGTTGCTGCAACTTGTTATTTACCCTTATCAGATAATATGAGCCTTAGTAAAGAGTTAGGGACAAGACATAGAGCAGCAGTTGGTATAAGTGAAGTTTCTGATAGTATCGTTATTATTATTTCAGAAGAAACTGGGAAAGTATCTATGGCAATGGGTGGTAATATTATTAGAAATGTAGATAGTGATTACTTAACTAATAAATTAATCTATCATAAAAAAACAGCTGAAATTAAGAAATTTAAAATATGGAAAGGTAGACAGAAGAATGGGTAATGTATTTACAAGGAATATAGGGTGGAAGATTGTATCTATCGTGTTAGCCTTTTTTATTTGGTTTGCTGTTGTACGTTTTGAAGATCCATATGAAACTGAGTCATTTACACATATTCCTGTTACCGTACTTAATGCAGAAGTAATTACTTCAAAAAATCAATATATCAATTTTATAGAAGGACAATATGTGGATGTAATTTTACGTGGTAAACGATCGATAATAGAGAACTTAAAAAATGAAGATATTAAAGCTTCTGTTGATATGAAATATTTATCTTATACAGATGCACTAGTTATTAATATTAATACAGAATATGAAGAAGCTATTGAAGTAATTAGAAAAAGTCCAGAAAATATGCGTATAATTAGAGAAAATGTTAAGACTGATATTAGAAAAGTTACATATGAATTAGAAGGTAGCCCAAAAGAGTCATATGTATATTTAGATCCAATAATTACTCCAAATACTATAGAAATTAAAGGACCAGAATCAAAAATTGCTTTAGTTAGACAGGTTAAGGTTAATATTAGAATAGATGATGCAACTACTGATAGGACCGCAGTTGGTTTAATAAAATTACTTGATCAAAGTGGTAACGAAGTAGATAATATTGAAAAAAGTGTAGATGAAGTTAATATTCAAGTTCCTATTAAAAAGTTGAAAAAAGTAAATCTTACAGTAAATCCTATTGGTAAGGTACCTAATGGATTTAAGTTGACAGGAAGTCAAGTTATACCAAATATGATAACACTTATAGGTAGTGAAGAAAAAATAGATAAAATTAGTAATATTGCATTAGATATTTCTCTTAATGATCTAACCAAAGATACAACAAAAGAATTTAATTTAAGTGCAATACTACCAGATGGTATATCTAGATATAAAGAAAGTAATACAGTATCAGTAAATCTTAACATAGATAAAGTTCAAGATAGGCAAATTAAGATAGCGCCTCATGATGATATAAGTATAGAAAAACTACCTGAAGACCTTAATATATCTATTATTAATAAAGAAAGTTTTAAAATAGTATTTAGAGGAATTCAAGAAGATTTAAATAAAATAAATATTTTTACACTCAATCCAAAAGTTAATCTAAATAATTTAACAGAAGATCGACATGAAGTAATGCTTAAACTTCAATATCCAAAAGAAGTAGAACTTATAACAGAACCACCAAAAGTTATTATTGAATTAACAAAACGTAAAGAGCAAGTTAATGAAAATAATGATAGTAATGATAATAGTAATAATAATAGTAGTAATAATAGCAATAATAATGATAATAGTGATAATAATGGTAGTGATAAAATTAAAGAACCTATAATAGAAGAATAACATATATTGAGTGTGCATGATGCACACTTTTTTTTCGCCTATACCTTCTAATCCAATAAGGGAATAGGAACAATAAATTTGTATGAAGCATACTTTATAGTATACCAATTGTAAAAGTGGTATATACCATGTGGTGAAATGGGGTCCCATTTATTGCATATTTTATTGAAGGGAGAAAATGGGAGTGCTATAATTGTAAAAGTGTAGAGAATATTTTAAAAAAAAATACAATAAAAGACTTATAATTTGTTTAATTTATATTAGTAAAATGAGAGAGGAAACTAAATATGGGTATATTATTTGGAACAGATGGTGTAAGAGGAATTGCAAACAAAGAACTTACTATAGAAATGGCATTTAAGTTAGGGCAAGCAGGAGCACATGTACTGACTAAAGAAAATAAACATAAACCAACCATATTAATAGGCAGAGATACAAGAATTTCTGGAGAGATGTTAGAAGCGGCACTTATTTCAGGTATATGCTCAGTTGGAGCCAATGCCGTTAGTATAGGAATAGTACCTACTCCAGCCGTAGCTTATTTAACAAAATTATATAATGCAGATGCAGGAGTAGTTATTTCGGCGTCACACAATCCAGTAGAATATAATGGAATAAAATTTTTCAATAATAAAGGTTATAAACTGTCTGATCAATTAGAAGATGAAATTGAAGATATAATGTTGCGTAGCTATGATAAAATAGAACTTCCTACAGGTACAAAGATAGGAAGGGTAAAGCATAAAAAAGAAAGTATTACAGACTATATTAATTATATTAAAAGTACAATTGATATGAATTTAGAAGGCATGAAGATAGTTATTGATTGTGCTAATGGTGCTTCCTATGTATCAGCTCCTGAAACATTAAGACAGTTAGGTGCAGAAGTGTTTATTATTCATAATGAGCCGGATGGAACAAATATTAATAAAAAATGCGGATCAACACACATGAAAGATTTACAGCATTTTGTAACACAAGTTGGAGCAGATATTGGTTTTGCTTATGACGGAGACGCAGATAGATGTCTTGCAGTAGATGAACTTGGTAATATAATTGATGGGGATCAAATTATGGCTATCTGTGGATTATATATGAAAAGACAAGGAAAATTGTGTAAAGATACTGTAGTTGCTACTGTTATGAGCAATCTTGGATTTTTTATTATGGGTAAAGAGAAGGATATACATATAGAACAAACAAAAGTTGGGGATAGATACGTATTAGAAAAGATGATGGAAGAAGGATATAATTTAGGTGGAGAACAGTCTGGACATATTATATTTTTAGACGAAAACACTACAGGCGATGGACTTCTTACTTCTTTACATCTATTAGAAGCACTCAAAAACTCAGATAAAAAATTATCTGAACTAGCACAAGTAATGGAAGTATTACCACAAGTTTTAGTAAATGCAAAGGTTACTAATGGTAATAAATACAGTTATTTAGAAGATGAAGTTATAAAAGATGAAATTGGTAAATTAGAAGAAAAGTTTGATGGTGAAGGTAGAGTTTTAATTAGACCTTCTGGAACAGAACCATTAATTCGAGTAATGATAGAAGGAAAAAATCAAGATATACTTCTTGAGGAAGCAAAATCACTAGCTTCTTTGATTGAAAATAGATTAAATTAGATAAGTAACTCAAACTTCGCACTTCATAAATTTCTGTGAAGTAAACTAAATTAAGGATTTCATCAACAATAAAAATACAGATGATCCTACGTTTTTTATTGTTGATGATAAACTCATAAGCCTATATTTTGCTGAACTTAAAGTCAAAGTGCGAAGTTTGATTAAGAGAATAAAAGTATAAATAAGTATTAGGAGGACATTAGTGTGTGTGGTATAGTTGGATATATAGGTAATAAAGAAGCGGCACCTATTTTAATTAATGGGTTAAAAAGTTTAGAATATAGAGGATATGATTCTGCAGGAATCTCTATATATGACAATAAGATAAATTCAGTAAAAACAAAAGGAAGATTAATTAATTTAGAAGAGCGTTTAAGTAATAACCAGTTAAATGGAACTATTGGGATAGGTCATACTCGTTGGGCTACTCATGGAGAACCTTCAGATATTAATTCACATCCTCATATGAATAGTACTAGTACGATATCATTGGTTCATAATGGAATTATTGAAAACTACATGACAATAAAAGAAAAATTACAGTTAAAGGGACAAGAGTTTGTATCTGAAACTGATACAGAAGTAGCAGTTCAGTTGATAGATTATTATTATAAAAAGAATAATAATTTATTAGATTCTGTTTTAAAAGCTATGGAAAAAATTGAAGGCTCTTATGCTTTTGGAGTAATATGTAATGATGAACCTGATAAAATAATTGCAGTTAGAAAAGATAGTCCATTAATAATTGGAATTGGTAAAGGGGAAAATTATATAGCATCTGATATTCCTGCTATTTTAGAACATACAAGAGACGTATATCTATTAGAAGATAAAGAAATTGCAATTGTAACAAAAGATAATGTTAAAATAATAGATACTGATAAAAATGAAGTAAAAAGAGATATTTATAATGTTACTTGGGATATTAAAGCTGCTAGAAAAGATGGATATGAACATTTTATGTTAAAAGAAATTTTTGAACAACCAAAAGTTGTAAAAGATACTTTATCCCCAAGATTGCCTCTTGATATTGATGATATAGTTCTTGATGATATTAATTTATCCAAAGAGGTTATTAAAAAGATAAATAAAATATATATAGTAGCTTGTGGTACAGCTTCATATACTGGTTTAGTAGGTAAGTATTTAATTGAAAGAGTAGCTAGAATACCTGTAGTTGCAGAGGTAGCATCGGAATTTCGATATAGAGAACCTATAATTGATGAAAATACTTTAATGATTGTTGTTTCACAATCAGGTGAAACAGCGGATACTCTTGCAGCACTTCGTCTTGCAAAGAAAGCGGGAGCATATGTAATTGGGATTGTTAATGTAGTGGGGTCTACAATATCAAGAATTGCAGATGATGTTTTGTATACTTGGGCAGGTCCAGAAATAGCAGTAGCGTCAACTAAAGCATATTCAGCTCAATTATGTGCTATGTATCTACTCTCAATAAAGATAGCTATGGAATTTGGAAATATTTCAAAAGAAGAATTTTTACTTCTTAGAGAAGAGTTATATACTTTACCTGATAAGGTATCTAAAATATTAGAGCAAGCAGATACTATTAAAAAATTAGCTAATAAATACATTAACTCTAAAAATGTATTTTATATTGGTAGAGGTCTTGACTATGCAGTATCAATGGAAGGTGCTCTTAAATTAAAAGAGATTGCTTACCTTCATGCAGAACCTTATGCAGCTGGTGAGTTAAAACATGGTCCAATTGCACTTATTGAAGATAATTCACTTTTAGTTGCTCTTACAGGTCATGAAGAGCTTTTTGATAAGACAGTTAGTAATATAAAAGAAGTTAAAGCTAGAGGTGCTAAAGTGTTAGCTATTGCTTTAGAAGGTAATACAGAGATAAGTAAGATTGCTAATGATGTAATTTATGTACCAAGAACTAACTGGATGTTTACATCATTACTTGAAAACATTCCACAACAAATATTTGCTTATTATATTTCAGTTGGACTGGGTAATGATGTTGATAAGCCAAGGAATTTGGCTAAGAGTGTGACTGTTGAGTAGTGAATTTTGGTTAAATAATATATATTGTAGACTTACAACAAAGTTGTTAAATAAACAATAAAGTTGTTAAATTAGTAAATCATGGTTTATCATAAATAGACCATGATTTTTTTAGAATTTAATAATATAATTTCAAATCACAAAATAAAAAGTTAAGAATCGATAAAAGGAAGGTGTTTATGTGATTGAAATCATGCCACTAATATATGAAGATGAACATTTTATAGTTGGGATTGCAAGATATCATACTTTAAGTGGTAATAAGAAGCAAAAAATAAAAGAGGCTTTACAAGGATAATATTGTTATGATACCTCTACTCTAGTCAAAATATATAAAGGATAAACATAAATAATTCATTTAATTGGTTTAATTTAGATACTATACTAATCAAAGCATTACTTGATAATGCTGGAACCTGGAATATACTGTAAGATATTAAGACAAAAAGCCTCAAGCATCACAGATGCATTGATATTAATAAAATGAGTTAAAATATTATGAGAAATTACAAAAAACATATGGTCCATAACATAAATATATGATATAATATATTGGGCAATAATTAAAAATTTGGGTGAGAAAAAATGTCAAGAAAATTGATTGAAAATATAATTCCTATTAAAGAATTAAGTGAATTAGCGAAAAAAGAAGGAAACAGTAAAAAACCTGTATATAGAATTCATAAATGGTGGGCTAGAAGATTAGGCTGTATAGTTAGAGCGCTCTATATTGCATCAGAATTACATTACGATGCTACAGATGAAGAATTTTGGGATAGATTTTACTCAAAAAATACAAGTGACTTGACAGTTTTAGATCCATTTATGGGTGGAGGGACTACGTTAGTAGAAGCTAAAAAAATGGGTATGAAAACAATAGGTGTTGATGTTGACCCACTTGCATGTTTTATTACGAAAAAGGAATTAGAAGATTGTAATTTGGATAGGATAAAAAAACAATATGAAATAATAGAAAAAAATATAGCTGAAAAGATTTTGAAACTATATACAACACGAATAGATGATAAGGAATATGAGATAATAAACGTCTTTTGGGTTTATGAAATTGATTGCCCAGAATGTAATTCTAAGGTTAGAACACACCCTCATTATAAATTATATTATAATAAAGAACAACAATATGTATTTTGTTCAGAGTGTGGAGAAGTAGATGTTATTGATATTAGCAAAGAAATTCATACGTGTAAATCCTGTGGATCAAAAACTAATATTGATAATGGTACCTACAAAAGAGGTAAGTGTAAATGTAAAATATGTAATACAGATTTTTTATTAAGAGATAATGTTAAAGGTAATAGAAACCTTCGATTATTTGCTTTAGAATATTTAGATGGAGAAAAAAGACTATTTAAAAAAGCAGACTATCAGGATATCAAGAAATATAATGAATTAGAAACATATGATTATGTCCAAATACCAAATGAAAAAATTCCAAATGAAGCTAGAAAAGATATGAGACCTATTAGCTATGGATATAATAATTATGGAGAGTTATTTAATAAGAGGCAAAGAATTGCTTTATCAATAATTTATAATGAAATTAATAATATTAAAAACGCATCAATTAAAGAATGGTTTACTATAACTTTTTCAGATGCATTAGCATGTAATAATATGTTATGCAATTATGCTTATGGATATAGAAAATTAACACCGCTATTTGGTATTCATGCATTTACTGTACCTGTTAGACCTGTTGAAAATAACGTTTGGGGAACTACATTTGGAAGAGGCTCATTCAAAAAAGTTTTTAATAAGACTATTAGAGCAAAAGAATACTGTCAAAATACATATGAATCTAAATATGAAAAGGGTAAGCATAAAAGGATATATACAGGAGAAAGTATAAAGGCAAAGGTGACTTCAAATCCTGTGACTTTTTATAAAGGGAAAAGGGATAGTTTAATATTAAATCGTAGTTCTGCTCAATTAAAAGCAGTAAGAGACAAAACAGTTGATATTATAATGACGGATCCTCCATATTACGATAATCTAAACTATTCTGAACTTGCACATTTTTATTATCAGTGGATAAAAGAGGATATTTCTTATAAATGTGATGATTATATGGATAAATCTCTTCATGTCAATGATTTAGTGGAGAACTATCATGAGTTATTTGTAGACCAATTAACAAAAGTATTTAAGCAGTGTTATAAGAAGCTAAAAGATGATGGTATTATGGTTTTTTCATATCATCATAACAAAGAAGAAGCTTGGCAGGCATTAGGTAAAGCGATATATACTGCAGACTTTAAAATAGTTAATGTGTTTCCTGTTTTATCAGAAGGTAATAGTGCATATCATTCATCTGAAGGAACTATAAAGTGGGATTCAATCTTAGTACTCAAAAAAGCAGATAATTGTAAGAACATAACTAAAAAGAACATAGAATATTGGAAGCGATATTTCAAAGATAATAATTTAGAATTAAAACAATGTGACATAAATAGTATTTTGCAGTCAATTAAAATATAAAAGATTGATATATTTAATAGAAAAAATAACTAAAGATAACATTAGTTGTTTTTTTTTGTATTTTTGTGTAAAATAATATTAGAGTATAAAAAATTAGAAAGGAGCACATAATGAAATACATAGTAGATAAAAGTGTATTTACTAGCTTGGCAAATAATGGATGTAAAAAATATGCAATAAATCTTCTTTCAAAAAAATGGCAAGAAAGTTTGAAACAATCCAAATGTCAGTGTGGTTCAAATAAAAAAATGATTGAATGTTGTGGAAAAAATAAGAGTATTAATGAAATATTTCATGATTATAATTATGTTGAAGAAAAATTAAAAATAAAAATTCCTCACGTTGATAAAGCTCCATTAGCAGCTCATATAAGGCAAGGTGAATATGCTGAAATTAAAAAGATTGAGGAATTGTCATATTATTATAATATAGGAACTCAATTACTAAATATAAAAAAATCAGAATTAATCAAGCCTTTTTCTAGTTCTGGAGAATTAGATATAACATTTAATAAAAATAATTCAGAGCGACTTGGTCGATTAATATTTAAAAGAAAGATAAAAGGTAATGACTTCAAAATTCCTAAAGTGGGAGAAATTTGTAGTATTGAGTTGTTTGAAAAGATAATCAGTAATGATAAATATGATTTTTTGTTTCAATTTAAATTTAATGTTAATAAGTATTTTTTTGCCTCTATTATTGGAAAGATTGATTTTGAATCTATTTATACAAAATTACCGGATGTAGAGTTTTCAAATTGTATGCCTGATTTAATTCGTATAGTTCGCAAGAATGATGAGAAATATTACAATTATAAAGTATTGGATGCTAATATGAATTCCGTTAATTCTAATAACGATAAAATTAAAATCATGGTTTGTGATATAAAAAATTCTGATTTTAGTAATAAGTTCTTTGTTGAGTTAGGTCTATATATGTTGGCACTAAATTCTTATATTTATGATAATAATTTAGAAGAAATGGTTGAAGTAGTATCAGAAGGATTAATATATCCTGAACTAGAGAATGAGATTGAAGAAGAAAGATTACACAGAATTAAGAATAAGGGAAAAGAATCAATTGCTAAATGGAGAGTAGAATTTTCATCAATTAGAGAAGAAATAATAAAAGTATTTAAAGAGAAAATACCTGAATTAATACATATGGTTGAGCAAGGCAAGAGAAAAGATTATACAGAAATTAAAATAACGCCAATGTGTACAACATGTGATTACTATGGTGGCCAAAATTCTGCTGAACTTAAAAAATATATAAATAATAATTTAGGAAAAGAACATTTTACATATTCAAATATCGAAGAATATCTTAATGATCCAGACAATAACTTCTGTAGATATTGTGTTAAAAATGAAGAAAATATTAATTTGCTTCCGGATATTAATACTGGTGAAAAAAACACATTAATCAGTAATTCTATTTACAAAATTCGTGATTTAAAAAAAGCGATTCAAATAGATAATGGTATTTTTGATGAGAATATATCTCTAAAATCCGATAAAAAAATAATTGACATGGGATTAACCCTAAGAGAAAAACAGGAAAATTATACATTGCTAAATAAAAGAACAATAAATTTGCCTAAATTCTGTAATTTAAAGATATTTATAGATATTCAAAAAAGCTCCAAGGACCAAACGCTATCATTTGCATATAGTATTAATACTATTTATACTGATAAAGAAGGGAATAAAATCAATGAAGGAGGATTGCTAAATCCCAAATTATCTATATCATTAATTGATGAATATTCGTTTAGAAATGATATTAAAGAATATCTAGAGTTTTTATTTGACATAAATGATGTTTTGATAAACTTTGAAGATGTTGAAAATAAGTATGGTCAGCTAACATATTCATTAATATACTGGGGTCAATCTACTTATGATCATATGAAGAAATTATTTCTTGTGATATTTCCTTATCTTAAACGTGATGGAAAAGGAATTGAAGAAATATATATATCTAGTAATGATACAACAATAGAAAATAAAAAAAGGAAAATTAAACAGTTAAAAGAAAGGTTTTATACTTTGTTTGCACCTGAAGATGAATTGCAAGATTATCAGATTGTTGAAAAAAGTCCTTTTTTTGACATGAAAAAAGCCGTTACAGATACTCTTGTAATGAATGCAGATATTAGTCTAACTTTAGAGCAAGTGAATAGTTTGTTATCAAATTATAATTATAGTTTTGGATATCATAAACCTGATTCGGATAGCTTTAGTGGATATGTGTATGGGCAAATATGGAATGTTGATAAGACTGGAAAAGAGAAAGATAATTTTAAAAAAGATATACAAAAGATTATTGAGCAAAGATTAAAGGCAATGATGGGTATTTATATCCATCTATCAAAAAAAGGCTATTTATATGGAGATTCTCCAACAATTATTCCTTTGAAAAATAAAAATCTTTTTGGAAACTTTGATATAGCTAATGATTTATATTTGTATCATAAATTAGATAATGCTCATGAGTTAATTGAGAAAGAAAAAATACATAATGAAGAAATATATAAGAAAAAGATATTGGGTAAGGCTCTTTTTCTAAAGGAAGAAATTATCGGAAATGAAAGAAGTAAAATCTTAGAAAAATATGATATACCTAATAATGACGAATTTGTTGTATATGAGATTGGTGATGAGTCTGTTGAAACTAAGCTAGATAAAAAGAGTTTATGCTTAACCATGTATCCAGAAGAAAAGAATGATTTTATATTTAAGAAGTTTGTACCATTAAAATATAATAACGTTATTTACTATGATGATAAGAAATATCCGATAGACTGGGGATATAAAAGGAATCAACGTACGTATAAAAAGGCATTAGAAGTCAAGATACACTTGTTTAAGCGTTTTAATAAGATTATCGTTTTACGAATACCATCATTAACTAAAGAGTTAATGAAGATATTGGTGAATGAATATAATTTTGATTTTAGTAGAAATATTATTATTGAATGTTTTCATCATGATTTCTGGGATTCGGTATTGAAAAGAACGTTGAATAAATTAAAAACTAATAAGGATAAAAGGAAGATGTTAGAGGATTTTGATCTAACTAAAATAAATGACTATTCATCCCAAAATATACTTGATGCTTTTAATGAATATTATGATGGGGTAGATATACCATTAGATAATTCGCAAGTAGGAGCTATTATTAAATCTTTAAATTATAACTTAACATTGTTATGGGGACCACCTGGTACAGGAAAGACGCATACACTTGTTAACCTACTAGTTGCTTATAATATGCTTAATGATAAGCCTAAGCAAGTATTAATAATGTGTAATACATATGACGCATTTGACAATATTATTTCAAAGCTTAGCGAAAACAAGATATTAGATTTTGAAGATATAGAGATTATTAGGTTAAGGAGTAATTATAGAGCTTCTAAAAAATATGAGTTTAATCATCTTAATTATCTTGATATTGGAAGTGGTGAATATAAAGAGAAGTTAAATGAATTATCTAAAAAAAATATAAAACTACAAATAATTGCAAGTACCCCTCAACAGATAGGCAAAGTATTTGGAAACAGGCCACTAAAGAGTGCATTTAATATGGATCTTATTATTGTCGATGAGGCCTCACAAATGGATGTAGGACACTTTACTCCTGCACTTTTAAAATATAGTAAAGGTACACAAATTGTTTTAGCAGGTGATGATAGACAATTACCGCCAATTACCAAAGTAAACCTTGAAAATGCAAAAGAAAATTATTATGGTTCTATATTCAGCCACTACTTATTAATGTTAGGTGATAAACTAAGGGTATCATTAAATAATAATAGAAGATCAAATAAGACAATTGTTAATTTCTCTAAATTTACTTTTGATTATGACGATGATTATAGGGCAGTATATGAAAATAGAAAGATTGGTTTTGATAAAGTAAATAAAAATGATGATGTTTATAGTAAAATTTTGAACCCGAACAACTCTATGGTTCTATTACATTATGATGATGGTAATGCAAATCAATTAAATAAATTTGAGGCTAAAGAGGTTGTAAATATAATAAGACATATTTGGGATAATGGATTATTAGATGATAACAATAATAGATATAATATTCAGGATTTCCTTAAAAAAGGTATTGGTGTTGTTGTTCCACATACTGCACAAAGAAGGCATATACAAGATTTGTTAATACAATTATTTATCGATGAGTTACATTTGGATAAAGATATAGATAAAGAAATTTTAGCGGATAATATTATATCAAGTGTAGATACGGTTGAACGATATCAAGGTCAGGAAAGAGATATAATGATTTGTAGCTATGTTCTTGGAGATTTAGATGTAATCAATCAAGAAGAAGATTTTATCTATAGCCCAAATAGATTAAATGTAATGATTTCTAGAGCTAAGGCAAAAGCAATTATTCTAGCATCAAATGAACTTATCCTAAATATAAGTAATAATTTAGAGATTATAGATGCTCAAAAATCACTAAAAGAACTGTTAAATTATTGTAATGATGAAATACATAAGATTGGTGAAGGAGAATGGAAAAACAAAAATGGAGTAATTAGAATAAAAAAATAGTATGTCAATAGGATGGAATATTCAATGTATATATAGTAATATAAAGATGATCTTGACATTGATTTATATATATACTGGATAACAAAGAATAATTGGTGAAAAAGTCTAATAAGCACTAATTTTGAAATGATGAAAGGGTGAGAAAATGGCAAATATATATTATGTAAAAGTCAATATAAATTCAGAAATTTATAATGTCTATAAAGGTTATGCGTCTATAAGCAATATAATGGATGAGGTATTTGAAAAAATTAATGATGAAGTGGATTATGTTCATACTGTGGTTGGACATAATAAGAAAAATCAAAGGTTTGAAAAAGAGGATATATATAGCTTTTCAGAATTACAAAAATTGAAAGATGATGGTAAAGAGTATATCATAGGTAAAATTAATAGGAGGTATCCTATTTTTACAGAAGAATTTGATGAAGAAACAAGAAAATCTAAGCCAATTGTAATTGATAATAATTCTATCAGTATTCAATTCTATTTTGATTTGAAATCAGAGATTATAACATTTTGCAAGAGAAATAAATTTGGCGAAAAGCAGTTTGCACTAGGATTTGAAGGCTTATTAAATGAAATTATGAGAACACAAGATTTTACCATTTTTTTGATTAAAGATCCTTTCAGTATAGAAGAAAATTTAAAACTTGCTCATAAAATAGTAAAATTAAAAACTATTACTGTAGCCCCAAACGCTAATGAAGAGGAATTAGCTGAGTTATATGATGTAGATGTAAAAGATATGGAAACCGCAAATATACATAGAAAAACAAGTATTTTTGAGAGTTCAGATAAAAATAAAGGATTAAATATTAACTCTAAACTTATAAAAAGTAGTTTGCATCTTAATAAAGCGTATAAAAACTTTCAACGGGGGTATGGCAAACTTGAATTTGATGCCATATCTGAAGAAGGTTCTGAATACCATTATGATTCAGATGAAAATTCTCCATTTATGACACACATTAATGATGATTTGAAAAATAATAAAGAGTATTTTATGAAAGAAAGTAAAATAGGTATACAAAGAATTATAACTAAAGAAATAATTGAAGCATATGTAAAATAGAAGAATGGAGGATTAGTATGAAAAATGACCACTTAGGATTTAAAGCATTATTTAATGAATTATATGGTAAAAGTAAAAATCCATTGTTTAAATTTAGCTCATTTGAATGTTATTTTTCTATTATAATTTCAATGATTATATCTTCCTTAGGATACTTTATTTATCAAGTTAATGGGATCCAAAATTTTACATCAATTATCAAAAATGTAATTTTAGGATTTGGATTTTCATTAATTGGTCTATTAGGATTTATTATAACAGGTTTATCTATCATGATAAGTACTTTTGATAATAAATCTATTGATACAATACGCAAATCAGGTAGATTAATTAGACTAAAATCTATATTATTTAGTTTCTATTTTATTGGTTTAGTTATAGGAGTTGAAGTATTATTTTCATTTATATTATTTTTTATAGTTTCAATTGATATATCATTTAATATGACTTTTTACTGGATATCCTGTTTATTATATACTTACGTTGCTAGCTTTGTCTTATTATATTCTGTTTCATTACTAGGAACTTGTTTCCATATGTTTTTTATAAAATTTGGTTATCAAGAAAGTAGTAAAAATACATTGCAGCAAGAAATTAATTTTTTACATCTTAAAGTCGATGCTTTATCAAAGATTTTATATGGTAATGATATATATGAATATGATCAATTTATTGAATGCCTAGAGCAAATTATAAATGATGAGTATCCCGAATGTAAAGAGGAGTTATTTAAAAGAATTAATGAATATTATAATTTAAAGATTGGATAAATAGAAAACAATAGTTAGAAAATAATTATAAAATTTTATGGATTATTGCTAGTTATAAAACCAATTAACTTAAATGATACTAAAATACTTGTAGTTACTAAGAAATTACTAAATTTGATATTAAGGATGTATTCCGCTACAATAAAAATTCAACAACTATCTAACAAAAAGAAAAAAGGGGGTACTTTTGCTATTATATTTATGATATTTGAAGCAATATAGGTATTTCCAGTGATGTATGAATTATCGGTCTTAAACGCAGGTATGATTGTTTTCTCAACAATTATTTCAGACCAATATGATAGGACTTGGATTACGTGTTTGCTTAGAATGGGGAAGTATCCATAGTAAGGAATTTAACCATTGCTAATATTCTCTTAACGTATATTCCTATTGTCGTAGTAATTATTATTGGTTATGTATTTACAGGTTACTATCCAAACAATAATTAAAATGCTAATTAAAAATAAGGGTGTAAGCACTGGATAATGTAAGTGCTTACACTTTTTGGTATAGCACACTAAGTACTACTAAATAGATATGTATTATTTTTAGCCATTTAAACGTTTCAAGTTTTCGTGAGCTTTTGCTTCAAAATATTGATATAATGGTATTATATCAAATTTCTTAGGAAATTCCAATTTTTTTTCGCTGACAGTGATATTGTTAGCTCTATGATATGGTGATTTTATAAATGAAATAGTAAGTTCACTATCATCAATACCAGCACCGGCTGTTTCACAGCTCACTTCAAATATTGAATTTAAATAGATTGAATCTGCTCTCATTTTTTTCCCAGTTGCACCTTGTTTGTCAAAAATTAGAACTCGATGATTAGTTATAACAATAGCATCTCGAATAAGTTTATACCCTGATTTTATTTCTTCGGTGTCCAATAAATATTGACCATAACTTTTCTCTACATCTTCTTTTGATAATTCTGATAAATTTCCTGCTAGACCTTGAAAAATACCCATATTAAATCCTCCTTATAATTCTAACATAATATACTACAAAAAAATAACATATATAACATATAATGTCAATAGTTTGTCGAATATAATACAAAAGTTAGTGTAAAGATTTAAATTAAAAACAGGATTAATTAATCAACGCTAAATTTATAATAAGATAAAATATCATCATCATATAGATGTTCAAATCCTAATTTGTCTAAAATATGTATACTTCTAAGATTTCTATGTACTGCATCTGCATAAATTGTACAAATGCCTAATTCTCTAATGGCATATTCAATTATTAATTGTTCAGCTTCTGTTCCAAATCCTTTTCCTTTAACAGAATCATTAATTAAATGAATGCTTAGAGTTCCACAGAGATTAACAAAATCAATTCGTTTTAACTGAATTTCACCAATAACTTTATTATTATAACAAATTGCAAAAAAACGTCTTTTGGTATCTAAAACTTTATTTTGATAATAGTTATCTACTTTTTCCTTATTGTAAATATATATATTATATGTCATTGCTGGGTCTGATATATAGTTTTTATAAAATTCATGGCATCTTTCTAGTGTATATGATCTCAATACTATTTTTTATCCTATTAATTCTATGTTAATCACCTCACTAAGATATAGTCTCTTTTATTATTAAATTATATACATTATATTAAACAATATCAATTAATTTTGTTTAGTATAGAGAAAAATCAATTTATGGATTATAATAGATACATATATAAGTATATATGACATTTATGAGAAGGAGCTTACAACTATGAATGGTTATGCAATGTATATAATAGCTATAGGTTTGCTTATTGTATCTTATTATAAAGATAAGAAAAAGACGAAAAAAGCTATGAAGAAGGCTTGGAAGTCATTTAATAATATCCTGCCACAGTTTCTTGGAGTAATATTATTTGTTGGAATATTACTTGCTGTATTTGATACTGAATTTATATCTAAGATAATAGGAGCTAAATCAGGATGGATTGGAGTTGTTGTATCAGCTATTGTTGGTGCTGTAACACTCATTCCGGGGTTTGTTGCATTTCCTACTGCTGCGATGTTACTACAAAGGGGAGCAGGATATATGCAGATAGGGGCTTTTATTTCTACACTAATGATGGTTGGAGTAATCACAGCACCTGTCGAGATTAAGTATTTTGGTAAGAAGCTAACAATAATTAGAAATATATTAGCATTTGTTTTTTCTTTTATTGTTGCCTATATAATAGGAAAGGTGGTAACTAACCTATGAAAACTTTAAAAAGGTATACTTTTGCAATTATTATTATAACTACAATAATATTATTACTAATATTTAATAGAGATATAGGACTGAAAGCTATAAATATTACGTCTAGTAATCTAAAAGAAATGATTCTTGTAATACCACCTGTTTTTATACTATTAGGATTATTAGATGTATGGGTTCCAAAAGAAACTATGATGAAGTATATGGGGGAAAAATCAGGTATTAAGGGAATAGTATTATCTATAATATTAGGTTCAGCAGCAGCAGGACCACTATATGGAGCTTTTCCAGTAGCAGCTGTATTTATGAAAAAAGGCGTAAAGTTTAGTAATGTATTAATATTTATCGGAGCTTGGTCAACCACCAAAATACCAATGTTTTTATTTGAAATATCAGCTCTAGGATCAAAATTTGCAGTTACAAGATTATTAATTGATATTCCTGGAATAATTATAATTGCCTATATTTTAAATGGATTAATAAATAAAGAAGAAGTAAAAAGAATATATGAAAATGCTGAGTTAATGTAAGGTTATCTATATTTTTATTCTGCAAAGCCATATAATTAGCTTATTTGCATAGAATATTGATGTGGGAAAGTTGAGTAACTAATCTTATTTAAATAAAATAATATCACTAGATAATATTGATATTACTTAGCACTAAGAATCAAGTAATTCATGAGGAAATATCTATAATATTAATCAGGGAGATGATTTTATGAATTGGGTCAAAGCACTTACAGAGTCTATTGATTATATAGAGGATAATCTGACAGAATCATTGAAAATAGAAAAGGTAGCAGGCATTGCAATGTCTTCGCCTTATCATTATCAAAGGATGTTCTATATATTGACAGGGTTCACAGTACAAGAATACATTAGAAACAGAAGGCTTTCAATGGCTGCTGTTGACATAGCTACAACTAATATAAAAGTAATTGACTTAGCATTAAAATATGGTTATGAATCCTCAGAAGCTTTTTCAAGAGCCTTTAAGAAAATGCATGGTGCTAACCCAACAAAGGTTAAGAAAAATGGAGCAATTGTAAAAACATTTCCCAAATTAGTAATTCAAATAACTTTAAAAGGAGATGTACCTATGAATTATAGGATTGAGAGAAAGGAAGCTTTTAATTTCTGTGGTATGACTAGAAATATTTCAACTGAAAATGGTGCTAATTTTATTAATATACCTAAATTTTGGCAGGAAGTTTGTGACGAAGGAAAACTTGATAAAATGATGGAAAAAGGTGAAGATGATAGGTATATTGGAGTATGCATGCCTATGAACCCACAAACAGATAATAGTTTTGATTATATAATTGGAATGTTTTCAAATAATGAAATACCTGAATATGATAATCATGAAGTACCATCAGCTGATTGGGCTGTTTTTGTAGTAAAAGGTTCAATAGAAGAACTTCAAAATACTTGGAAACGTATTTTTTCTGAATGGTTTCCATCAACTGATTTTCAACACGCTAATTTACCTGAATTTGAGGTGTATTATGGCGATATGCAAAGTCCAGATTTTTTTACTGAAATATGGATTCCAATTACTAAATGATGATAGAAGTTTACATGATATAGATTATAATAAAAGTCGGGGCTATTTTAAAAGCCCCTAAAAGTATATTGAAATAATTACTATATAAAAGTCTAACATTCTATAGAAGAAGTGAACGAAGAATTTATTTGCACTAAAAAAGTTCATTTAACCTTTCTAAAACATTACCGCCTCCATTAAGTGAAATATTACCTACTTTCTCACATATTTTTTCAATATGTTCTAGTTCTTTGAGTTTGTATAAAGTCTTGTTTTCGTCCATAAGCTTTGCTGTGTTTAATAGGCTTCTAGTAGATGCAATTTCTTCTCGTCTTGTTATAACATTAGCTTGAGCTTTTTTCTCTGCTAATAAAACAGTATTAAGTATATCTTTTATTTCACCTGGGAGAATAACATCTTTTATGCCAGCATAAATAAATTCAATACCCATCTCGGATTCTTTTTCTTTTAATTTAGATAGGACATAATATCCAATTTCTTGTTTCATTTTTAATAAATCATCTAGTCTTATTGTACCTATATATTCACGTAGTATAAGTTGTATAAGGATATATACTTGTTTTACATAATTTTTTATTTCAAGTGTTACTTTTAGAACATCTGTAACTTTGTATTGACAGAAGAAGTTTAATCTAAGGGTTACTTTATCAGCTGTCATAATCTCTTGGCCACAGATATCTAATTGATTTTGTCTCATATCTATGTTTTCAGATGTAACATTAATATATTTAGTCCAATAAAAATATCTACCGGCATCAAGGATTTTTACAAAATTATTATTATAAAATATCACTGCTTTTTCATATGGGGCTACATACACTTCAGTAAATTTATCTCTTAATACCTGATTATATAGATTATTATCACTAAATAAATCTAATACAATATCTTCACTAACTTCAGGTTCAGTCATATCTATTATTTTAAATTCGTTTTTCTTATGTATTTTCCAAAAGGCATATTTACCTGTTTCATATATGTTTGATAATTTCCCATTTATGTAATGTAAAACTAATTCGTTATCTTTGACATCTATAATATCTAGTTCACTTAATAACTTATCATCATCCATTAATATATCTAGGTCAAAGTTAACATCAAAACGTTGATTAGTTATATCTAGAATAACAACTTTATAATTTAGAAAGGATAAAAATGAATATTTGCCTGGGTCAAGGGACTTAACATAATCTCCATTTTTAAATAAAAGACCTCTTTCAGTTTTTTTAATATAATATTTCATTGTAAAATCTCCTTCCACATAAGTAATTTTAATTACCTAGTAACTTAAAACATGAATAATAATTACTCAAACTTCAATCTTTGACTTTTAGTTTGCTTCACAGAAATTTATGAAGTGCTAAGTCTGAGATAATGAGTCTAATTCCTCCAAACCAAGTGCGGGGTTAATGTTTAGTATGGAATATTTTATACCGAATATAATTAACGTAACTATTAACATAACAAGATGTTACATTAAATTATACGATAATATTGGATATAATTTATTCTAAACGGTATCCCAATAACCTCAAAGCACTTGATTTGTTAAACTTAAAAACTTGTTATATGGTATCTTGAAAATCAAGATACTTATAATAGTTTTTTGTACATAGAATTAGACAAATTAAAATTATAATAGGGCAACGTGACAGGTTGCATTTTCATAGGGATTTGAACCCCGAACATTATTTTTAATGTTTTAACCATCAACAGCTCAAATTTGAGCTAAGAGAGGACCTTAACCTCTTTTTTTTTGTACTTCTCGGCATACCTGATAGAGAACTCTTAGGCACCGCAAGACATCAAAAGTCTTAGCATAGAAAAGTTACAAATGACATCGTCATGAACCATATGTTACCATTTAACCTATAATTTATCATTAAAAAAAAGTTGCGAACTTAATTAGTATTACTTTAATATTAAATTTATAAATTGACATAGTTTTTCTATAATGATAGTATTTTTCTTGAACACATTAAGTTTTTCTTTAATCGGAAAGTTATACGAAAAGGGTAGGTAATAGATATGACTAGCTTTAATGAGTTAATAAAAAATTATGAAAAGATAAGAGATTATTTAAGAGACTTTCATATATATGGTTATAAATGTCGTAATGATTTTGATTCAAAAAGTGGTAGAAGTTATGATAATGAGAGAAGAAGAATTGAAAATTATTTGTCAGGATATATAGGACATGAAAATTCAATAAGAGGTAAAAAGTTATTTATAACAGCGGATACTATTGATTTAGAGGAAAATCCACTTTTTGTAACTTGGATGACAAAAACTTTTACTAAGAATGATGTAATGTTACATTTTATTATATTGGATATTCTAAATATTAATGATGGAATAACATTAAATGAGATTATAGATATTATAGTTAATGAATATCTAAGTAGATTTGAAGAGATTAAGATACCAGATAATATGACTATAAGAAATAAACTGAAAGAGCTTGAAAATATAGGATTTCTACATAGTATTAAAAATGGTAAAGCATTACATTACTATATTAGTAAACAAGAAATTTATTTATTATCAAGAGAAATAATTAATAAACTCCTTCATACATGTGGTTATTATCAAAATGTTTTCCCAGCTGGAGTTCTAGGAAATTTTATACGGTATAGAGTAGATAGTTCTATTGTTAAAGAACCTTTATTCTCATTTCGTCATATTTACTTAGCTCACACATTAGATGATGAGATTTTGCTTAATATTCTAATAGCTATTGGTGAACATAGAAATATTGAGTTTAAACATGCTAATAAAAGAAATAGTAAAGTAAAAATAAGAGCTTTACCTTTAAAAATATTAGATAATGTTAGTAGTGGTAGAAGGTATCTTGCGGCTTATGATAATAAGAATAATTGTTTCGTAACATATAGAATAGATAACATAAAAGAAGTCATAGTTAAGGATATATGTGATGGTTATGATGAGTATGTAAAAAACCTAGTAGAGATTTTAAACAAAAGTTGGGGCGTTACTATATCTAATAAAAAAAATTTAGAAAAACTAGAAGTAACTTTGATTATTAATAATAATGAAGATTACATATTAAAAAGAATTAATAGAGAAGGTAAACATGGTACTATAGAGAAGATTGGAGAAAATACTTATCTATATACAATTGAAGTTATTGATTCTAATGAAATGGTACCTTGGCTTAGGACATTAATAGGGAGAATAATTTCGTTTAAGTGTACTAATAAAATAGTAGAAGAAAAATTTATAAGAGATATTGATGTAATGTATGAAATGTATAGGGGGGTAGGGCATGAACCTTTTTAGTGAAGTATATGGAAAGTATTATCAATTGATAAGCCAGATATTAAATGAAGCTCAAAATAAATCTATTTCAATAGAATATATATATGAAATAATAAGAGAGCAAGGTTTTGAAGATACTCTTATAACTCTAGCGCCTAGAATTATAAATAATGATAAAGATAGTTATAATCTATTAAATAGAAATTCAAAAGGTTATCAATCTATATTAAGTAAAGAACCTTCGGTTTTATTAACTACACTAGAATTAAGATGGATAAAAACATTACTTATGGATAAGCGAATACAATTGTTTTTAAATGAAGAGGAATTAATGTTATTAAAGGAACAATTGATAGATGTAAAGGAATTGTTTGACGAAGATACAATAGTGTACATAGGACAAGCAAATGATGGAGATCCATATGATGATATTAATTACATTAAATATTTTAGACAACTATTATATGCTGTAAATAATAAGAAATGTTTAAATATAACATACTATAATTCAGAGGGTATTAGAAGATGTGCTACTTACGCAGGATATAGAATAGAATACTCAGTAAAAGATGATAAATTTCGTTTGAACGCAGTTCTTATTAAGAGGGGTAAAATAATTTATCATAGTAAGATTAATGTGGCGAGAATAATTAATGCCCAGATTATAGAATCAGCTAATTATCCATCAGATATATCTGAATACATATATGCTCATAAAATGCCCGAACCAATAGAAGTCATAGTAAATAATGAAAGAAATGGTTTTGAACGAGTCTTTGTCCATCTTTCAAACTATGAAAGAAATGCAGAATATCATGAAGAAACAAATACTTGCAAAGTTAAAATATATTACTATGATTTTGATGAAACAGAACTATTAATACAGCTTTTATCATATGGACCTATTCTAAAAGTGGTGGGACCAGAAGAATTTAAGAAAAAAGTAGTAGATAGGATTGATAGACAGAAGAAACTATGGAGAACATATTGTTCCTCATAGTTTTTATTTTTAATACTTTCCAATATTATTAATATAAATCAAATAATTTTATATTTTTTTGAATTAGTTAAAAGTGTATATTTATAATCAAGGACTGTGATACAATATAATCTATATTAATTGTTATATTGTGAACAGATTTCTAAATAAATAAAAGGAGACGGTTATATGCAAAAGAAATTTGTATCATTATTATTAGTAATACTATTAGTGTCCATAAGTATAATTGGATGTGGAGAAAAAAATACAAACAGCGATACTCCTACGTCTAAAGATAACACTGAAAAACCTAATAATGAAGTTGCTAAGAAAAAACAGGAGAAAATTATAATTGATATTTTCCCAGATTTATGGCCTGACAAAATGATGAAAAGCTTAGAAGCAGCTGGATTAGCTGATATGGTTGAATTTAGAGAAACACCTCAAAATCAATATGAAAGTAAAATAAGAATGATGATTGCAGGTGGAGAAATTGGAGATTTAATATGTATTGATGCACCTAACATTGCGTATTATGCAAATATGGGGTCTCTTGAAGCATTAGATGATTATTGGGATCAGTCAGATTTTGATGATTTAGTTCCTTCAGCTCAAACAGCTATGCAATATAATGGTAGTAAGTGGGCAGCACCATTAAATGAATCTAGTGTGGTTTTATATTATAATAAAGAAATGTTTGAAGAAGCAGGAATTACACCTGCAAAAACATTAGAAGAGTCATGGACTTTTGACCAAGTTTTAGACGCTGCAAAAAAATTAACTAAGAAAGATGATAGTGGTAATATAATTAGATATGGAATTCTTCCAACAATGTTTACACCAAATAATCGTAACGAAGGTATGACATATACACAAATGATGTGGTCATGGTGGGCTGGAGCAGATATTATTAGTCCAGATGGAACAACTGTAGAGGGATATTTTAATAGTGAAGCTAATAAAGAAGCTCTTCAATTCTTCTATGATCTTCATAATACATATAAAGTAGCTCCAACAGAAGACATGCAAAGTGCATTTGCAGGAGAAAAAGTAGCTATGTGGATTAATGGACCATGGATGACTAATGTATGGGAAGAAAATTTCCCTGATTTTGTAGATAAATGGGGAGCGATGCCATTACCTCACAATAAAGCAAAAGTTACTAATTCAGGTAGCTGGAATATAGCTATTACTAAACAGTGTAAGAACAAAGAATTAGCATATAAAGTACTTGAAGCATTAACAAATGAAGAAGGAGCTAAGATTTATTGTAAAGAATCAAGAAATATACCTGCTAGAAAATCTATTTTAGAATCAGAACCAATGTTTAGTGAAGGACATTTATGGGAAATACTTAATGCACAAATAGTTAATTGGTCAAAAGCTAGACCAGTAACACCAGTATATCCTCAGATATCAGAAGCTTTAATGGATTGTTACAATGCATTAGCATTTGGTCAAGACGTTGATTCGGCTATGAAGGAAGCTTCAGCAAAAATGGAGAAAGCTTTAAAATCTGTAAAATAATTGCGGCATCTATAAAACTATTACAAAACTCTAATATTATAAGTAGTAATTATTTACAAGAATATAGTATAATTTGTAGAAAAATGTTATAATATATCCTATCTTGTTAGTTGTTTTTACATTTTATGAATAAAATTATATTAATAAGTAGGTGTAATAATGAATAATAAAAGTAAGATAATACCCCTTAAAATAAAGTTGATGATTGCATTTTCCATTGTTGTAATAATAAGTCTTCTTATTCAGGTAGGTATATCTTACTTTTTTTTATATGATGTTGTTGAAAAAAAGACAACAGAAAATTATAAACAAACTATCATACAAGCTAATAGGAGAATTGATGAATCATTGTATTCATATGAAAAAATAACAAGAAATATTATTGCTAATAATATAATACAAGATTGCTTAAGAAATATAATGAATGATGAATTCTCAGATGCCAATCTAAAAATAAAACAAGAATTGGCTAAAATAACTATATCAGATGAAAATATTAATTCTATACATATAGTTCCTAAAGATTACAAAACGATAAGTTATATATTTATGTCAAATTATGCAGATTACGATGCGAATAAAAAATTACCGTGGTTTAATAAAGTGAAAAACTCTACAGGAGAAGTAATATGGGGTAAAACAATGCCTATTAATAAAGTTATGATAGGAAATATTGAGACATATGTTTTTTCTGCAATTAGGAAGATAAATGATATCAACACGGGAAAAGAACTGGGAATTGTTATTGTTAATATTGATGCGAAACATCTTAAAAATATTATTGATGAAATAGAATTGGGAGAAAATGGAGATATATATTTAATTGATAATGAAAATACTATTGTATATTTTAAAAATCAGGATTTAATAGGGGAAAAGCTAGATATAGATTATGATAAAGATAATATAGTTGTTTCTGACATTTCACTAAAAAGTAACTGGAAATTGATTGGAATAGTACCAAAAAATAGTTATAGAAAAGAAATTGAACAATTTAATAGAATATTTTTGTGCTTTTCTATAATTGCAATATTAACTATTATAATTTTTTCCGTAATTATTTCTAAAAGTATAGAGTCTCCAATTAATAATTTAATTGACGCTATGAAACAAGTTCAAAAAGGCAATCTAAATGTAAATATAATAAAAAAGCAGAAAAATGAAATAGGAATATTAGCAAATCATTTTGAAGAAATGATTGATGAACTTAAATATTTCATTGATAAAGTATATAAACAAGAAATTATTAACAGGGAAGCAGAAATAAAAGCTTTACATGCTCAGCTAAATCCACATTTTTTATATAATACTCTAGATACAATATATTGGATGCTTATAATAAAAGAAGAAGAGGAAATTGGAGATTTAGTTGTAGCATTAGCAAATATATTAAGGTATTCAATAAGTAGAGGAGAAGAGTTTGTTACTATAAAAGAAGATATTGAGCAATTAAGAAATTATCTTTATATACAAAAAACTAGATTTGAGGATAAATTAATTGTTGATATAGATATTTCAAATTGTATAGATGACTATACGATCCCCAAATTACTTTTACAACCATTAGTTGAAAATTCAATAAATCATGGATTCAAAAAAATGAAAATCAACGGTAAAATCCACATAAAAGGATATATTGACAATAATGAAATTATATTTGAAGTTATAGATAATGGTATAGGAATGTCGCATGAAAAAATTAAAAATATATTTAATGGTAAGTTAAAAGTAGATAATAAACATACGGGATTAGGTTTAAAAGCTGTTGACGAAAGAATTAAAATTATATATGGATGTCAGTATGGATTAAATATAAGTAGTGTACCTAATGAATATACACATGTTAAGGTAACACTTCCTATTAAATAGAGGGGTGAGTTATTATTCTAAGAGTAGTATTAGTTGACGATGAAAATATTGTTTTAAAAGGTATGCAACACGTATTAAGAAAACTAGATAACGTGTGTGAAGTAGTAGGTGTAGCTAATGGAGGGAAAATAGCTTTAGAAATGATTGAACGTCTTGCTCCTGATGTAGTTATAACAGATGTTAAAATGCCTGATATTGACGGTATAGAGTTAACAAAAACTGTCATGGAAAAAAAACCTAATACATATATTATAATTCTAAGCGGACATGCAGATTTTCAATTTGCTAGAGATGCTCTTAGATATGGAGCTTATGATTATTTATTAAAACCATGTAAATTTAGAGAAATAACAAATATTTTAGAAAAGATTAATATTGAAGTAGATATGAAAAAAAATAGTAATAGTAATCAAAATGAATTAAAAACCAAATTAGAATATAGTAAAAGAGAAAATACAAAAGGAAAACTTCTTAATTATTTGCTAAATGATAAGTCTATTGATAATATAGAAATTAATATTCCTAGAGTTAGGATAATTACGTTTAGATATAATGATTATTATATTAATAAAGATAATATTAACGAGATATTAAAAAAACTACTATTTGATAAGATAAGCTCTAATCATATAGTTGAAATATTAGAGTATAATAATCAATTCATTATAATAATAAATGAAACATGCGATATGAATTTACTGATTAAATTATTATCTATGGTAAAACTTGAATTGACTAAAAAAGGTTCGTGGATATGTGCTGGAATAAGTGACGTATATTATTCATTAGATGGACTAAAGGAAGGTTATAAAGAGAGTTATTCAATATTAGAATTTCTATTATTTAATGAGATATATGAAATCCTTCAAAAAAGTGAAATTGATAGTAAGTATTATAACTATATAAGTTCATTTAATGATAATTTTATTGAGGAAGATAAAATTATTAAAATGCTGTTTATAGGAAATACGAATAAATTAGAAAAGTATTTAAATCAAGTAATAAGAAAGATATTTAGTAATAATAAAGTATATAATACATATGAGTTCAAATCACGTATAAAAAAGATGATGATAATTGTCGAGAAAAAATTAACTCAAAATGATATAGATATGAGATCAATATTTAATCGATCGATAGAATGCATATTTGAAATTGAAAGAATAAATAGTTATAAACAACTATTGAATTGGGTAAAAAATATGCTTTTAACAATAAGTAACTATATAGAAGAAAAAAAGAATCAATATCCTAAACCAATACAAGAAGCAGTTAAATATATTGATAGTAATTATAACAAAGATATTTCAATGAAATTAATAGCTGACATTGTTTTTTTAAATCCTAGTTATTTTAGCGAATTATTTAAGGAGACAATAGGTATTCCTTTTTCCGACTATATTACTCAACTAAGAATAGATAAGGCTAAAGAACTTTTAAGCACTACACATTTTACTAATTACCAAATTGCAGAAAAAGTAGGATTCAAAAATGCAACATATTTTAATGTAGTATTTAAAAAAATAGAAGGTGTAACTCCCAAGAATTATAGAAAATTATTAGGATAATAAATTCCTATCTTAGTGTTTAAAAAAGCTTGCTAATTACGGTGAGCTTTTTTAATACCCAATAATATTTAAAGAAAACTAATGGTTATTTATTTATCTAGTATTCAAAAAGATATATATTATTATCAACGGATACATCTTTTATGGATGAATGAAAATATTGCTATTAAAAATACATGTAGCAAAGATTTTAAAAAGAAGGAGGAGAATATGTTGCAAAACAGCTTAGTTATTAAAAATAAAGTTAGCAAAAAACAAAAAAAAGAAATGATGATTGCATATTTGTTTTTACTCCCAGCTTTATTGGTAATTGGGATATTCGTAATAATTCCAATTTGTAAATTATTTTATACTAGTATGAGAAGTACTGATTTAATGGGTGGCAATGATGTTTTTATAGGTCTAAAAAATTATAGTGATTTGATTCATGATGCAGAATTTATTAGATCATTTAAGGCGTCATTATATTTTATGATAATTGTTATGCCGTTGCAAACATTACTATCATTATTTATGGCGATTCAAGTTAACAAAAAAATAAAAGGTGTAGGCATATATAGGAGTATTTATTTTTTACCTGTAGTTACTTCTTTTCTAGTAATATCATATTTATGGAAGTTTATGTATAATACCAACTTTGGATTAATTAATGAAATTCTAAATGTTTTACATATAACAAGAGTTAATTTCTTAGGTAATACTAACACTGCCATGAATAGTATAATTGTTGCTTGTATCTGGAAATCGTGGGCATTTTTTATGATGATATACCTCGCAGGGTTAAAAGAGATACCAATATCATTATATGAATCAGCAGCTATTGATGGAGTTAATTCATGGCAAAAATTTAGATATATAACATTTCCAATGTTAAAGAAAACAACATTATTTATTGTTATGATAACAAGTATGGATGCGTTTGTAAAAGTATTTGTACCAGTGTTTGCTATGACTCAGGGAGGGCCTAGAGGAACAACAAATATATTAGTTTTCCATATATGGCGACAAGCTTTTCGATTGAATCAAGTAGGATATGCTTCAGCAGCAGCAGTAATAATGTTCTTATTCGTATTAATAATGAGTATAATACAATTTAAAATAGGCGATGACAAAGAATAATTGGAGGTGGATATCATGACAAAGAAAAATAAAAATATAGGAACACACATAATTCTAATATTATTTGTAATTATAACAATTATTCCAATGGCTTGGGGGGTAGGAAATGCTTTTCGAAGTAATGAAGAGTTGGCTGCCATGTCAGGTCTAAGTATAAATACGTTTATACCAAAATGTTTTACAATGAATAATTTTACAACAATGTTTTCAGCATTGAATTTTACTAAGGTATTTATGAATACTCTTTTTATAGCACTTACAGTAACTGCTGGAAATATAATATTTAATGCTATGGCTGGATATGCATTTGCAAGATTAAATTTTCCAGGGAAAAATATAATTTTCATCATTTTATTAGCTACATTAATGGTACCATTAGAAGTGTTGATTATACCTTTATATAGTACTTTGAGAGATTTGCATATGATGAATAGTTATTCGGCACTCATTATTCCATTTATGGCTAATGCATTTGGTATATTTTATTTTAGACAATTTATTAGTAATATACCAAAAGAACTTGATGAGGCAGCTATTATAGATGGATGTAATCAATTTGGTATTTTTAGAAGAATTATATTCCCATTATTAAAATCAGCTATGGTAACACTGGGTATTATAGTATTTTTACAACAGTGGGATAGTTTTATTGTACCAGTTACAGTAATCCATTCAAAATCAAAAATGGTTCTTCAAGTTGCACTACAGGATTTACAATTTGGTCTATATAGTAATGATTATGGTGTTATGTTTGCAGGAATAGTAGTATCTGCTTTACCAGTTATAATTGTATTTCTATTTTTGCAAAAATATTATGTAGAAGGAATTAGTTCAAGTGGATTAAAAGGCTAAAAGGAGGATAATTATGTGGATAGATAATAGTAGAAGAAGAATTTTTTTTGATATGCATTTACCTGATTGGGAAGATACTAACATTGCTAATGATTTTCAACCTAAAAAAATAGCAGAAACCTTTTCAAAAAGTAAAGTAGACTCAGTTGTTGTATATGCAAAATGTCAATATGGAAATTTTTATTACGATACTAAATTAGGTCATAAACATTCTGGTCTTGGAAAACAAAATCTGTTCAGAGAAATGTCAGAGGCATTACATGAAAAAGGTATAAAAGTTATTGCTTATTATTCTGTTTCATGGGATGAGTGGGTAAGTAATAATAATAAAGAATGGCTAGTTGAAGGGTCAGATGGCACTAGTGACACAGACGAATTTAGATGGCAAACATTATGTATTAATAGTCCTTATAGACAACAAGTTATAAGTCATATAAAAGAAATTATGGAAATGGAAAATCCAGATGGATTTTGGATTGATATGACAATTATTGGTAGTGATAAATGTCATTGTAAATATTGTAAAGCTAAGTTTAAGGAAAAATACGGTTTTGATATGCCTGTAGACAAACAAGATGAAAATTATGATATTTTTATGAAGTTTAGGTATGATTATATAGAGGAATTCTATAGAGAATTAAGAGAAGTAGTAAAAGGTATAAATAATGAAACTATTATTACTAATAACTACTGGGGGTATCCATATTCAACTGCGACAATGGGTAGTAGAGCTGTTGGAGCAGTTTCAAATACAGATTTTGTAACGGGAGAAGCATATACAGATTGGACAGGACTTAATGCGCCAAGTTTCTTTACGAAATTTTTACGAGGGGTTGCTAATGGAAAACCTTACGAAGCTGTAATTGGTAGGTTCTATAATACATGGGATTACACTGTTAAGCCATATGAACAAATGGCATTTGAGACATATAGTGTTATAGCAAATGGTGCTGTAGCTACGATAGATGATGAACCTTATCATGATGGTAATATTGATGAACAATTCTATGAGGATTTAGGTAAAATATTTAGTAATGTTCAAAAAAGAGAAAAATATTTAAAAGGTAAGCATGTCAAGTATGCTGCAATTTTTCATTCTCAACAGACAAAAGATTATTTTAATGATTATGGTAATAGCGAATTTATCCGAAGTATTGCCGGCAGTTTTAAATTGTTAAGGGATTTACATTATCCTATAGATTTTATTTTTGATGATAATGCAAATGATGTTAATTGGTTTGACTATAAAATCATTATAATGCCTAGTGTGGCAGTTGTTTCAAAGGAAATTGTTATTAAACTAAAACAATTTGTTGAAAAAGGTGGAACATTATTAATGTCAGGTCAATGTATGCTATACACTATAGAAGATGATAAGTTATGTAGAAATACTCAATTAATGAAAGAATATTTTAATATAGATGTAGAAGAGCAAAATACATATTCAATGTCATATATGAGTTCAGCTAACTTATTTAATAATCAGTATATTAATAGTGACAGACCTATTTTAGTAAAAGGTAAATATGTTAACTATAAAAAAAGCAGTTTTAATGAAGTAGATAGTATAATTATTGAACCAATATGCGAGACGTCAAAAGAAAAATTCTATCATAATAATTTACCATCTCCATATAAATCTACAAAAAATACTGCTATAGGGTATAAATCATTTGGATTAGGTAATGTTATATGTTTTGCTCAACCAATATTTTCTCATTATGCAAAACAAAGTCAAGTGGAATTAAGGGAAATAATTGACGCCTATACTAGAAAAATAACTGGGCAGCCATTAGTCACGTTTGAATGTGTAAATAGAATGGATGTAGCAGTTTGGGAGAGAGATAAGGAAATTATAGTACATATGCTAAATCCAAATCCAGGAATGTCTGTATGTTGTGGATATATGGATCCTTTTGAAGGAGCTTATCCTAGGACTTTTGAATATATGGATGAGATTATTCCAGTATATAACAGTAAAATTATTATTGATAAGTCTATAATAGTAGAAAGTGCTGAAAGTGTAGTAGAAAATGCAAAGTTAGATATAGTAAATAGAGATGGAAAAACAATTATCAATGTAGATAAAATTGATTTATGGGAAACAATTTGTATTAAGTTAAAATAGATATATAATATTTATTATGAGATTATAAATAACTATAAATTTGGGAAATGTTATTAAAATAATAAGGGTTCAAAATTAGTAGATTCAGTAATTAGCGATGTTGCTTATACTGGATCTATTTATATTATCCAAAATAATATAAAGCAAAATTAGTTATTGACAAATACAATTAAATTGAGTAAAATTAAATTACATTAAATTAAATAGAAGAAAATTTAAGGAGGAATAAGATGAGTATATATAATTTTTCAGCAAAGACTATTGATGGTAAGGTTAGAAATTTTGATGAATACAAAGGAAAGGTACTTATTATTGTTAATACTGCTAGTAAATGTGGTTTTACTCCTCAATATGACGATCTGCAAAAACTATATAAAGAGTATATGGATAAAGGAGTAGAAATACTAGGATTTCCTTGTAATCAATTTGCTGCACAAGAACCAGGTAGTAGTAAAGATGTAAAGGAATTTTGTACATTAAACTTTGGGGTTACATTTCAATTATTTGAGAAAATAGACGTTAATGGAGCAAACGCACATCCTCTTTTCAAATACTTAATTGATAAGGCACCATTTAATGGATTTGATATGAGTAATCCAAGTAATAAAATTTTAGATTCTTTAATTAAAAACAGATATCCAGAACTAGTAACGGGAGATTCTATAAGATGGAATTTTACGAAATTCTTAATTGATAGAAAAGGAAATGTTGTTAATAGGTTTGAATCATCTGTAGATCCTATGGATTTAAAACCATATATTGAGGAAATACTATAATAAAGTTAAGTTTATTAGATGTAGACGAAAGGACTTATTATGAATAATTACGATGCACTTAAACTAGAAAATCAACTTTGTTTTCCGTTATATGCTTGTTCAAGAGAAATAATAAAATTATATAAACCATTTCTAAATAAAATTGATTTAACATATACTCAGTATATTACTTTAATGGTTTTATGGGATATAGAAGAAATTACTGTAAAGGAATTAGGAAAAAAACTATATCTTGATTCTGGAACATTAACTCCATTATTAAAGAAACTAGAATCTAAAGGATTAGTTAAGAGAAAAAGGTCAGAAAAAGATGAAAGAATTATGATAATAACCATTACTGAAGAAGGAAAAAAATTAAAAGAAAAGGCTGTAGATATACCAAAAGGAGTTTTTTGCGAAACTCATTTAGATAGAGAAGATGCCATGATACTTAAAGAATATCTAAATAAGTTGTTACAAAAAATTGATAAGTAATAGGTATAAATAGACAAAGGTATATATATTAAACCATATATAATAATAATATGTTCTTGTTACGTTTGTTGTTTTATCTGTCTTAATCCGTAAAGGGCGTTTATTATTAATATATATGGTTTTTTGTTATATTACCATTCTTTTTTATTTCGTCCTGTACTTCATAAAAAAGCTAATAAGATAAATACATAACATATTTTCAATAAATTATTGATATTATATACTAGTATTTGGTATTATAGATATAGAAAAATGTGGAAATATATAATAATTACTACATTGATTCTATGATGGGAAAGTTAAATACTTAAATAAAGGGAAGGATTGAAGTATAACGATGAAGAATACTAGTTTTATAAAAAAGATAAAAGATGCTACTAAAAAGCAAAAAATATTGGGTGTGGTTACTACAGTAATAATACTTACAGTTATTATAACTGGTATTGTCTTTTTGGTTAATAAAGATAATAAAAATACTAAAGAGATAGTAAATAATAGTTCTAATAATAAAGAAAAAGAAATAGAACAAGATAATGAAAAAAATAATAAAGAAGATAATTATATAGAACCAACAGATGTTAAGGTTGAGGCAGTATCCAATACGCCTTTTGGAATATCAACAGATACAAAGTTAAGATTAACTTCGAAGACCCCTATGAGAGAAGAAAGTATCAAAAAGAATTTAAGGATGAGTCCAAATAGAGATTATAGTATAGAAAAGGTTAATGACAAAGAATATTTACTAGCTGTAGATACACCTTTTGAAAATAATCAAATTGTAAAAGTAAATTATGCAACTAAGAAAGAAAACTTAGGGTGGGCTTTTCAAACAGTAAAGAAATTTAATATTGCATACACACACCCATCAGATGAAGGATATAATGTACCTATAGATAGTGGGATAGAAATCCAGTTTACTAAAAATATAGGTGATGAAAAAATAGATAGCTATTTTGAAATAAAACCTTCTGTAAAAGGTCAGTTTAAATATGAAAACAATAAAGTAATATTTATGCCTAACAATAAATTGAAAAAAAACACAAAATATCAAGTTACAGTTAGAAAAGGTTATAGTAATAAAACAGAAACAATTAATGAAGATTATACATTTACTTTTAAAACAGATGGATATAACTATCAGAGTGAATATATTACACTTTATGGTGCAACAGATCATCTTACATATCTTAAGCCTAATATGCCACAGTTAATTAATTGTTACATACATAAAAATGATGAAAAAGAGAGTAAGGTAGATATTTCTATATATAAATTTAATAATAAGAATGATTTTATAAAAGGTTATAATAAAAAACAATCAATAGATCCAAATAATTATGTAACAACTATTTCATCTAGTGAAAAATATTCTTATACTATAACACCAGGAAGGTATAATTACAATTACAATAAATATTTAGAATTGCAAAATCTTGAAGAGGGATATTATTTTCTAACAGCAAAATTTGGAGAATGTGTAGATTATATGTTTGTCCAAATATCTCCTTATAATGCATATACAGCAGTAGATAAAGATAAATTTTTAGTTTGGATGGTAGATGGGACAACTTCACAATTAGTAAATGATGCTAAGATTATATTGGATAATAAAGTAGTAGGGAAAACAAATGAGGATGGAATTGCTTTTGTTAATAAAGAAGAAAAACATATTGAGGATGTAGTAATGGAACTTCAAGTAGGTGATGAAAATCCATTAATTATGCCTTTAGAAATTGAGGAATACCATAAAAATCCAGAATGTTTATATTGGTCTCATATTTATTTTGATAGAGGGCTATACTTACCTACTGATGAAATTAACATATTTGGTTTTGTTCAACATAGAATGGGAAAAGATGTAAAAGATATAAAAGTTCAAATGTACAATTCAAATAATACACTTATGGAAGAAAAAGAAGTAAAATTATCTAAAATTGGATGTTATAAAACAAGCTTTAAAGTTAATAATTATCTTGATGATTATGTGAAAGTTAAGGTTATAGTTGATAATAATATAGTAGAGGATAAATGGGTTGATATTGGTGAATTTGAAAAACCTATCTATAAAATGAAAACTTCTCTAGATAAAGATTTTATTATGATGGGAGATTCTATCACTTATTCTTCAGATACTAGTTTTTATGAAGGAACTCCTGTTGCAAATGCTAAAACTCTAGTAAACTCTTATAACATAAAATTATTTGGTAAAGAATCAAAAACACAAGAAAAGTATACTGGTAATGAAAAGGGACATAAAGAAGTAATATTAAAACCATATGTGGAGACCAAGCTTTGGAAACCTATTTATATGGATATACAAACTAATTTAGAAAACTTGCAAAAAAGATATATTATTGATAGAACAAATGCAATTTTATTCCCAAGAGATATAATGGTTGAAACAGAAGATAATAAAATATCAGACAATAAAGTAGAAATAAAAACTAATATTAATTATATAGATTTAAGTAATTTTAGTGGGAAAATTTATGATTATGATTCATATAGAGCAAAAGGTGTACCATCAAAAGAAGTTGATGTTGATATAGTTGAGACATATTATGAAAAAATATATGAAGGAAAAGGCTATGATTTTATTAATAAGGTAAGTTTTGATAAGTATAGTTATGAAAAACATGAAAATACTGTTGATACAATTAGTGGAGTTACAGATGAAGATGGTATATTAACTTTTTCTTATGATAAAATTATTGCTGACAGAGGATATTGTTTTGTTATTAAAACAAAAGATACAAAAGATAGATTTATTCAATGGAAACATAATTATTCAATAGCATCTCATAATAATTCAGATAATTATTTTGATAGATATTCTTTAAATGCAGATAAATGGAGACTTAAGAAAAATGATTCTATAAAACTAACTATTGAACAAGGTTATGAACAAATACTAAAAAGAGATAAAGATAAATCATTAATCTTTATATGTAAAGATGGAATTATGGATTATGTAATAAGCGATGATACCCAAATTGATATGAAGTTTTTACCAGAATACATACCTAATGCAAATATTTATGTTGTATATTTTGATGGGAAGTCATTACACAATGATTATAATATGAGTGAGTATATTTATTATAATTATGATGATGAAGAGCTTAATATAAATATAGGTACAGAAAAAAAGGATTATAGGCCAGGCGACAAGGTGAAAATATCAATTAACGTAACAGATAAAGATAATAATCCTATATCAACGGATGTTAATATAAGTGTAGTTAATGAAGCATTTTTTGCAATATGTGAAGATAATACTAATGTTTTAAGTAACTTATATAGAAGTTGTTTTTCATCAGGTCTTATAGGAGAATATCTAGCTGCGTATAACATTTATGACTATTTTGAAGGAGCAGAATGTGGTGGAGAAGGAGATGCTGATTATATACGTAGTGATTTTAAAAATACAGCAAGTTTTGATATTGTCACAACAGATAAAAATGGTAATGGTTATAAAGAAATAACTTTGCCAGATGATTTAACTAGTTGGAGAATTACATGTACAGCTATTGATAATAAAATTAGAGCAGGAAAAGAAAAATATAATATAAATGCAAAATTACCATTTTTTATTTCTACCATTATTAATGATAGTTACTTAGAAGGAGATTTAATAGAAGCAACTGTTAAAACAGCTGGAGAAAAGCTTAACAAAGATGATAGTGTAGATTTTTCTTGTGTTATAGAAAAAGAAAATAAAGAAATAATAAAATTAAATAAAACAGGAAAAGGTCATGAGTATATTAATATTCCTATAGGTAAACTTGAAAAAGGTAAACATAAAATTACTATTTCAGCAACTATGGGTAAGTATAAAGACGGAGAACAATTTGAGGTAAATATTACAGATACTTTGCATTATTTTGATGTTATAAAGAAGGAAAATTTAACAAACGACATGAAAATTATAAGCAATAATCAATATGTACACCTAGACTTTTTTAACAAAGAAGCAAGTGATCATTATTATGAATTGTTAAATATATATAGTAATAAAATTGGAAAAAGAAGTGAATATCAAATAGCTTCTTATATGGCTGGGGAAGAGTTAAACAAAAAATATAATAAAAATTATAAACAAGATAAAGATGTGTTTAAGGATTATATATCATATAATGGCTTATATAGAGACTTTGTTTATGGTAATTCTAGTGCAGAGATAACAGCTAATCTCATTTCTATTGGATATATTCAAGATATTGAAAAGTTAAAACAAGGATTATTAAAACAAGCCAAAAACAATAACACTACAAAAATAGAAAACATTGCAGCTTTATGGGGACTTAGTATGTTAGGGGAACCTGTGCTATTAAATATTGAATCATTATATAATGAAATAAATAGCCAAAAAATAAGTATAGAAAAAATGTATATGATGCTAACTTTAATAGAAAGCGGAGAATTACAAAAGGGAAAAGCACTATACAATGATATTAAGAAAAATTATTTGAAGAAAAAGCAAGAATTATTATATATAGAATTTGACAATAAATATACTGCTTTGATGATGTTAGCAGCAATTAAATTAGATTTAATAGATGATGCAAAGGGTATGCATGCATATTTACAAATTAATAGTGATGTTAAAGATACTACGATTACTCAGCAGTTATATTATTTGCAGAAAATAAAACCTAAAAAGAATAAGTGTGGATTCCAATTTGATTTAAATGGAAAAAAAGAAAAAGTGAGTTTAGGAATAACAGATAATTATTCTTTAGATTTAACACCAAAAGAAGCTAATAGTATTAGATTTAGTAATATTGAAGGAAATGTTAGAGTAATAAAAGACTATATTGGAACGGTAAAAGATATTAATAAAACAGATAAATATTCTATAGAAAAATGGTATACAACAGATAATAAGTCATCAAAAATAAAACAAGGAGAAATTGTAACAGTTCATATTAAAGTAAATGTACTTGATAATAGGTTATCTTCATTTATAATGGAAGATATTCTACCAGCAGGATTGGCGTATTTAGGTAATGAAAAAATTATAGATCATGATGATAGATCTTTCGTATGGGGTGAGAACAAAGATAAACAAACAAAACTTCATGCATATATATATGGTTCAAAAGAGGCAGATAGTTATAATTTTGAAGTTACTTATAAAGCAAGAGCTATTTTACCAGGAGAATATAAATCAGAACCAGTAGTTATTAGAGATAATACTTTCTATAATATTTCTTATAGCGATGAAGCACAAGTTAAAATAAATGGTTTTGGAGAATGAAAATAATGAGACGATTGTATATGGTAATTATGGCAATAATAATTATTTTGTCTGGTTGTAATTATAAATCTAACGTGGCGGATAAAAAAATCGAAATAGATGAAAATAAAGTAATTAAAGATGAAGAAATAATAGCTGTAAAAGATCAAACTAAAAAAGAGAGGCCACCTACATTAGATAGTACTGACTTTATAAGAAAAAAGACTTTTTATAATTCAATTGGAAAGAGCAGTAAATTTGATAGCAGTAATATTATAGCTGGTATTATTCCTCATCATGATGTAGCATGTAAATATATTGCTTCTTTTTATAAGACAGTTGCTGAACAAAAAGACCCAGATATAGTTATTATAATAGGACCAAATCATCCTGGAACAGGACCAAGATTTCAGGTTGGTAATTTTGATTTTAATACTAGATCAGGAGTAATTAATAGTAATTCAAATATTATTTATAATTTAGCTAAAAATCCTATCATGTATTTATCAGAAAAAGATGTATTTGAAAAGGAACATTCAGTAGGATTACATATGAATTATATACGATATTATTTTCCTAGTGCAGAAGTTGTACCAATAATAATAGGAGAAACAAGAAATTTAGATGGGATATTAGAAGTGGCACAAGATGTTGTTAAAGAAATAAAAGATAAAGATATACTTTTAATAGCTTCTATAGATTTTTCTCATTATTTAACACTTGAGCAAGCTAATGAAAAAGATAAACTTACAAGAGAAATAATAAATAATTCTGATGTTAGACAAATGATTGGTTTAGGAAATGACCATATTGATTCTCCTTCTTCTTATGGATTACTTATGGAAATATTAAATCAGATGGGGATAACTTATAAATGTAAAATTAACGGAAATGATAATTCAGCAAATATAATAGGAGATACTGATATAAAAGAAACTACTAGTTATTTTTTTGTGAGTTATGAAAGAGTTGATGATTAATCAGCTTTAAACTATTATAGTAAACATTACAATAATGTAAGTTGTAACCACATATTGTAAGTTATAACGATGGAGAATCTATAACTAAAAAGTTACAATATTAACATAATCAATAACATATATAATAATTAGGTTTATTAAGATATTTATTAATTAAGCCTTGATTTAATACTAGGAGGATAAGATTATGTTAAAACGAAAACTTTCAATTATACTAATATTAATATTAGCAATAGGAATAGTAGGATGTGATAAAATACAAACTAGTGAACAATGGTATGAAAAAAATACTTATGAAATTAAATCTTTAGATTCTGATGATTATAGTGACTTAGAATTTTTAAAACCATTGTTAAAAAACAAAAGAGTAGTTTCTTTAGGGGAAAATTTTCATAGAGTTTCAGAATATAGAACAATAAAAACTAAGATAATTAAGTATCTACATGAAGAACTAGGATATGATGCAATAGGATTTGAATCAGGTCTTGGTGAATGCGCAATGGTAATGAATAACAATGAGTTAACACCTAGACAAATGATGGAAAACAGTACTTTACCAGTATGGCATTCAGAAGAAACACTTAAATTATTTGACTACATAAAAGAGCAAAAAGAAACAGAACAACCTTTAGAACTTTTTGGATACGATATGCAATTTACATCAATGTATTTTATTGATTATATGACACAATGGCTAGCAAAAGTAGATGAAAAAAAAGCTGAAGAATATAGTCAAATGGAAATTGGTTTTCTTCAAAGCTATTATACTCTTTTGAATAAATATGGATTTGAAACAGTTGGACATATAAATGAGTATCAGAAAATTATTGATAAATATCAGAAGCCCTATAATGAACTAATCAAATATATAAAAGATAATAGAAACGCACTAGAAAACGTTTATCCAGAAAATAAAAATTTAGTAGATTGCGCTATTAGAACACTTGATAAACGTATGACTATAGTCAAAATGAGCATGGTTAATACTGTAGAAAGTTATAATCTAAGAGATGTAATTATGGCTGAAAATGTAGAGTGGTATTTAACAGTTAATCCAGACAAAAAAATTATTTTATGGGCACATAATGATCACTTAACTAGGAATACATCAAAAATGCTTACTCTTGAAAAAGATGAATGGGTTAATAGTTTCAAGAGTATGGGAGAAATATTAAGTGAAAATCTAGAAGATGATATTTATGTTCTAGGATTTTACATGAAAAGTGGTAGGGCAACTAGTATTAATACTGTAAAAGATTTTGAAATACCAGAAGTACCAGAAGGTAGTTTAGAGGAAATTATTAATAGAAGTGGTTATGAAAATACTTTTGTTGATTTATCTAAACACACAAAAGAAAATAAATTTAATAAGTGGATGTTTTCTAAACAATATGCCAGTGAAGATGGGTTATCATATGAAACTATAAGAACAAATGCAATGCAATTTATACCAAAAGAACAATATGATGGAATAATAGTATTAAAGCAAGTATCATCACCAATATTATTACAACAAGATAAATAAATGACAAATGAATAATTATAAAGGAAAAAAACAATAATAATATTCTATAAATAGTATAAACATAATTTCTTAGGTAATATTAGGTAAAGTACTCCAATAAAATATACTAATACAATAATAAGATGTGATAAGATGAAGTGTAATAATAAGTTATTAATATCAGAGTTTGTTGGAATTATTATTATAATAGCATTAGGTTTTCTTTTCCATGAGCTTTATGAAATAAGTGGTAATAATACTATTGTGGGTTTATTTGCTCCTGTTAATGAAAGCAAATGGGAGCATTGGAAGATTGCTTTTTTTCCTGCATTAATATATAGCATTATAGAATATCCATTTGTAAAAGATGATGCTAATAATTTTATTTTTTCAAAGGCTATCTCAATACTTACCTTCTTCCTTGTTACATTTGGATTAATAGAATTGTATGAATTGTGCATTGGGGAAAGTGAATTTTGTTTACATATTACTACATTCATTTTAGGAGCTATAATATCACAAATAGTTAGTTATTTGCTAATAACAAAAACAAAAGAGAATAGAAACTTAAGAAGTATAGGTATACTAATACTTTCAGTTCTATTCTTTATTTTTATTATCTTTACTATAAAACCTCCAAAGATAGAATACTTTAAAGATCCAATAGATGGAACATATGGAATTAAAAATACTTATTCTTAATCTAATAATAAGCAATAGTAATTTGACTTTTTTGTAGCAAGATGTTAAATTAAAAATAATAAAATAATACGAAGTAAAAACAATATTATGGTTGAGAAGGGTGACGTATGGGAAATATTACAATTAGAGATATAGCTATGAGAGCAAATGTATCATCCACGACAGTTTCTCGTGTATTAAACAATTCAGGTTATGTCAAAGATACAACTAAAAAGAAAATATTAAATGCAATAAAAGAGTTGAATTATGTTCCTAACGCCGTAGCAAGAAGCTTATCTATTAATAAAACAAATATTATAGGGGTTATGGTTCCTGATTTAAATAACCCATTCTTTACTGAGGTTGTTCAAGGTATAAGTAATGTTGCAGATGAAAATGATTTAAACATTATTTTATGCGATTCTAATGAAAATTTCCTAGAAAAAGAGATAAAATATTTAAAGATGTTGAAGGAACAAAGGATAAGAGGCTTAATTATTACCCCCACATCTGAAGAAAATAAGTACAATAGCATGTATTTAAGTCTTCTAGAAGATTTAGGTATACCTATTGTATTAGTTGACAGAGATGTAAAGCACTCTTCTTTTGATGGAGTTTTTATTGATAATGTTAAAGGGGCTCATGAGGGAACAGAAGCTTTGATTAAATCAGGACATAAATATATAGCTATTATCGCAGGACCTAATACTTCAAAACCTGGTAGAGATAGATTGGTAGGTTATAAAAAAGCTTTAAATAGTTACGATATTCCTATCAAAGATAAGTATATAATGCATGGTAATTTCAAGTTACAAAGCGGATATGAATTAACAATGAAACTGATGGAAATGGAAGTACCACCAACTGCAATATTTTCCTCTAATAACTTGATGACATTAGGGTGCGTGAAAGCTTTAAGAAGATTGAATCTTAAAATACCAGAGGATATAGCTCTAATAGGATTTGATGAAATAGAAATCTTTAATATTTTAGATTTGAATATAAGTGTTATATCAAGGCCTACACATGAAATGGGTAAATTGGCAATGAAAATTTTATTGGAGAAAATCAATAAAGAGTCTAGCGATGATTCCCCAACTAAAAGATTAATTTTATCACCAAAACTATTATTAAAAGGGTCTGAAAAATATAATTTCAAGGGTTGAAGGTTTTGGAAGAAATGCTATATATACTAGTAAAAAAAGTAATAACATAGGATGTTTTTTATAAAAATAGACTTTACAACTATGTTTTATGACGAAATTGACGAATAAATATAGAAAATAAGTAAAAAAAATGTAAAAAAAGCGCAAAAACTATTGACATATTAAAAATGATGTAATAGAATAAAGACAGGAAAACATGGAACCGATAACATATAATGCATAATTAATTAAATATTAATCCAATAAATTCCAAGGTTTTATAAATTTTTTTTAACTTAATTATGGTATCGGTTACACATAAGGAGGTTTTTTAATGATAAAACCAAAAGTAGCTGTTATGGGTAGTTTTGTTGTAGATTTAATGGCAAGAACTCCTCACTTGCCTGTAGTTGGAGAAACAGTAAAAGGTTCTTTGTTTAAAATGGGACCAGGAGGGAAAGGCTCTAATCAAGGTGTATCAGCTCAAAGATCAGGGTCTGATGTTACTATGATTACTAAAATAGGGCAAGATGTCTTTGGAGATATAGCTTGTAATAATTTTTTAAAAGAAAAAATGAATTTAACATACGTATTTAGAGACGAAGAAAAAGAAACAGGCACAGCTTTGATTATGGTTGATGAAAACACTAGCGATAATAAAATATTGGTTACTTTAGGAGCATGTGGTAATTTAACAAAAGAAAATATTGAAAAGACTAAAGAGGTTATTGAATCCTCAGATGTTTTTTTAACACAACTTGAAACAAATATGGATGCGGTTACACAAGCTATCGACATAGCTTATAATAAGGACATACCTGTAATATTAAATCCAGCACCAATACAAGAGATTCCAGATGGACTTTTAAAAAAAGTTTATATCTTAACACCTAATGAAACAGAAGCTGCTGCTTTAACAGGCATAAAAGTTGAGACGTTAGAGGATGCAAAGGAATCTGCTAAAATTTTGAAAAGAAAAGGTGCCCACAATGTTATTATTACAATGGGAAGTAAAGGGGCTTTAATTGCTACAAAAGATTCTGAAATATGGGTGGAGAGTTTAAAAGTTAATGCTATAGATACTACAGGAGCAGGAGATGCTTTTAATGGTGCTTTAGCAACTGCTTTAGCAGAAGGTAAGAATATTGAACAAGCAGCTATTTTTGCTAATGCAGCAGCAGCAATATCCGTTACTAGAATGGGGACGGCAGTATCAATGGCTTATAAAGATGAAATTGAAACATTATTAAATACTAAATAAGGTAAGACTTTAAGGAGGAAAACAATGGGTTCAATTAAATTAAAAAACATAAAAAAATCATTTGGGAAAGATGTAATTATACCTGATTTGAATTTAACTATTGATGATGGTTCATTTACAGTTTTAGTTGGTCCATCTGGGTGTGGTAAATCAACCACATTAAGAATGATAGCAGGACTTGAGACTCCTACTTCAGGAAATATATATATTGATGATAAAGATGTTGTTGAAACACCTCCAGGAAAAAGAGGTATAGCAATGGTTTTCCAAAATTATGCACTATACCCTACTATGACAGTTAGAAAAAACATTGAGTTCGGTCTAGTGAATAAAAAAGTTCCAAAGTCAGAACGAGATAAAACAATAGGTGAAATAAGCGAAATTGTAGGGCTTGAGAAATATCTTGATAGAAAGCCTTCATCATTATCAGGGGGGCAGAGACAAAGAGTTGCTTTGGCAAGGGCTATGGTAAAAAAACCAAAAGTATTTCTAATGGATGAACCTCTTTCTAACCTTGATGCTAAATTAAGAGCACAGATGAGAGTAGAATTAATTCAGTTGCATAAAAAACTAGGAACAACATTTGTATATGTAACCCATGATCAAGTAGAGGCAATGTCTATGGGAGATAATATTGTTTTAATGAATAAAGGAGTTATTATGCAAAGATCAACTCCTAAGGAAATGTACCATAATCCTCAGAATGTATTTACATCACAATTTATAGGAACACCTCCAATGAATGTTTTTGATGGTGTGTTGACTAATGATTATAAAATTGGATTTAGACCTGAGAAAATAGAATTCTTTCCACAAGACAAAGATGAGATGTTCTTAATAAAAGGTAGAGTAATTACAAAAGAACAATTAGGTTCTGAAGTTATATATTCGATTGATACAAAATACGGAATGGTAATGGTAAAAAAGGCTGATGATATAGAAGAAGAGAATATTATACTAGGAATTAAATATAAAAATATATTTATGTTTGATGAACAATCACAACGTACAGTTTTAAGTGATAAAATAAAAAAAGAACTTGCAAATATGTATCATAAATAAGGAGGAGTACAAATGGCATCCATTGAAAAACAAAAGGATAGACAATCATTTCGTACTAGTATAAAAGGTTATTTATTAGTTGCTCCTGCAATTATACTTTTATGTATATTTACTGTATATCCTATATTTTATTTAATTCATGCTAGTATGTTAAAAGGCAGTATTATAAGTGCTAAAAAGAAGTTTGTAGGTCTTGATAACTATAAGTATCTCTTTTCTTCACCCGATTTTGGAAAAGTAGTCATTAATACAGTTTTATATAGTTTTATACTAGTTGCTGTTGTAATGGTTCTTGCAGTTTTAGTTGCTGTATGGATTAATTCAAATAAAAATAGTAAAATCAACCAGCTTACACAAGCAGCTATATTTACACCACATATTACATCTTTAGTTGCAGTTTCAATGGTATTTATGTGGTTAATGGACCCTCAGATAGGATTTATAAATTCTATTTTAACTAGTATTGGTTTACCAAGGTTTTCTTTTTTAGCTAGTCCTAAAACAGCATTAATATCACTAGTATTAGTAATGGTATGGAAGACAACAGGATATTTTACACTACTAATATTAGCTGCACTTAATACAATTCCAAAAAGTATTTATGAAGCAGCTGAATTGGATGATACACCAAAGTATAGAGTACTTTTAAGGATAACAATTCCAATGATATCACCTACTTTATTCTTTACTACTATTATTGCTACAATAGGATCATTTAGAGTATTTGAGACAGTTAACTTAATGACACAAGGTGGACCTGTAAATTCAACAAATACATTAGTGTATTACATATACGAATATGCATTTAAATATGCTAAGCTTGGAAGAGCTTCTGCGGCGGGTGTAGTTTTACTATTATTTGTTGGGATTTTAACATTTGTATATTTTAAATGCTTGAGTAAAAAAGTACATTATAAATAAGAGGGGGGTAAGAAAGTGAATAGTAATAAAAAATTAATCAATTATATTTCTAACGGATTACAAAATTTAGTAAAACTATTAATTGTAGTAATTATGGCTTTTCCATTCTATTGGATGGTTGTTACGTCATTAAAAACTATTCAAGAGACTAAGGTGTTTCCTCCTACATTGTGGCCTAAAATTATTCAATGGGAGAACTATGCACAAGTATGGAAATCAATACCATTTGGGTTATATACCAAAAACTCGCTAATTGTTAGTTTATCTGTATTGATATTACAATTCTTAGTTATTATACCAGCGGCATATGCTTTTGCAAGATATAAGTTTAAAGGGAAAAATGTTTTATTTGGTATAGTTTTAATGGGATTTATGATTCCACAACAAGTAACATTTATTCCAATTTATATGATGTTTAGTAAATTGAAATTATTTTCTACATATATTCCTCTTGTTGCACCTTTTATTGCTAATGCGTTTGGAATATTCTTATTACGACAATATTTTATGAAAGTTCCTGAGGAAATAATAGAGGCTGCTAGACTTGATGATGCTGGAGAACTAAAAATTATTTGGAGAATAATGATGCCAATGGCTAAACCTGCAATCGTTACAATTGGTTTATTAAGTTTCATTGCTACTTGGAACTCATACTTCTGGCCACTTGTTATGACTACAAGAGATGAATTTAGGACTCTTCCAATTGGTGTTACCATGATGAGTGGACTAGAGGGAGAGACTATGTGGAACTTTGTTATGGGAGCCAATGTAATACTTATTGCACCAGTTCTTATTATATACTTGTTAGCTAGTAAACAAATTAGAAAAGCTTTTGTGTATTCAGGAATAAAATAGTTTACAAGATCAATGAATAATTTAAAAGGAAGTGAAAAAGTTGAGTAAAAAACTTATAGTTTTATCAGTTGATTCATTATTTCATGAGGAAATAGAGTATATCAGAACACTACCCAATCTTAAGATGCTTTTTGAAAAAGGTTCTTATGCAGAGGGAATGCGTACTATATATCCATCACTTACATATCCAGCTCATGCATCAATAATAACAGGTGTAAATCCAAAATTTCATGGTATATGTCACAATGAAAAAGTGGAAGTAGGAAATGACCATCCAGATTGGTATTGGTACCATAAAGATATTAAGGTAGACACTTTAATTGATGTAGCAAAGAAAAATGGGTTATCTACGAGTGTTGTCCTATGGCCTGTTATGGGAGGATGTAAGAATGTTGATTATTTAATGACAGAAATATGGGCAGAAAAACCTGATGATGACCCAAGACCAGTATTTGAAAATAGTTCATCAAAGATATTAATGGATACTATTTTTGAAAAACATAGACATCACCTTAGATGGAAAACACAGCCTTATTTAGACGAATTTGGAATTTGTTGTTCAGAAGATATTATAAAAACTTATAAACCAGATGTTATGTTTATACATCTTGCTCATTTAGATCATACAAGACATGCACATGGTTTACATAATGAACAGGTAAATAAAGCTTTAGAAGATAATGATAAGTGGTTTGGAAGAATAGTACAAGCTACAAAAGATGCAGGTGTATTTGAAGATACTAATTTTGTTGTATTGGGTGATCATGGACATTTAGAAGTTAATCAAGTTATTTGTCCAAATATAATTTTTGCAGAAAATGATTTAATTAAACTAGATGAAGAAGGAAATGTCATTTCCTATGATGCTTATTGTCATTCAGCATCTTTATCATCTCAAGTTGTTTTAAAAGATCCAACAAATAAAGAGGTTAAAGAGAAGGTTTTTCGTTTGTTAGAAGAAATGCAAAGACGACCAGAGTTGGGAATTGAGCAGATAATTACTAAAGAAGAAGCTGATAAGAAGTATCAGGTTACAGGACCTTTTGACTATATTTTAGAAGGAACTAATGGTACGTCATTTCATAACCAATGTACAGGGGAGGTGATTAGGAAACCGGATAATAGTGATTATAAGTTCTCTAAAGCATCACATGGACATCTTCCACATAAAGGGGCTCAACCAGCTTTTATAGCTTGTGGACCTAGAATCAAAGAAGGAATAGTGGTAGGACTACATAGTGTTTTAGATGAAGCTCCAACATTTGCAGAAATTTTAGGTATTACTATGAATGATGTTCAAGGAAAAGCTATCAAAGAAATTATCAAATAAAAGGAGAAGATAATTATGAGAAAAGCAAAAATATTATTTATAGCGGTAATGGTTATTTCATTATTGGTAGGTTGTTCAGGTGGTAATAAAAAAGATAGTTCAAATAACTCAACAAATAATAATAATAAAGAAAATCAACAGACAGTTAAAAAAGATCCAGTAACAGTAAAATTTTGGTCTAGCATGAGAGGTGGTATGGGAGAAGTACAACAATCTATCATTGATGATTTCAATAATAGTCAAGATGAAGTGATTGTAGAAGTATTATTCCAAGGAAACTATTATGATATGGGTGCCAAACTTCAAGCAGCAGTTGCGTCAGGAGATGTACCTCATATAGCTCAATTAGAAATGTCAAGGATTAAATTGTTTGATGAAGCCGGTGCTTTAGCAGATATGAAACCATATATTAATAAAAATAATATTGATCTTAATGATTTTGTTGAAGGACTTATGTCATTCTCTTATGTTGATGATAGGATTGTTTCTTTACCATTTAATAGAAGTACTCCATTATTCTATTATAACAAAGATCAATTCAAAGAAGTAGGATTAGATCCAGAAAATCCTCCTAAAACTTGGGATGAATTAAAAGAATTTGCAAAAAAACTTTCTATCCCAGAAAAAAGATGGGGATATTCAGTACCAATTGATACATGGTTCTATGAAGGAATGATTATGCAAAATGATGGTAGGATTTTTAATGAAGATGAAACAGGTATTGGTTTCGATAATGAAATAGGAACAAAGCCTTTATATTTTTGGAAAGATATGATAAAAGATGGTTCTATGAAAATACCACCAGGTAAAGAGTACAATTCATTTGAGGTTGCAAGAAATGATTTTGCAGCTGGAATCGTATCTATGATTTCTGATAGTACAGGAGCTTTAAGATTACATCAAGATACATGCGAATTTGAAGTAGGAACTGCGTTTTTACCAAAAGACAGTAGATACGGTGTTCCTACAGGTGGAGCAAATGTTATTATGATGAGTGGACATCCTAAAGAAGAAGAAGAGGCTGCTTGGAAATTTGTAGAGTTTCTTACAAATACTGAAAATGTAGCTAAATGGGCAAAAGGTACAGGATATCTGCCAGCACGTAAATCTTCTATAGAAAGTGATGATTTTAAAAATTATTTAAAAGAAAATCCAAATGCTCAAACAGCTATAGATCAACTTGAATATACAGATATACCTCGTCCATTTCATGATAAATTTACTGAAATTCACTTTGTAACAATTATGGATGCTATTCAAAAATGTATTTTAGTAGATAATTATACTCCTGAACAAGCTGTAGCGGACATTGCAAAAGAAGCAAAAGAATTACTAAGCGAATAATATTTAAATAAATTATAATATTGTTACATAAAAGCGGAAGGCAATTAAACTTAGTACTATTATAAGTGACCCTTCCGCATATACTTATTAAAAAAATATAATTTGGAGGATTAAGAAGATGAATGTTCAATCAATAATAGATTATACATTATTAAAACCAGAGTCTAAAACAAGTGATATTAAGAAATTGTGTGAAGATGCGATGAAATATAAGTTTGCATCAGTTTGTGTTAACCCTACACATGTAAAGATGGTCGCAGATATTTTAAAAGATACAGATATTAATGTATGTACTGTAGTTGGTTTTCCTTTAGGAGCAAATACAACTAAAGTAAAGGTTTTTGAAACAGAGGATGCAATACAAAATGGAGCTGTAGAAATAGATATGGTACTTAATATAGGTGCTATGAAAGAAAAAAATTATGGTTTAGTAGAATGTGATATAAAAGCAGTTGTTGATAAATGTAAAGAATACAAAGTTTTGTCTAAAGTCATTTTAGAGAATTGTTTGCTAGAGAAAGAAGAAATAGTGAAGGCATGTGAAATATGTAAAAAAGCAGGAGCTGATTTTGTTAAAACCTCTACAAGTTTTAATTCAGGTGGTGCTACAGTTGAAGATATTCGATTAATGAGAGAAACAGTAGGAGCTGAAATGGGTGTTAAAGCATCAGGTGGAGTAAGAGACCATAAAACAGCACTAGAGATAATTGGAGCAGGTGCCAGCCGTATTGGTGCATCTAGAAAATTATTACCAGAAGAGTAATAGAAAGGATGAAAGCTTGTGAAGAAAGATAGAATATTACATAAAGAATTAAATAAGGCACTTAGTAGTTTGGGACATTATGATACAATAATAGTTTGCGATGCGGGATTACCAATTCCAAAAGAAGAACAACGAATTGAATTAGCAATAAAACCAGGGGTACCTAGTTTTGTAGATGTTATAGAAGCTATAATGGAAGATTTAGAGGTTGAAAAAGTTTATGTAGCAGAAGAAGTAAAAAGTATAAGTCCAGATATGAGTAAGGAGCATGAAAGAATTTTTAAGAATATGGATGTAGAGCATGTTCCTCATTCAAGATTTAAAGAAATGAGTAAAGAGTGTAAAGTTATAGTAAGGACTGGAGAATATACTAAATTTTCTAGTGCATTATTAGTTTGTGGTTGTGCTTATTAGATTGACATTATAGATTTGGAGGATTTTATGATACAATTACCAGTTGATGAAAGTATAATTCGTATAGTTTTATCTTATTTAGTGGGTGCGGTTATAGGATATGAAAGAGAAAGCACTAATAGACCTGCCGGATTTAGAACGCACATAATTGTATCTTTAGGTTCTTGTTTGGCTATGTTAATAAATTATGAGATATTTGCAACTTTTGGAAATTCTACTACAATGGACCCTGGACGAATGGGCTCCTATGTAATAAGTGGAATTGGATTTCTAGGGGCAGGTACTATAATTAAAGAAGGTGCTTCGGTTAAAGGATTGACAACTGCTGCAAGTTTATGGACAAGTGCTATGCTAGGATTAGCTTTGGGTGCAGGATTATATAAAATAAGTTTAGTTGTGACAGTACTTGTTATATTTACTTTATTTGTTGTTAATAAGATTGAATTTAGAATGAATGTAAGACGTACTAATAGAAGAAGATGATATATTAAATTATATTTGAAGAACTAATAATGGGCTATATTTTTAGATATCTTCAAAATACATATAAGAAGGTGAAAATATGGCTAATGTAACGATTAAAGATATTGCTAACAAAGCGAATGTATCATCTACAACAGTATCACGGGTACTTAATAATAATGGTTATGTTAAAGATGAAACAAGAAAAATAATATTAGATACAATAAAGGAAATGAATTATGTTCCTAATGCTATTGCAAGAAGTTTGTCAAAGTGTCAAACAAATATTATAGGTGTAATGGTACCCGATCTAAGCAATCCGTTTTTTTCGGAAGTAGTAAAGGGAATAAGTGTCGTAGCAGATAAGAATGATTTAAACATTATCTTATGTGATACAAATGAAAACTTACTAGACAAAGAAATAAAATATTTAAAAATGTTAAAAGAACAGAGGATACGTGGTTTAATTATTACTCCTACGTCTGAGGATAATAAATATAACAGTGAATATTTAACTCTTTTAGAAGGGTTAGGTATACCTATTGTCCTTGTAGATAGGGATGTTAAGCATTCCTCATTTGATGGAGTATTTGTAGATAATATAAAAGGTTCATTTGATGGAACAGAAGCCTTAATTAAGGCAGGACATAAAAAGATAGCTATTATTGCAGGGCCTACTACTTCAAAGCCTGGGAGAGATAGATTAAGGGGATATAAAAAAGCTTTATTAAAATACAATATCCCTATTAAAGATGAATATATCGTATTTGGAGATTTCAAAATGGAAAGTGGGTATGATATAACTAAGAATTTATTAAAAATGGAAGTTCCGCCAACAGCTATTTTTGCCTCAAACAATATGATGACGCTAGGATGCCTAAAAGCATTGGGTCATGCAAATATAAGGGTACCTGAAGATATAGCTGTACTTGGATTTGATGAGATAGAAGATTTAAACATATTAGATTTAAACATAAGTGTTGTATCAAGACCTACATTTAAAATGGGAAGAATAGCCATGGAAATTTTAAGAGAAAAAATTGAAGTGAATCCAACAAAAAATATTTCTGCATCTCAAAGATTAACATTAACACCAAAATTAGTATTAAAAGGGTCAGAAAGATATTTTAAGTAGGGTGAAAAGTAATAACAATAAAAGAAAAGTATAAAGTAATATGTAGTTTCATACATTAAAGTATGATATAATGGATAAACGCAGAATGGAGGGACTACATGAGGACAATCTTTTGGTTTATTGCTTTTTGGTTTTATCTTTTATTAACTTTTTTTAGTAGGATAAGATATTGGTATTTAGGTAAAATAGGGAATAAAGAGAAACAATCAGAAATATTATATAAGACAGTAACAAGTTGGGCAAAAAAGATGGTTAAATTAACTGGCAGTAACGTAACAGTTAAAGGGCTAGAAAATATTCCAGAAAGAAATGTTTTATTTGTATCAAATCATCAAGGAAATTTTGATGTTCCTATACTACTTGGGTATATACCAAAGTTAAAAGGATTTGTTGCAAAAGTAGAACTTGAAAAATTACCAATTGTCAATGGATGGATGAAAAAGTTGGGGTGTCTTTTTTTAGATAGAAAAGACCCAAGACAGTCTTTGAAAATTATTTTAAAGGGTATTAATTATTTAAAAGAAGGTCATAATCTAGTGGTTTTTCCAGAGGGCACTAGAAGTAAAAGTAGTAGTATTGGAGAATTTAAAAAAGGTAGTCTGAAACTAGCTACTAAATCAGGTGTACCAATAGTACCTATTACTATCAATGGTTCTTATAAAATTTTAGAAGAAAAGAATAGAATTAGAAAAAATAATGTTAATATTATTGTTCATCCACCAATTTATATGGAAAATTTATCAAAAGAAGAGCAAGATCAGCTGGCAACAAAAGTACATGAAATAATTAAGTCTGGATTAGACGTATAATAACACATTTATGTATAACTAATATTTACAAACTAAAAAAACTAGACTAAAGCTTAGCTTTAGTCTAGTTATAATGTTTTTCTAACTTTTGTAATTCTTTTTCTAATTCTGATTCTATTTGGGTATCAATTTCTTTTTTATAATCAGCAATAAGTTTAGATTTATCAGTTTCCAATTTTTTTATAGTTTCATCAACTTTATCGTTAACTTGTTTATTAGCGTCATTTGCTTTTGACTTTTTATATGACTCTAGTTCTGTTTTTATATCTAATTTATAATCTTTTAAATAATTATCAAGTTTAGCAATAGCTTCGTTTGTATTTTTTGACATACCAGAATCTGTTTTTAGTACTGCGTTTTTAACAGCTACAATACTATTAATTATTCCACTATATATGTCAATATTTGCTGCATAAGCAACAGTATTAATTATAAAAAAAGATACAAAACAAATAATTATAGTTTTTTTCATCTTCTTCAAATTTATAACCTCCCCATCTAGCAATTTTATTGATAGGGATATTATAAATTATTTTTAAATAGAATTCTACATGTATATCTTGGTAACTCAAACATAATAACTATTAAGGTTATGTACTTATCTATTGAAACTTTGCAACAATATTATATAGCCGTTGTATTAGTTTGTAACCATGAGCATTCCTCTTTAGTAAGATAAGGAGATAACTTATTATAGACTTCTTGATGATATTCATTTAACCATTTTTTTTCAGCACTAGTTAGCATAGATGCATCAATTCCTTTTAAATCTATAGGACAATAAGATATAACATCAAATGACATAAATCTACCATCACTAGTATTCATTACTTCTTTTACTAATATATCATTTTCTATACGGATTCCATGTTTATTTTCTTTATAAATACCTGGTTCATTTGTTAAATACATACCTTCTTCAAGAATAACATCATTTGTTCCTCGTCTAATACGAGCTGGACCTTCATGTACTCCTAGTAAATAACCAACGGAATGTCCTGTACCGCATTTATAATCCATTCCTTCTTGCCAAATAGTTTGTCTAGCAATAGCATCAAGATTAGAGCCTGTAGAACCATGTAAGAATATTAAAAGGTTTAGTGCAATATGTGATTTGACAACTAAAGTAAAATCATGGCGTTCTTCTTCTGTAAGTTCACCCAAAACTATAGTACGGGTTATATCGGTAGTACCATTATAATATTGTCCACCAGAATCAATCAAAAATAATCCCCTTGGTTCTAATACTTTAGGAGTAGCTTCGTATGGATTATAATGCATCATTGCTGCATTTTCTTGATATGCAGGTATAGTTCCAAAGCTATCTTCAATATAAAGAGGTAATTGCTGTCTAAAACTTGTTAATTTTTCTGCCGCTATAGTCTCTGTTATATTACCTTGTTTAACAGAATTATTTAACCAATATAAAAATTTAACACAAGCAACACCGTCATTTATTTGACACTTTTTTAAATTTGTTATTTCTGTTTTATTTAATTGAGCTTTTATAAAAGCAGTAGGTTCATCAACTTCAATAATTTTACTAGATGAATGTATCATTGCTTTTAACCCGTAATTAAGTTTAGTAGGGTCATATAAAACAGAACAATTTTTAGTTAAATTAGTAATATCTTCAAAAACACTGTTATAAGGTTTTATCTCAATACTTTGATCTTCTAGTTTTTTTCTAACGTCTTGAGGTACTTTTTCTAAGTCTATGTATAATAAAGCTTGATGCATAGATATTATTGCATATGCATAAGCAATAGGGGTATAAGCAATATCGTTTCCTCGGATATTAAATAACCACGCAATATCATTTAAAGAACTAAGTAAATATACATTAGAATCATTTTTTTCTAGTTTTTTTCTAACAACATCAATTTTTTCTGAAGAGGTTAAGCCTGTGTACTTAACATCATGATAAAATATTTTTTCTTTTGGTAGAGAAGGTCTATCAAGCCATATTCTATTAATTAAATCGTTATCTCCTACAAATTCTACCTCTTCATTATTAATAATATTTTTTAGTGTTTTTATATCATTAACTGAGAATAACCTCTGATCAAATCCAATACGCTCACCAGATAATATATTTTCTTTTAACCATTCTTGATATGTAGGTACACCTGGTTCAGCCATTTTAAAAAGTTCTACTTCGCTATCACTAATTTGGTTAGCTGCTTGAATAAAATAGCGACCATCTGTCCATAAACAGCTTTTGGTTAATGTTATAATAACTGTTCCCATAGAACCAGTAAATCCTGAAATAAAGGCTCTACTTTTATAATGTTCTGCTACATATTCACTTTGATGGGGGTCTGCACTAGGTATAATATAAGCTAATAATCCTTCTTTTTCCATTTCTTGTCGTAATAATTGTATACGTTTATTTACACTATTTTGTTGCTCCACTACAATACATCCTTTCTGTAATCAATTTATAATAGGTAATTGCAAAACTAGGAAATATAATTCTTTACATACAATATGTAGTTCTTATTTGAAACGGGAACCCACCATATTGTATTAAAGAATCAACTGAATGTAGTTTTGCAATTACTTAATCAATTTATAAATATGTTATTTATTTTTATTGTAACAAATAATTGCAATTTTAAGAAGTAGTTATGTAAAATAATTTAATATTGATGTGGGAAAGTTGCGTAAGTAATTAATTGAACTAGCAAACATCACTTATAGAATGTGAAATGCATATAATATAGAAAAAGCAAAAAGGATAATATATGTATAATCAAATTGAATCTACTAGATACGGCAGAGGAAGAGGAAGACGATATTTCCGTTCACCTTATTATTATCCATATTCATATAGGAGATATCCATATTATTACTATAGAAGATATCCTTATTATGGAAGGAATCCTTATTACAATCCATATCCATATTATTATGGAAGATATCCTTATTACAATCCATATCCTTACTATCCTCGAAGAAGAGGAAGAGTATATGGAATGGAAGTAAATGATTGGGATCCTGAATCAGAATATGCTGGTGGGGATAGGGTTATATATGACGGAAAAATGTATCAAGCTAAGTGGTGGACTCAAGATGAGAATCCTAGTATTTATAATGAAAATCCTTGGGAAACTCCATGGAGAGAAGTATAAGATAAATAAAAAGCACAGAAAATCTGTGCTTTTTATTTATCTTATACCGTAGTATGAATATCCAGCTATATACAGTATTACAAAATAATTATAATAGATTTATTTCAAAAAAATGATTATAATTATTATATTATGTAAACTAGAGGGTGATATAAGTGAAGAATAAGAAGATATTAATTATTGCTATTAGCATTGTATTAATAGTAATTGGTATTTCAGGGTGGTTATTAGTAAAAAAAGAATATAAAGATATGTCGTATAATGAATTTATAAAAAATATTAATCAAAGTTCTATTGATGAGGTAAGAATAATTGATGATAATATTCTATATGTTAGACTAAAAGATAATAAAATAACTTATAAAGTTCCCAATCCACTTAAAGATGGATTTAAAGAATATTTATTATTAAAAGATATTAAAGTTACATTAGGAAATACTTCTCCTATACAAAAGTCTTTTCAGACTATAGGGGTAGGGCTAGTTTTAATAGGTATACTATGGTTTGTAAGAAAAGGCTCAAGTGATAATAAACAAGTAATAGTAGATGCTAATAAACGTAATGTTAATAACAATAGTGTAGTAAAATTTAGTAATGTTGCAGGTAACAATGAGGCAAAAGAGTTAGTAAAAGATATAATTGATTTTATTAAGACGCCAGATAAATATTCTGAATTAGGAGCAAGAATGCCTAGAGGAGTATTATTATATGGACCACCAGGAACGGGAAAAACACTTATGGCAAAAGCAGTTGCTGGAGAGGCAAATGTACCTTTTTATGCTGTTAGTGGTTCTGATTTTATACAGATGTATGTAGGGGTTGGTGCTAGTAGAATAAGAAAATTATTTAATAAAGCTAAGAAAAGTGAAAAAGCTGTTATATTTATTGATGAAATAGATGCAATAGGTAAAGTTAGAGCAGGAAAGGCTTCAGCAAGTAATGATGAAAGGGATCAAACACTTAATGCACTTCTTACAGAAATGTCAGGATTTAATGATAATGAAGGAATTGTTGTAATTGCTGCTACTAACCGTATAGATACTCTTGATCCTGCTTTACTTCGTCCTGGTAGATTTGATAGACAAATTGAAATTGGATTACCTGATTATAATGCTAGAAAAGCAATTCTATCATTACATGCTAAAAATAAGCCACTTCACGATTCTATAAAAATTGATGATATAGCTAAAGATACTGTTTATTTCAGTGGAGCAATGCTTGAAAACCTTATGAATGAAGCTGCTATTATAACAGCTAATAATAATGAAAAAGCTATTAGTAAAAAGCATATAGACAAAGCTTTTTATACAGTTATTGCAGGTGCTGAGAAAAAAGATAGAAGTAACATAACAGATATAGATAGGAAAATAACCGCTTATCATGAAGCAGGACATGCTCTTATGACAAAACTATTATTACCAGATAATATAATATCAAAAGTAACCATTATACCAAGTACACGAGGTGCTGGTGGATTTAGTATGAGCATTCCTAAAGACAGAATGTATCAAAGTAAAAAAGATATTATCAGCAATATAAAAGTTTTACTTGCAGGAAGAGTAGCTGAAGAGATTATTTTTGGATTAGATGGTGTAACAACAGGAGCCACTAATGATATTGAAAAAGCTTCTAATTTAATTAAAGATTATGTTGTAAAATATGGAATGGATAATGATTTTGGTATATTTAATTCTGAATCAGCAAATATTAATGATTCTACAATTATAAAACAATGCAGAAATGAAATTAAGAAAGCTTATGGTAGTACTAAAGAAATATTAGAAAAAAATAAAGATTTTCTAGATTCCATTGCAGATATGTTAATGGAAAAAGAAACTATAACTAATGATGATATAGATAGTATTTATGCATAGAGTTATCATACTAAGTTAGTTTGTATAATAAAAGACAGGAAACTAAAGTCCTGTCTTTTATATTGTACATTTATTAAAACTTATTGGAAAATATCATTTAATTAAATAATATTTATGTAAATATGGAACTTATTACCATTATTTTTCGTCTAATTAAAGAAGGTGATAAAAAGCCAATAAGGAGGAAAATATGAAGAGTATAGTAAAAAGATTAACTGCAACAATGTTATGTTTATTAATTATATCTCAAGGGATATATGCTAAGGAAATTAACTTGGATAATGACTCTGATAGTAGTATGCTAAAACTTAATGAAGCTACAGCAAAAGCAAGAAATAAACTTAAGATAAGTAAAGACTTTAAATTAGAACATTCTAGATTAAGAGTAGATGACCAATATTTAAAATTAGTTTGGTCATTAATATTTAAGACAGAGACTAGTAATATCGAAGTTAAAGTTGATGCTCAGACTGGAGCTGTATTAGTATTTAATACTTGGGATAAAAATGATGGAGATGTACTAAAATATACGAAAGAGCAAGTAAGAAAAGTAGCAAAAGAATATATACAAGAAAATTATGAAGATATTGAAAATCAAATAGAAGAGATAGAAGTTAGTGAACTTTTAAATCAGCGTTTCATTCCTCACAATAGAGATAATTATACTTTTGTTTATGCAAGAAAGCTACATAATGAATTATTTACTAACAATTATATTTCTATAACTGTATCAGGAGTTACAGGTAAATTAACAGGTTTTAAATTAATTTGGGATAATTGTAATTATACTAAAAAAAGTTCTGAGATATCAGAAAAAGAAGCAAGAGTTATTTTTGAGAAACAAGATGCTCTAAAATTAAAATATATTAGTGTAAATAAAAATGAAGATAAAAGAAATAAATTGACCTTAAAACCAGTATATTATTGCGATATAGAAAATAGTGGTTTGCTTGATTCTATTACTAAAAGATTTTACGAAGCAGAAGATGTTTATTCTTACTTATATCCTGATTTATATAATGGAAAAGAAAAATGTTGTTATGATTATGATAGCGGTACTCAAGAAATAATACCAGAAGAAGGCGTAATTTCAAAAGAAAAAGCGGAAAAACTAGTTTTAGAAAAAGTAAGTGAATTAATAAATAAAAAGTTAAAAATAAAATATAGTTTCTATCAAAAATGGTATAATGGCATAGAAGGTAAATATTGGGCTTTAACATTTAGTACTGTTGATAAAGATAATAATCTGTATGTTAATTCTGTATTAGATGCGACTACAGGAAAAATTTTAAATATTAGCTATATTAATTATGACTATAAATTAGCTGATTCTAATGATGCTACAGTAGATTTAAAAAGCCTACAGAAACAAGGAGAAGATATTATAGTTAAAATGTTTCCGAGTATCGAAAAAGATAACTATAAAATAGAAGCTAGAGAGGATGAAGGTAATAAGAAGATAATACATGTAAAAGGCACAAGGATGATAAATGGTATTAAATATGAAGACAATGGTTTTTCTTTCGAATATAATACTATATCTAAACAAATTACTAGATTTAATTTTGATTGGTTTTATAATATAGATATAGAAGATGGAACAATAAAACTTACAAAAAAACAGGTTTCTAAACTTTTTTATGATGAAGTTGGTATAAAAAAAGAATTAATTCAATTAATAGACAAAAATAAAGAACAAAAAGAAAAAGTGATAGTTCCGTTAGAAAATTTAGCTCTTGTATATAAATTAAATCCATATAAATTTGCATATATTGATGTAAAAGATGGTAAGTTGTTAAATTATATAGGAGATGAATATAAAGATGATGAGGTAGAGTATTTTACAGATATAAAAGGAAATAAATATGAACAACAAATAGAACTTATGAATAAGATGGGATTATTAAAGATAACTAGTAATAAATTTTTACCTACTAATAAACTGACAAAGAAAGATGCAATTAAATGGATAGTATTAACGCTTTCAAAACAGTATAATTATATTCCAGATGTGTATAGATATAATTATCCTCGTAATGAGATTCATTTTAAAGATATTAATAAAGATGATGAATACTATAATTATATAAATGATGCTGTTAATATGAATATAATAGAAGACGGCAATTATTTTAATAAAGACAAAAAAGTTACATTATTAGATTTAAGTAAATGGATTATAAATGGAATGGGACAAAAAGATTTAGCTAAATATACCACTATTTTTAATGAAATTGAAGGTGTATCAAATGTAGACAAAGGATATATCAGTTTATCCAAATATTATAGATTGATTAATAATACAACTAAGATTAATGAAGAAAAGACAAGGGGAGAAACAGTAGATTTATTATATAATTTTATTAGTCATTTAGAAACAAGTAATAAGAGATAATTTTGAAATTATCATTTACGGGTACTTTGATATAAATATAATATTTATCTAAGTCACTAATTTAATATGTTTTATTGTTAAAAAACCTTCTAATACAATTAGAAGGTTTTTTATAGATAAAGAAGTAAAGAAAATCATAGGGGAGTTGAAGTATCTACTGAATATTTGATGTTGTTTCGAAAACTTGACAAACATATATATGAATGAGAAAATAAACATAATCTTTGTTTATAGAAAAATATGGCTTATTACTATAAGGAAGTGACATTATGTTTGATATTGATAATGATAATGAAGATTTATATAAATATTTATTTGATAAATATTATAGACTTGTATATTCAACTGCATATAGAATTATTAAAAATAAAGAAGATTGTGAAGAAATTGTGCAAGATGCTTTTAGAATAGGATTTAAAAATATTAAAAAGATGAAGGATATAAATCATTTTAGAAATTATGTATTAAAATCAACTTATAATCTTGCAATAACAAGAGTTAAAAAAAATAATGCTCACAACAATATATTTATTACCCCCATCAATGATGATATAAGTACTGACAAGGATATGATAAAAGAAGTATTTGAAGATATTTATGTTTCACAACTTGTTGAAGGTTTACCTATTATTGATAAAGAGGTTATATTATTATATAGTCAGGGGTATAAAATAAGAGAAATTGCTCAACTTTTAAGTATATCTGTACCTAATGCAAAAGTTAAATTATATAGAACAAGAAAACTTTTAATACAGAATTTGGAGGGAGAGTTGGTATATGAAAGACAAAGAGAAAGTGTATGAAGAACTAGATATTAAACTAAAAAAATACATAGATGTAAGTACAAAAAGTATACAAATAGATGACACTGCAAAAGCTATGATATGGAACAATCTTAGTAATGAACTAAATGAACATAAGATAAATAAACATTTTAAAATCAGAAGATGTTATAAAGCTGTTATAACAGCATGTATTCTTATTGTTTTATTGGTTAGTTTTGATTTATCAAGTAATGCTAGTTTGTTTAAGCGTTTTATAACTACTGTAAGTGGGAATACAATACAATTTTATACTAGAAATTCAAAACCTTGTCAGCAGAACATAGATAACGAATTTGATGATAAAATTGAAGGAATTAATAATAAATTAGATTCTGGATTTATAACACCTATTTTAAAAAATGGGTATATGGTCGAAGATATAAAAGAAAATGGAATGATATTAAGTTTTACCGTAACAACAAATGAAAATGAAAAGATAAGAGTAACACAAACAGATTCAAGTAAGGGGCAGGTGGCTTCAAGCATTAAATTTAATGACGCTTATTTAAATCTTAAATCTATTAATAATAATGGAGTGGAGTATAAAATTCTTGAATCCAAGAATTTAAATGCTGCCTTTGCTGTTATAGGAGATATTAAATTGGAAGTAATCGGTAATAATTATGATGACGTTATAGATATAGCATTATCATTTAGTGAGTAAATTATTTTAGTTAAAAATAATAGTGATATTAAATAAAAAAGTATTTCACATTAAGAAGTGAAATACTTTTTTATTGGAAATATTTCTTGGTATATATTATTTAGTCAGTGGTTAATGTTGATGTAGTAGACGATTGAATATATGTTTTATCATTATAGGTTGCATAATGATAAACTTTTAATCTGTATTCAGAATTAGAACTGTAATTACGATATTGCTTAGTTATTGATAGTGAGCTTTGATTGCTATTAGAGCAATTATAAGTTTTTACTGTTGACCAATATCCATTTACTTTTTTTTGAAGATAAATTGATAGTTCAATGCTATCACATGTATAAATGGATACTGTATTACAATAGATTAATAAATAATCGTCTGTTTTTGACAAAGTATCATTCATATAGCTTAACGGATCATCTTCTGTAGAACGAGTAGAGTTAATAATAGTATTTCCTAGTGTATATTCTTTTTGTATTCTGTCATTAGTTTGTGCATTAACTCCGATTGAAAATACGCATGTCAGCAATAGTGTTAAAGTCAGTAATTTGAGTTTTTTCATTTGAATCAATCCTTTCTTTTTTTATTCACAAAATATAATAAAAAAAATCCCCTTCACTATATATAAGGGGTATTAACAATAAAAAGGTTACAAAAAAATGAAAAAAACTTTAAGTTTAAATATTAATAATATTATAAAAATTATTTGGATATTTCCAAAGTATTAATTCCATATTTAAGTTTTTTGCTTAATTTTATTAGCTTGTCTTTAATTCGTAAACCTTCTTCTTCACTTTGAACAACAGGTTGATAATTATTATATTTCGGATCACCTGATAGTTTATAAGGGACAACGCTAAGTTTGATATTTGATATTTCATTATTATTAAATTCTATTTTTTGGTTTAAAAGAATTGTATCCGTATCTGTATGTTTTTTATCATACAGTATTTCATTCCCTCCAAAAACAAAATTTCCAAGGCTATAAGCTATATATCTATCTTTGTATAATTCAATTCCTTGAATAATGTGTGGATGATGACCAATAACCATATCCGCACCAGCATCAATTGCAAATCTACCTAATTTTTTTTGATATTCAGTAGGATTATAGTTATATTCTATTCCCCAATGGAATGAACAAACAACTAAGTTTACTCCTTGTTCTTTAACTTCATCAATTGTTTTTTTAATTTTATCAAAAATGTCTTTTGGTTCATTATTTACTAGATGTCCAATAAAGGCTATTTTAATACCTTTAACTTCTTTTATTAGAACATATTCATTTCCAGATACTCCAATACCTGCGTTATTCATATTATCTACAGTATCTTTATAACCTTTTTCAAGATAATCGTATGAATGGTTATTTGCTAAATTAACAACTTCTACACTAGATGATGTTAGAAAATTAGTATATTCTTTTGGACCTTTAAATCTCCACTTTTTATTTGCCATTATATTAGCATCTGTTAAAGTTCCCTCAAAGTTAATCAAAGTAATATCGTCTGACTTAATCCACTTAAATGCATTTTTAAAAGGATATTCATAGTCATTTTTGTTTTGTTCAAGCACATCTTCAAATGATTTTCCTTTAGTTACCTCGGGAAAGCTTCCAATTGTACAATCACCTATAGCTGTAAGTGTTATTGTGGTTGAAGTTGAATCATTATTTATAGAATTTTTTGTGGTTAAGGTCTTACTATATATTTCTAACTTTTCTTTTAAGGTAGCATTTTTATCATATTTAATGTCAAAATCATCTAAGAAAGATAGTTTTTCAGTATTTTGAAGCAGATTATTATCGGTACTATATTTTAAAGTTCCACCTTCTGTACTTAGTAATAATATACTTTGCGTAAGATATTTGTTTACTTCATCAACAAAAGAAATTATTTCATCAACATCAATTTCTTTTTTACTACTAGATAAGTCAAAACTTAAACTCTTAGAATTAACCAAATGTAATGTACCATCTTGATTTAAATTAAATAATTCATATTTATAATCAGCATATCCTTGATTCATATATGGATTATATCTAAATAAATAATTTTTATTATCTAAAGAACATAAATATATAGAATTCCAACCTACATGTGGAAGTCCGGCATCTTCTTTCCAAATTAAGCTGTTATTTTCATCTATAATTTTTAATGTTACAACTTTATTATCTTCTAATTTTGAGATATCCAACATTAGGCTTTCCTTTGTACTGTTATTAGTTATATCTGAATATGTAATTAAAACAAGATTATCCTTTTCATTAACTATACTTTGTTTTTCTATATTTTTAATAGTATTATCTTCTACGGTATTTTTTATATCAGATTTGATGGGTTTTATATCATTTGTTATAGAAGTAGTATTTTTTGATTTTTGTTCTGAGTTAGTACAACCTATTAATAAAACACAAATAATAACACAAAGTAAGTTTAATAATAATTTTTTCATAAGTTATTCCTTTCTTTAAGCATATATTTTATAAATATATAATAACATAAAAATATATTAATATTTATAATTATTAATAACTTTATTGACTTAGTTGTATAACTATATATTATTTATGTAAGTAGTAGAATAGGTTTTAATAGAAAATATATAAGTTTATAAATTGAAATATCTCAAAATTATAAATAGTAAGGAATGAGTCGGGATTTATAATAAAAAATTAAAAAATATATATAATAATACAGATTAAATTGTGTAATGAAATATATTATGGTATAATTATTAATATTAATTAGAATATATTTCATAATATAATCATCTATGATTTGAAAGTAATCATTAAAATTTACTAGATAATTTCTCTAATAGGAAACTCCAAACTAAATACATACACAAGGTATGATGAAAGATTAATTAATAAAATATTAAAATGGGGTGGTATTTTTTGAAAGAATTAGTTGAAAACCAAAGAAGGTATTTTCTAAAACATGAAACAAAGGATATAACTTTTCGTAAAAAACAATTACAAAAGTTAAAAATGGCAATCCATAAATATGAGAAACAACTATATGATGGATTGAACAAAGATTTTAGGAAGTCTGAATTTGAAACTTATGAGACAGAGTTAGGAATGGCATTAGAAGAAATAACGTATACTATAAAACATTTAAGTAAGTGGGCAAAACCAAAAAAAAGACCAACTCCATTAGCACATTTTAAATCATCTAGTAAAATATATTCTGAACCCTATGGAGTAGTATTAATAATGTCTCCATGGAATTATCCATTTCTATTAACTATATCTCCATTAATTGGAGCAATGGCGGCAGGTAATTGTGTTGTTATAAAAACGTCAAGGTATGTACCAAATACATCATCAGTAATAAAGAAAATGATTGAAGATTTTTTTGATGCAGGCTATATAACGGTAGTTGAAGGTGGACGTGATGTCAATCAAGCTTTATTAGCGGAGAAATTTGATTACATATTCTTTACAGGTAGTCCTACTGTCGGGAAAATAGTTATGGAATCAGGAGCCAAGAATTTAACACCTGTAACATTAGAGTTAGGTGGAAAAAGTCCTTGTATTGTAGATAATACTGCCAATATTAAAATTGCAGCAAAAAGAATTATATGGGGTAAATTAGTAAATTGTGGACAGACATGTGTAGCGCCGGATTATATTTTAGCTCATAAAGATATTAAAGACAAATTAATTAAAGAATTGATAAAAGTAATTAATGAATATTATGGGGAAAATATATATGAATCACCTGATTTACCTAGAATAATAAATGAAAAACACTATAAAAGACTAGCAGGATTAATTAATAAAGATAAAGTTATTTTCGGTGGAGAAACAATTGAAAAAGATAATTATATAGAACCTACTATAATGGATAATGTAACATGGGAAGATTCCGTTATGCAAGAAGAAATATTTGGCCCGTTAATTCCAGTTTTAGAATTTGATAATACTAAAGAAGTAATAACACTATTAAATAGTAAGCCAAAACCATTGGCACTATATTATTATTCAACAAATAAACAAAATATACAAGAGGTATTAAAGAAAGTTTCTTATGGTGGAGGATGTGTTAATGATACCCTTGTGCATCTTGCAAATATTAATATGCCTTTTGGTGGAGTAGGAAATAGTGGTATGGGCGGCTATCACGGGATAGATAGCTTTAGAACTTTTAGTCATTTTAAAAGTGTTCTTACTAAAGCAATGTGGATAGATATAGATGTTAGATATCCTCCATATACAAAGAAAAAATTGAATCTTATTAAGAAATTAGTTAAGTAATATATCTATACTACATTATTTAAGTTATCACCGTACAAGATAGTCGTAGGTGAAATGAAAATACTATAAATTATTATCTTTCAAAATGAATAACTTATATTTTATTTTGAGATAATAAAGTTGGGTATATGATTATGACCTAATATATAGTAGAGGAGATAATGTAAAATGAAACACAATAAAGATGATAGATCAGATAATGTTGAAAGGATTCAATATAATATCGATAAAACTTTACAAAATATGCATTTAGCTGATGAAATGATAGAAGAGACAGATGATGAAAAAATGAAAGAAACATTACAAGAAAAAAATGAAAGAAGAGAACAAGCGTTAAATGGTATGAGAAGAGAAATTCAAGATGAAGCAAAAGCTAGAGAAGAAGAGGAATTCTAAAATCTGTAGTTAATAAAGTTATAAGAAGAAATAAAATTATTTTATTATGTATAAAAAAGGTAGGAAGAGTATTTAGCTTTTCCTACCTTTAATTCCGTCAGCAAATTAAAAGCCTATTATAGTTATGAACAAATACATATCAATATAGTTTACGAAAAAAACAACTTGATATTCTTATAAAGAGTGTTATAATAAAACAAAAAACAACAATATCAAAAGGTGGGAATGGGTGGTTTTATGTTAGCTATTGATAGAAGAAAAAAAATACTGGAAATTATAAACGAAGAAGAAAGTGTTAAAGTACTAGATCTTAGCAATCAATTTAAGGTTACGCTAGAGACAATTAGGAGAGACCTTGAAAAACTAGAAAAAGAAGGTTACATAAAAAGAAGTTATGGTGGAGCAATACTAAATAAAAGCACTAATGAAGACATTTCAATTAATATCAGAGAAGCAACAAATAAAGAAGATAAAAATTTAATAGGTAAAGCAGTTGCAGATTTAATTAATGATGGGGATACTATTATGATGGATTCTAGTACAACGGCATTATATGTATCAAAGTATTTAAAATATAAAAAGATTACAATAATAACTAATGCTTTAAAAATACCTATGGTACTAGCTGGTAACTCTAATATCCAAATAATATCAACAGGTGGAACACTAAAAAGCTCTTCATTATCTTTTGTAGGACATTGGGCAGAATCATCTATTGAAAAATATTATGTAAACAAAACAATAATTGGATGTAAAGCTATTAACCTTGAACATGGTATAATGGAGCCCCATCAATTAGAAACAGAAGTAAAGAAAAAGATGATAAAAACTTCAGAAAAAGTAATACTTGCAGTTGATAGCAGTAAATTTGATAAAAAATCATTTATAAAAGCATATAATTTAGATCAGGTAGATACTATTGTTACAGACAAAAAATTATCTACTAAATGGATGGAAGCTCTTAGAGATTATAATGTGGAATTAATAGAAATAGACAATTTAGAAGAGTAAAGAAAAATATATTAAAATAACTTATGTAAAAACCAATAAAAACATACAAAAAAACAGCACAAACAAGTAAAATTTGGGCTGTTTTTTTAATGATTTTTTTCTTGACTAATGTTGGTTGTTCTGTTATTATTAAATTAAACAAAGATAATCAAAGAAAAACAAACAACAAACAACAATAAAAATTCAAAAATATAATGTAAGGAGGAACAAATATGTTAGGAGAATATGATGTAAAGAAACAAATTTGTGAAATTGGTAGAAGGATATATGATAGAGGTATGGTGGCAGCTAATGATGGTAATATTAGTGTAAAAATATCTGATAATGAATTTTTATGTACACCTACTGGTGTAAGTAAAGGTTTTATGACACCAGATATGATTTGTAAAGTAGATATTGATGGAAATGTTCTACAAGCTAACAAAGGATTAAAACCATCTTCAGAAATAAAAATGCACTTAAGAGTATATAAACAAAGACCAGATGTAAGATCAGTTGTTCATGCTCATCCAATCTATGCAACAAGTTTTGCTATAGCTGGTATACCACTTACTCAACCAATTATGCCAGAAGCAGTTATATCATTAGGATGTGTACCTATTGCAGAATATGGAACACCTTCAACAGATGAAATTCCAGATGCAGTTGAAAAATATTTACAAAATTACGATGCAGTTTTATTAGAAAATCATGGTGCTCTAAGCTATGGAGATAGTTTAATGACTGCTTACTTTAAAATGGAATCATTAGAATTCTATGCACAACTATTATATACATCAAAACAACTTGGTGGACCAAAAGAATTATCAGATTCACAAGTTCAAACATTATATGATTTAAGAAGTAAATTTAATTTATCAGGTAAGCATCCAGCTAACCTTTGTAAAAGTAACGGAAATACAACTTGCAGTTGTACTACAAAAAAAGAAGAAGTTAAAGATAATGACCTAAGTGGTGTAATTGCAGAAGTTACTAAAAGAGTTATGGAACAACTAAAATAATTAATAGCTAAGCTTTCTATTAAGGAGAGAATCGGCATGAAACGTTCAAAAAGATTTCAAATACTTGATAAAAGACCTATTAATCAAGATGGATACATTAATGAATGGCCTGAAAAAGGGTTTATAGCAATGAATAGCCCTTTTGATCCAAACCCATCAGTAAAAGTAATAAATAACATTATAACTATGATGGATGGTAAAAAACGAGAAGAATTTGATTTTCTTGATCAGTTTATTGCAGACTATGCTATTAATATAGAAGTTGCTGAACGAATGATGAAAATAGACTCACTAGAAATCGCTAGAAAACTTGTAGATATACATATTAAAAGAGAAGAAATAGTGGAGATTATATCAGGACTGACACCAGCAAAAATCTGTGAAGTTGTAGGACATCTAAATGTAGTAGAAATGATGATGGCAATGCAAAAAATGAGAGCTAGAAAATCGCCTGCTAATCAAGCTCATATTACTAATTTAAAAGATAATCCTGTACAAATTGCAGCTGATGCAGCAGAAGGAGCTCTTAGAGGGTTTGCTGAAGAAGAAACAACAGTAGCAGTGGCTAGATATGCACCTTTTAACGCTATAGCATTACTTATCGGTTCTCAAGTAGGTCGAAAAGGAGTACTAACTCAATGTGCTGTAGAAGAAGCTATTGAACTTGATCTAGGGATAAGAGGACTAACAACTTATGCAGAGACAATATCTGTATATGGTACAGAATCTGTTTTCATTGATGGCGATGATACTCCTTATTCAAAAGCATTCTTGGCATCTGCATATGCTTCTAGAGGCTTAAAAATGAGATTTACATCAGGTACTGGCTCAGAGGTTCTTATGGGTAATGCAGAAAGTAAGTCGATGTTATATCTAGAAACAAGATGTATATTAGTAACAAAAGGAGCAGGTGTACAAGGGCTTCAAAATGGATCAGTTAGTTGTATTGGAATTCCGGCGGCTGTACCATCAGGAATTAGAGCAGTTCTTGCAGAAAATTTAATAGCAGCTATGCTTGATTTAGAAGTAGCATCATCAAATGACCAGAGTTTTACTCATTCTGATCAAAGAAGAACAGCAAGAACAATGATGCAATTTTTGCCAGGAACTGATTTTATATTTTCTGGATATAGCGGGACACCTAATTATGATAATATGTTTGCAGGTGCTAACTTTGATGCCGAAGACTTTGATGATTATAATGTACTGCAAAGAGATTTGATGGTAGATGGTGGACTTAGACCTGTTAAAGAAGAGGATGTCATTAATACTAGAAGAAAAGCTGCAAAAGCTTTACAAGGTGTATTTAGAGAACTAAATCTTCCAGAAATTAGTGATGAGGAAGTAGAAGCCGCGGCTTATGCCAACGGAAGTAAAGATATGCCAGAAAGAGATATTTTAGCTGATCTTGCAGCCATTGATGATATGATGAACAAAGGTATTACAGGATTAGATATAGTAAAAGCACTTTATAATGCTTCATATACAGATATTGCTGAAAGTTTACTTAATATGTTAAAACAAAGAATAACCGGAGATTATCTTCAAACTTCAGCTATTTTAGATAAAGAGTTTAATGTTATTAGTGCAGTTAATTCCGTAAATGACTATATGGGTCCCGGTACAGGATACAGAGTATCAGGAAAAAGATGGGAAGAAATTAAAGATATTCCACATATTATTAATCTAAATGATTTATAAAGGTGGTGAGATGTTGGAAATAACAAATGAACTAATAGAACAAATTACTAGATTAGTTATACAAGAAGTTAGTAAAGAAACCCAAATAACTAAAAGTCAATATAAAAAAGAAAATATTGAAACAGTAGAATCAATTTTTCAAGATATTAATACTGCTAAACGAGGAATAAACCGTAAAGAAGTAATAATAGGTGTAGGACCTGTGTTTGGAAGTGTTATAAAAAAGACTATTAATAACTTAGAGCATAAAAAAGTTATTAAGGAGATAATGGCTGGTATTGAAGAAGAGGGTATGATTCCTAGAGTAATTCGAGTTATTAAAACATCTGATGTAGCCTTTATAGGTAAAGAAGCTACTAGGTTGTCCGGATCTGGTATATCCATAGGGATTCAATCAAAAGGAACTGTTATTATACATCAAAAAGATCTTTATCCTCTTACTAATTTAGAATTATTTCCACAAGCTCCGCTTTTAACATTAGATATATATAGACGTATTGGTAAAAATGCTGCTAGATATGCAAAAGGTTTACAAGTTAAGCCTATTGAAAGTAAAAATGATTCAACAATACGAGCAAAATATCAAGTAAAAGCTGCGTTAATGCATACTAGAGAAACAGAGTATGTAATAACAGGAAAAGAATCAGTAGATATAGAGTTGCTTTAGTTATTTTCTAGAAAGGAATGAATTATATGGTGAAATATCCTTTGCCAAAAGATAAGGTAAGAAGCTATACTGGAAAAAAATTAGATAGTATCAATATGATTAATGTTTTAAATGGAACAGTTTCACCACAAGATATTAAAATTTCCAAAGAAACCTTACAACTGCAAGGTGAAATAGCCAGTAATTCTGGAAGAAAACAAATTAAAGAGAACTTTAATAGAGCAAGTGAATTGATTAATGTAGAAGATCAATTAATTTTAGAGATATATGATAAACTAAGACCTAATAGAGCTACAAAAGATGAACTATTAGACTATGCAAGGCTTTTAGAAGAAAAGTATATGGCTTTTCAATGTGCCAAATTTATAAGAGACGCAGTTAGTGTATATGAACGTAGAGGAATACTTAAGGATAGATAAAGTAAAGTTTATTGTATATAGGTAAGGTGTGATAGTTGATGAAATATATTGCAGGTGTTGATATTGGTAATTCTACAACTGAAGTTTGTATTGGTGGAATAAATGAAAACGGAATGTTAAAGTTTTTAGCTAGTTCTAGTATAGATACTACAGGAACTAAAGGTACACCTAGTAATGTTGATGGAATAAAAAAAGCATTAGCTATAGCAATGAATAAAATACATAAGACAATAAATGATTTATCTATAATTAGAATTAATGAGGCAGCACCTGTAATTGGTGATACAGCAATGGAAACAATTACAGAAACTATAATAACTGAATCTACGATGATAGGGCATAATCCAGATACACCAGCTGGTGCAGGATTAGGCGTAGGTTATATTTATCCTATTCATGAAATTGAGAAGTTACCAAAAAATAAACCATATATTTGTTTAGTATCAAAAAATATAGATTATGAAAAGGTAGCTGATAAACTTAATGGGTTAATGGAAATGTATACAATAACTGCTGTAGTAGTACAAAAAGATGAAGCGGTTCTTATATACAATAGAATAAAAAATAAAATACCAATAGTTGATGAAGTTAAATATATAAATAAGATAGAAATAGGAATGAAAGCAGCTGTAGAAGTAGCACCAGAAGGACATACGATTACTCAGTTATCTAATCCGTATGGCATTGCATCAATATTTAATTTAAATGCTGATGAAACAAAATATGTAGTACCTATAGCAAAAAGTTTTGTTGGAAGTAGATCAGCGATATTTATTAGAACTCCTAAAGGTTCTGTAAAAGAACAATCCATAAAAGCTGGTGAATTAACAATCTATGGCGAAGAACAGGTAGAAAAAGTTCAAGTAGACTTAGGTGCTGATAGTATTATGGAAGCATGTAATAAAGCTACTCCAATTGTTGATATTACTGGAGAAAAAGGTACTAATATTGGGATAATGATAGATAATATTAAAGAGAATATGCATGATTTAACTGGAGATACAAACTCTGTTAAGATAAAAGATATATTAGCAATTGACACATTAATACCTGTAGATGTTAAAGGAGCTTTAGCTGGTGAAGTTTCAATGGAAAATGCTGTAGGAATTGCAGCTATGGTTAAAACAGAACATTTACCAATGGAAAAAATTGCTTCTAGGCTTCAAGATGAAACGGGTATATATGTAAAGATTGCTGGAGTAGAGGCTGTAATGGCTTCCTTAGGTGCGTTTACAACACCTGGAACAAAGCTTCCATTAGCTATTTTGGATTTAGGTGGAGGTTCAACAGATGCGGCAATATTAGATGAAAAAGGATTAGTAAAATCAGTTCATCTAGCTGGAGCAGGACAGTTAATTACAATGTTAATTAATACAGAGTTGGGTCTTGATGATTTGGTTTTATCTGAGCACATAAAAAGAAATCCCTTAGCCAAAGTTGAAAGTTTATTTCATATAAGAATGGAAAACAAAGAGATTAAATTTTTTGAAAAACCATTATCACCTAAGTTATTTGGCAAAGTCATCGTAATGAATGATAATCGAATGATTCCTATAGATAGCAAGATATCAATGGAAAAGATGATGGAGATTAGAAAAACAATTAAAACAAAGGTTTTTGTTAAGAATTCTATTCGTGCTCTTATGCAAATAGCTCCTGACAATAAGATAAGGAATATACCAAATATAGTTTTAGTTGGTGGAAGTGCACTTGATTTTGAAATTCCAGATTTAATTTTGAATGAATTATCAAAGCATAAGATTGTTACTGGTAGAGGAAATATAAGAAATTGTGAAGGTCCAAGAAATGCAGTAGCAACAGGCTTACTAATGTCTTATAAAGGTTAGGATATATAGGTGATTATATGGAATATAAAAGACCACAAATTCATGTTTCTTATTCTAAAGAGTGTGAGAGATATGTAAAAGATATACTTGCCGGTATTGAAGAGGAAGGACTTTTTAGTTATAGCTATGAAGAGGAAGATGGAAATCCTATAAAAGCAGCTTATCACGCAGCAGAAAGCTCTTTGTTAGGAGTTGGAATTACTATTATGAAGTATCATGTAGTTTTGCATGTTCAAGATTTAAAAATAGATGAACCTCTATTAATTATGGGTGTAAGAGATAGTTCAATGTTAAGAATTTTTGGTAGTAATGCAGCTAGATATATAAAAGGAGTACCTTTTAAATTAAAACAAGAATACTTTTGCATACCACATAGGTGAATGTAGTTTTTTACAATTCCTTATAAGTAATTGCAATACTACATTAAGTTGATTCTTTAATACAATATGTTGGGTTCCCGCTTATAATAAGAAATACATATTGTATGTAAAGAATTAAAATTCTTAGTTTCGCAATTACCTAACAATCCATTAGTGTGAAAGGATAGATTGAATGGAAAACAAAAATCATGTGTTCACAAAAAGTGGAGATAGTGGATATACCAAGCTATATGATGGAACATCTGTGGATAAAGATAATATTTTCATAGAAGCCAATGGTAATTTTGATGAATTAACCTCCCATATTGGTATTATAAAAGCTAATATGGAAGATAAAATAATTGTTAACCAACTTGACAAGATACAAAACAGATTAATTAAGATAATGGGTGTTATAGCAGGACTTATATATGATAAAGATGAAGTAAAAAATGAACTTACCGAATTAGAAATGTGGATAATAAACTATGAAAGTAAGTATCCTACACAAAAGAAATTTATTTTACCTGGTAAGTCATCGTTATCAGCTCAAATAGATGTTACACGAACTGTTTGTAGGCGTTCTGAAAGAAGTTTTATTAAGTGTTATAAAGAAAGACAAATAGATAATAGTTATTTAAAATATATTAATAGATTATCAGATTATTTTCATGTATTAGCAAGATATATAGAGTTTATTAATTTAATCACAGATAACGTAAACGCAGTACTTAATAATATAAATATTAAAAATGAGGTAACGATGAATAGTATTGATCTAAGTAAAGCAAAAAAACTTATTGAAAAAGTAGAAAGTAAAGCAAAAGAAATTGGAATTAATGTGGTTATAGCAGTATCTAATAATCAAGGAAATCCAATTGCAGTTAATGTAATGGATGATGCATATATAGCAAGTTATGATATTGCATTAAATAAAGCATTTACATCTGTAAGTTTAAAAATGACTACTGAAGAATTAGGTGAATTAGCAAAACCTAATGGTTCATTATATGGTATACAATTTACTAACAATGGACGTATAGTTATCTTCGGTGGAGGAACACCTCTTATACATAATGGTGAAATTATTGGAGGATTAGGTGTAAGTGGTGGATCTGCTAAACAAGATACATTTCTTGCAAACTATGGAGCAGAGGTTATGAAGATTTTATTGTAGATAGGAATACAACATATTATATTAAATAATCAACTTAATATAGTTTTGCAATTACTTAAATAATTACTTAAAGGGAAAGGAGTCTACCAACATGGTAAACAATATTGATATTGAATCAATAGTAAAAAGCGTTATTGCTAATATGAATAATGTAGGTGAACAAAAAAGTAACGATGGCAGCTATGGAATATTTGAAAATATGGAAGATGCTATTAATGCTAGTATTAAGACTCAAAAAAAAGTTAAAGTATTACCTCTTGAATTTAGAGAAAAGATAATAGCAAATATCAGAAAAAAAACAATAGAAAATGCAGAAATAATGGCTAAACTAGGTGTCGAAGAAACAGGGATGGGTCGTGTAGGCGATAAAATATTGAAGCATAAATTAGTAGCTGAAAAAACACCTGGTACAGAAGATATTAAAACTATCGCTTGGTCAGGAGATAGAGGTCTTACTTTAGTAGAAAAAGGACCATTTGGTGTTATTGGAGCTATTACTCCATCTACAAATTCAAGTGAAACCGTTATTTGTAATACCATTGGAATGCTTTCAGGTGGTAATACAGTAGTATTTAATCCTCATCCAGGAGCTATAGGAGTTTCTAATTTTGCAGTAGAACTTGTTAATAAAGCTTCTGTAGAAGTAGGAGGACCTAATAACATTGCAACTTCAGTTGTAAAACCTACACTTGAAAGTGCAGATGTTATGTTTAAGCATAAAAGTATTGGACTATTAGTTGCAACAGGAGGTCCAGGTGTAGTTACAGCAGTATTATCATCAGGTAAAAGAGCCATAGGGGCAGGTGCAGGAAATCCACCTGTAGTCGTTGATGAAACAGCTGATATTAAAAAGGCAGCATACCATATATTTAATGGAGCTACATTTGATAATAATTTACCATGTATTGCTGAAAAAGAAGTTGTTGTAGTTGAAGAAGTTGCAGATGAACTTATATATTATATGGAAGAAGCAGGAAGTTATAAAATTGAAGGAAATCAAATTGATGATTTAATCAAAACAGTATTAATAGATAAAAATGGAAAACTAGTACTTAATAGAAAATTTGTTGGAAAAGATGCTAGTTATATATTAGATGCAATTGGAATTAAAGTAGATGATAATATAAAATGTATTATATTTGAAGCAGATGAAAATCATCCATTGGTTGTAGAAGAACTTATGATGCCAATACTTGGAATTGTAAGAGTTGAAGATGTTGATAAAGCTATTGACTTAGCAGTTGAATTAGAACATGGAAATCGTCATTCAGCACATATGCATTCTAAAAATGTGGATAATTTAACTAAATTTGGACAAAAAATTGATACAGCTATATTCGTAAAAAATGCTCCTTCTTATGCAGCAATTGGTTTTGGAGGAGAAGGTTATTGTACATTTACTATTGCTAGTAGAACAGGAGAAGGATTAACTTCTGCAAGTTCATTTACTAAAAATAGAAGATGTGTTATGGCAGAAAGTCTATGTATAAGATAAATACATTAAATTAGATAGAGAGGAGATAAGAAAATGGAATTAAATAATATTGATATTGAATCCATTGTAAAACAAGTAATCAGCGAAGTTGGTGTAAAAAAAGATATTAACACAAAAAATAATATTACTTCAACAAATGCGACAATACCTAAATCAGCAAAAGTTGCTATGTTAACAGGAATTAAAAAAATTGAAGTTAAGGAATTTGAAATCCCAAACATTAGTGATGATGAAATGTTAATAAAAGTTGAGGGATGTGGTATTTGTGGTACTGATGTACACGAATATAAAGGAGATCCTTTTTCATTAATTCCTGTAGTTTTAGGACATGAAGGAACAGGAGAAATTGTTAAGATTGGTAAAAATATAAATCAAGATACTATTGGTAATTCTATTGGTATTGGGGATAAAATTGTAACAAGTACAATTCCTTGTGGAGAATGTGATAGTTGCTTAACAATGTCTGATAAAGATAATTTATGTGAGAACTCAGGTATCTATGGATTAATTCCAGATGATGATAAGAAATTTAATGGATGGTTTAGTGAATATCTAATTATTAGAAAAGGTTCTACATATTTTAAAGTAAACGATATGGATTTAAAAACAAGATTATTAATTGAACCTGCAGCTGTTGCAGTTCACGCTGTTGAAAGAGCAAAATCTACAGGATTATTAACTTTTAATAGTCAAGTACTTATTCAAGGATGTGGACCTATTGGATTATTAGTTATATCTGTAATTCGTACAATGGGTGTAGAAAACATCATAGCAGTTGATGGAGATACAAAACGTCTTGAAATGGCAAAAAGATTAGGTGCAAAACATACTGTTAATTTCAGACATTATAAAGATAACGAACAGTTACAACTTAGAATAAAAGAAATTACAAAACGTGGAGCTGATTTTGCTTTCCAATGTACAGGTGTTCCACAAGCAGCAGCGAATATATGGAGTTTTGTTAAACGTGGTGGTGGATTGTGTGAAGTTGGTTTCTTCGTAGATAATGGAAGTTGTTCTATTAATCCACATTTCGATATATGTAATAAAGAGATTACAGCGGTAGGTTCATGGGTATATAAAGTGTCTGATTATCCAATAACTTTAGATTTCTTAAGAAGAGCAAAAGGAATTAATCTACCAATTGATGAACTTATTACACATGAGTATCCATTAGATAAGCTTAATGAAGCTATGGATACCAATATGAAACAAGCAGGTATTAAAATTGCTTACGTTAATGAATAAGTACTAAATTAACTAGACATTAGAATTTTTAACGTTAAGTGGAAGGAATGTTGATTATGAGTCAAGCAGTTGGACTTTTAGAGGTTTTTGGATTAGTTGCAGGTTTTGTTTCTGCAGATGCGGCATGTAAAGCAGGTAATGTAACAATAGAATCATTTGATAAAAACAAACCTCTAAATGCAGATAAATTACCTGTTCCATTATTGGTTTGCTTGAAAATTCGAGGAAGTATAGAAGATGTAAAGGCAGCCTTAGAAGCGGCTGAAATAGCAGCCAATAATTTAACTGGTGTATATTCCAAACATTTGATAGCAAGACCTACAGAGGAAACAGAAAAAATGTTAAGGCTTGATTGTCTTAAATGATAAGATAGTAAATTTTCTTAACGTATAAGAGTAATTAGTGGCAACAAATAAAATTAAAATAAAATTAATAGTAATTAAAAAACTTAATTAATAATAGGAGGAATTTGATATGCAAGAAGCATTAGGTATGGTAGAAACAAGAGGATTAGTAGCAGCAATAGAGGCAGCAGATGCAATGGTTAAAGCTGCTGATGTACAATTAATTGGAACAGAAAAAATAGGTTCAGGACTTGTAAGTGTAATGGTAAGAGGAGATGTTGGAGCAGTTAAAGCAGCTACAGAAGTTGGATCAAGTGCAGCATCAAGACTTGGAGAACTTGTAGCAGTACACGTAATACCAAGACCACATACAGATATTGAAAAAATATTACCAGGTATAAAATAATATTAACCTAAATAGTTAGTAATTGCGAAACTCATAAAATAACTGCTTTATATATTGTATTAAAGAATTAGCTATATGAAGTTTTGCAATTACTAAGATTTGAAAGGAAGAACATAATTGAAAGCTTTGGGCTTAGTAGAAATATCAGGATTAGTGCCTGCAATAAATGCATTAGATGGTATGTTAAAAACAGCTGATGTAGAATTCGTGACATGGGAAAAAAAACTAGGTGGAAGGCTTGTGACAATTATTGTTACAGGAACTGTTTCAGCTGTTTCAGAAGCTGTTAATTATGCAGTAGATATGAAAAATATTAAGCTTGTAGCTCATGCAGTTATTCCTAGTCCTCATTCAGAATTAAACAAATTAATTAATACTAGTACTAATAAATACGATTATCTTTAAAGATAAGTGTTATCATTAGTGTTTAGTAATAAATAAATAATAAAACTGATTGGTGGTGTAAGTATGCCAGAAGTTATGGAAAAAGAAGAAATAAACTCACAAGTAAATACTACGGAAGAAGAGACAAAATCTAAAAAAACTGTAGAATTAAAAAAAGATAAAAAACAAGCAAAATCCAGAAAAAAAACTAAAAAAACAAAAGCACAACAAGAGACAACTAAAATAGAAGATACAAAAGATACAAAAGTACAAGAAGAGACAAATCAGATGACAGATATAAAAGAAACAAAAGAGCTTAAAAAAACTCAAGAAAAAAAGAAAAAAGAAGAAAATTCACAAGAAAGTAAAATAAAAATTCATAAGGAGGAAAAAAGAATGGAAGCATTAGGTATGGTAGAAACAAGAGGATTAGTAGCAGCAATAGAGGCAGCAGATGCAATGGTTAAGGCTGCAAATGTTACATTAATTGGAACAGAAAAAATAGGTTCAGGACTTGTAAGTGTAATGGTAAGAGGAGATGTAGGAGCAGTAAAAGCTGCAACTGAAACAGGTTCAGAAGCAGCAGCAAGACTTGGTGAATTAGTTGCTGTACATGTAATACCAAGACCACATGGTGATGTAAGTAAAATATTACCTAATTTAGATTAATCTTTTCTTATTAAGTAATTGCAAAACTACATTCAGTTGCTTCTTTAATATAATATGTTGGGTTCCAACTTGTTATAAGAAATACATATTGTATGCAAAGAATTAAAATACTTAGTTTTGCAAATACCTATCTTTTTTAAGTGAAAGGAATTGATATTTCATGAACCAAACAGCATTAATTGATTTAATATCAAAAAAAGTATTAGAGCAAGTAAAAAATACAAAAGGTGGAATTCCAGTAGGTGTTTCAGCAAGACACGTGCATTTAAGTAAAGAAGATTTAAACAAACTATTTGGTGAAGGATATGAGTTAACACCTATAAAAGAATTAATGGGTGGACAATATGCAGCAAAAGAAACAGTAACTATTGTTGGAACAAAGCTTAGACCAATTGAAAATGTAAGGGTACTTGGACCTATTCGTCCAAGAACACAAGTTGAAGTATCAAAAACAGATGCTGTTAGACTTGGACTTAATCCCCCAGTAAGAGAGTCAGGAAAACTTGATGGGTCAGCTCCAATTACAATAGTTGGACCAAAGGGCGCTATTTCATTAGATAATGGCTGTATAGTAGCTATGAGACATATACATATGTCACCAGAAGATGCTATTAATTATGGTGTAAAAGATAAACAAATAGTAAAAGTAAGAGTATCAAGTGATAGAGGTGGTATGTTAACTAATGTTCTAGTTCGTGTCCATGAATCCTATACATTACAAATGCATATTGATACTGATGAAGCAAATGCTCTTAGTATTAAATGTAATGACAGTGTGGAGATTATTGATTGATATAGATAAAATCTGATACTATTTTGTTGAACTAAATAGAAAAGTTATAATTAGTACTTTAATTCATACTTGATTATACTAAATAGTTTTCTAAGGAAATGGCAGTGTACAATGCTATTTCCTTAGATTACATTAATTCCAAAAAGGTTGATTACAATATTTTGCATAGAAAGTCATTATGAAATTATTTTCTGTGGATTAATTGAAATAAGAGTTATATTGGAATACGAATAAATTTATAAATGTATATTAATTTAGTATATAGGTAGGTGAAAAGATGATAGTAGGCAAGGTAATAGGTACATTAGTATCTACTAGAAAATTAGATAATTTAGTAGGAAGTAAATTTTTAATAATAGAAAGCATTGAAAAAATGTCTTCAGAAAATAGAATAGTAGCTGTAGATCAAGTGGGTGCTGGAATTGGCGATTATGTTCTTGTAGCGCTTGGAAGTGCAGCAAGGATAGATAACAGATATAAAGAAAAGTCTATAGATGCAGCTGTTGTTGGAATAATTGATGATGAGAATAATATTTTAGCAATCCAATAGCGTAGGATGAAGGTGATATTATGGAATATGCATTAGGAATGGTAGAATTTAAAAATATAGCTATGGGTATTACAGTTACAGACTTAATGGTGAAATCTTCCCAAGTGAAAATAGTGAAATCTTTAATTACATGTCCCGGGAAATATATGGTAATTATTAGAGGAAAATTAAGTGCAGTTAACGCAGCTATGGAAAAAAGTAATGAGTACAAAGAAATAATAACAGATTATTTTATACTAGGTAATCCGCATGAAAGTGTTTTTAATGCATTTGACAGTAAGTATGAAAATAATAAAGATGAAGCACTAGGTATAATAGAAACTTATAGTGTGCCTTGTATTATTGAAGCAGCAGATATAATTGCTAAAACAGCAAGATGCTACATTTTAAAAATTAAAATGGCTAGAGAACTTGGCGGTAAAGCGTTAGTATTATTCTCTGGAGAAATTGCAGCTGTTGAAGCTTCTACAAAAGCTGCTGTTAAATACATTTCAGAGAAAGATAAATTAGTAAGTAATTCAATAATAGCAAGTCCAGATCAAATGGTATGGGATGCTGTTGTTAAATAGTATAAAATTATAATATAATAACCCTTATATAATATATTCTTAGATGTTGTATATATTATATAAGGGTTATTTTTTGTAAATGCTATTTATCTCTTGTAAGAATTATAAATCCAATACCAATTATTGCTATTGGAAGTATTAAATCAAAATCGAACCAATGAAATATTTTTTCTAATATAGATCCAATACCAAAAATAATTAATATTATTCCCAGAATAATTCGTCCATTGTTATTAAAGAAACTATTATGTTTTTCGTTAATGGTATAAGCATAAGAGTTATAGCCACTGGGCTCTAGTGGAATAACTAATAAGCATATTATGTAAATAAATATACCTGATCCCCAACCTATTAAAGCAAAAAGAAATAAGATTCTTATAATGGTAGGGTCAATATTTAAGTATTCTCCTATACCAGCGCAAACGCCGGAAATTATTTGGTTATTTCTTGAGCGATAAAGTTTTTTATTCATTTAATCAGTCCTTTAATAATTTACATATTTAATTTCTTGTAAGGGTAAATTTTCAGTAAGATATAATAACATTAATATATTATACATAATTGGTACATATTAATATTAGAACAATATATATTCTAGTTTTATTATTATATTATATTTTATGATATAATACAATGGATAAACACTATAACTATTTAATAAAGATGGAGGAGAAAAATGGATATTGATTTAATTGCCATAGCAGTTACACCAGGAATTGCATTAGCTTTAGGAATATACCTTACAGATAGATATGATAAAGAACCTATACATCTTTTGATTAAGATATTTCTTCTAGGTGCACTTAGTATTTTGCCTGTTCTTCTTATTGAATGGATTTTATCTTTATTTAATATTTTTAGTGGAATGTTAAATATAGCTTATACAGCATTTATTGTTGCAGGCTTCTCAGAAGAACTTGTTAAGAGGGAAGTTGTGCTAAGATTTGCATATAATCATAAGGCATTTAATGAAAAACTTGACGGTATTGTGTATGCTGTTTATTCTTCATTGGGCTTTGCGACTGTTGAAAATATAATGTATATTGTTTTTAGATATGCTCATGTAAGTTCTGTTGGTATACAAAGAGCTATTTTTTCTGTACCTGCTCATATGTTATTTGCAATAACTATGGGATATTACTTATCACTAGCGAAATACTCAGAAGATGAGAGAAAAATGAAATATTATTTAAGATTATCCCTGCTAATACCAATATTGTTACATGGAATATATGATTATATTTTGATGTCACAAAATAAAGATTTACTTATTTTATTTATACCTTTTATAATATTCTTGTGGAGTTATAATCTTAGAAAGTTAAATAAATATTATAAGGAATCAAAGAAACAGTATAAAAATAATATTAATAAGTTTTAATAAAGAGGAAAAATTGTATTATCAAAGTTGCTTTCGCCAATGGGTATTTACCCATTGGCTTGGCTATTTATCTTTATTTTACTTTAAAACTAAATTTTGTGTAAGCTTTATATGTTTCGTTAGGGCATAAGAATTTAGATTCAAAGAATTCTTGGTTAATCGCGTCTGGATAATACTGTGTCTCTAAGCATAATGCAATATGTTTTTTTGAAATAATATTAGAAGATAATTCTATTCCAGAGTCAAGTTGGTTACATGCATAGAAAACTAAAGCTTTTTGGTCAGTAACAACTTCCATATATCTACCGCTTTCTTTGTCATGCATTATAGCGGCTATATTTTCTTTATCGTTTAAGATAAAAGGGTGATCATAGCCACCACCAACAATTTGTAACTGTACATCATCAATTTTTATATCTTGTCCTACTAATTTTATTTGTCTAAAATCAAATGGAGTATTTTTTACATCTGAAATTTCAATTGGCATAATCTCCTTATCTACTGGACAATAAGAATCAGCATTAATTTGTAAATACTGTTCTAATATATCTCTTTTACCGTTACCAGATAAATTAAAATAAGAATGATTAGTCATGTTTACAACGGTTTTTTTATCTGTTTTAGCATTATAATGTATTTCTAGTTCATTATTATTATTGAATGAATAGGTAACATTAACATCAAGATTACCAGGATATCCCTCTTCACCATCTTTGCTTAAATAGTTAAGAGAAATTGATACAGTATCTTTTTCAACAATTTCAGTTACATTCCATATAACTTTATCAAATCCTTTGATACCTCCGTGTAAAGAGTTAGAATTATTGTTGGCAGCTAAATTATAAGTACTACCATCAATTTTAAAAGATGCATTTGAAACTCTTCCAGCTACTCTACCTACAAGACTACCAAAATAAGGAGATTTTTCTTCGTAATCTTTAATAGAATCAAATCCAAGTACTACATTTTCTATATTTCCGTTTTTATCAGGAACCATAATACTAGTTATTATTCCACCATAATTTAATATGCTTATGCTACTATTGTTATCATTATATAATGTATACTTGATTACTTCTTCATCAGATTTTGTATAACCAAAACTATTTGATTTAATTTCCATAATAATTCACTCCTTAAATAAGTATAGAAAATTTAGTAATTGCAAAACTAAGAAATCACAATTCTTTACATATAATATGTATATTTTATTGTACCCGAATCTAACATATAGGATTAAAGAAAAAATTGATAAACTATAATTACATCTATATAATAAATGATAGTTTATGCAATTACTTAGGTTTGATTATACAATAACTTAATAAGTACTTCAATAGCTTTTAAATATACGATATATACTAAATATATGATAAGCGTAATTTAAGATTTTTATTGCAAAATTATTATTTATATACTATTATTATAAAGACACTATTTATGCGTAATTAAGATAGTTTTAAATAATTTATATTAAGGAGATTATTATGGATAACAATGTTTTAGCAAGAGTAGAAAATATCGAAATAACTAAACAACATTTAATGAATATTATACGTTCTTTACCTCAACAACAAATGATGGAAGTAAGTACAGTAGAAGGAAGAAAAAGATTACTAGATGAATTAGTTGCGGGTGAACTATTTTATTTAGAAGCAATGAGTAATAATATTAATGAAGAAGAAGAATTTAAAAAAATATTAGAAGAAGCAAATCATAATTTATTACAAAGATATGCAGTTCAAAAGCTTTTAGAAAAAGTAACAGTTAACGAAGAAGATATGAAAAAATATTATGAAGAAAATAAAGAATCTTTTGTTTCTGCAGAAGAAGTAAGAGCAAAACATATCCTTGTAAAGGAAGAAGAAGAAGCGAAAAAAGTAAAAGAAGAAATAGAAGCAGGAAAATCTTTTGAAGAAGCTGCAAAAGAATATTCTACTTGTCCATCAAAAGACAAAGGTGGAGATTTAGGATTTTTCAGTAAAGGAAGAATGGTTCCAGAATTCGAAAAAGCAGCATTTGAATTAGAAATTGGAGAGTTAAGTGATTTAGTAAAGACTCAATTTGGATACCATTTAATTGTTGTTGAAGAGAAAAAAGAATCTTCAATCAAAACATTTGATCAAGTAAAAGAACAAATTAAGCAGAATTTATTAAGAGGAGAACAAACAAAAGTTTATACTAATAAATTTAATGAATTAAAATCAAAATACTCTGTTGAAATGAATGAAGATGAATTAAAATAATAATGAAGGCCACTGAAAGACTTTATAAACTAATTTTGGTGGCCTCATAATATAGTGGGTTTCTGTACTTTAAGGAAGTGAATATATGGAATTTTATAAGAATGTAGAAAATTTATCAGAAGATAATAAAAAGGTTTTTAGAATTATTATGCGTTTTGGTCCTATTACGAAAAAAAAGATTATAAAATACACCAATATGAAACTAACTACCCTTAATCGCTCAATGGCTGTTTTAATAAAATACAAATTGATTATAGAAATTGGGGAACAAGAATCTACAGGCGGAAGAAAACCTGCATTATTTGATGTGAATCAGGTAGAATATTATTTTGTAGGTATTGATATATCAAGAACTTATTCAAAAGTAATTCTTAGTAATCTTAAACGTGAAATATTATATGAAGAAGAGTTTAAAATGGAACAAGATATGACACCTAATAAAACGGTAGCAAATATTAAAGAGATATTTTATAAAGGATTAAATACTTTAAAAATTTCTAAAGATAAAATTGCAGGTGGAGGACTTGGAACTATTGGACCTTTAGATTCAAATAAGGGTATTATATTTAAACCTAATAATTTTTATGCAAAAGGGTGGAATAACGTTCCTATAAAGGAAATGTTAGAAAATGCACTAGAGATGGAAATAATCATTGATAATGGTGCTAATACAGCCGTATACGCTGAGTATTTATCGGATTCTTTAGTCGAATATACTAATATAGTATATGTTAATTGTGGTATAGGTATTAGAATGGGTGTCATAGCTAATGGGAAAATAATACCTACTATTAATAATGCAAATGACGCTTTTGGGCATATGGTTGTAAATTATGATGGTGAGCCATGTTATTGTGGTAAATTTGGATGTGTTGAGTGTTATGCATCAATTCTTTCTATAGTTAAAAAATATATTAGTTATATTAAATTAGGGAAAGTAACAACTATTGAAAAACATATAGATGATATTACATTTAATGATATTATTAGAGCTTCTGAAAAGGGTGAAATTCTTGCTAATGAAGTTTTAGAATTTTCAGCAAAAATTCTTGGGATAGGATTAGTGAATTATGTTAGTCTTGTTAATCCTCAAAAAGTTATATTAAGTGGTCCTATAATTAACTCTTCAAAGATTTTTTATAATTATTTACTTAATTCGATTAGAAAATATATAGTGAGAGATGAAAATAATATAAGGTTTGTAAAAGGTGGCGATTATAAAGATAACGCAATAGCACTTGGTGCAGCGCAATTGTTTATAAAAGAAAAACTATAGTTAATATTATATTGCCATTTCCCACCATATAATTATATCTTTAGTCTATATCATAGTTAGCGATTTGCTTGATTTTCTTAAGATCTTTTTTTGTTTTCAAATATTTAATAAAACCAACTACTCCAATTGCTATTCCAAATGGAATTAGTATCATACCTATTATTTTAATAATTTGTTCGTCTACGAATTTAACAAATGATGATCCAGTTACAATTAGACTTAAAGCAGTTCTAATATATGCTAGAAAAGTTCTTTCGTTAGCTAAAAAAGTTCTATCTGTAGCTAATAAATCTCTTAGAATTAAGGAGTCCTTCTTAAAGGAGTAAATTTCATTTTGTTGTTTTTTTGCTTGAATCATAAAAAGCACCTCACATTTTTTTTTATTAATAATTAAACTTTAATACTTTATACCAAAATGGTTAAATGTGGTCAAAAACATATGCTTGATAAATTAATTTATCACTGTAATTTTGGAAAAGCAAACAAAAAGTTTAAGAATTGTCTTTAATATTATTATAACACTTTTAACCAAAATAGCAATAAGTTTTAGGCGTTTTCTTTAATTTGTAAATAAAGTATATTTATGGAGAAAAAAATTGAAAATCGTAAAAAAAGACACAAAAAAGACAAATGAAATACAAAGTAATTACACTTATATTATATATACTTATCTCAACGACATAATATTAGACATAAATGAATACGACATCTTAGCTGACATAATATAGACATAATTAAGACTGTTTAACAGACATTATATCTACATATTATATGACATAAGTGTAAACAATTACACAAAATAGTATAAGAGAATCCCCTCTCATTATAACCTGGAAAAAAGAATCAATTAATTTTGATTCTTTTTTTCGTTGACTATTAAAAATATAAATGTATATAGTTGACGGTATTATACAAATATGAAATAATTAAATTAATTTAAAGGATGGTGATACTAATGAAATTAATGGTTATATCTGATATTCATGGTTCTTATTATTATATAAATAAGGCACTAGAAAAATTTAGAGAAGAAGAAGCAGATTATATAATACTTCTTGGAGATATATTATATCATGGACCTAGAAATCCTTTACCTAAAGAGTATAATCCAAGTAAAGTATCAACAGTGCTTAATGAATTAAAAGAAAAGATAATTTCTGTAAGAGGCAATTGTGATAGTGAAGTTGACCAGCTCGTATTAGAGTTCCCTATGATGAGTGATTATAACGTTTTATTTTATAATAATAAGAGAATATTTGTTACACATGGGCATTTATTCAACGAAAATAACATGCCGCCTCTTGAAGATGAAGATGTTTTAATTCATGGTCATACTCATTTACCAGTTGCTAAGAAAACAAACAATAAATATATACTAAATCCAGGGTCGATATCGTTACCAAAAGAAAATAATCCTAATAGTTATGGAATAATTGAAGATGATACCTTTATCATAAAAGATTTTGAGGAAAATATTATTAAGACAATAAATTTGGTGTAGTATGTAATACATTATATATTTCAGTACAAGAATAAAAAGCATTCTATTATAGAATGCTTTTTATTCTTGTACGCTTATTATGGACACAATTATATGTTTTTTCATTATATAAAAGTTCTTAGAAATTATTATCTATAGAGTTATTTGTATTTTGACTAATATTTTTTAATGCTAGTATAATAATATATGTTGAGATACCATAGTATAAAAGTAACATAATAATAAATGGCATACCAATTCCAATTAAAATAAATACAAATGAAATGATGGATGGTAATGTTAGAGCATATATACTAATTTTATATAATTCAGTATAGGTTAGGTTAGTATTTGATGTAGAATTAATAATTAGTGCTATAATACTTACAAGTAAACTTTCTAAGAGTTTAAATAAAATTACTACAATAAGTATTACTATAAAAATAATTATTATTAATATATTTCTTATGCCGTTTAGGTATTTAATTATTGTATCTTTATCTAAATCAATATTTCTAATATTTTTAAATTCTATTGGCATTGAAGGTGTTCCAGCTTGATTAATAATAATTCTCTCAGGAGTTACTAAGTAGCCAAGAGTATATCCTATTAAATCATTAAGATTGTGTTCCCCAGACATATCTAGAATAAAAATAAAGTCATTCTGGTTTGTTAATATTAAAGGTTCGTCAATATCAACATTTAAAAGACCATTTTTTATAGTGATATTTGGAATATTATCTTCTTCTAAAAATGCAATGGTTTTGTTAATAGAATCATTGGTTTTAATTGAAATATATGAAGCAAAAATAATTCCTAAAATTAATGAGAAAATTATTAGGTACCCAAATGATTTACTTAATTTTTCATATCTAATTTTTGAATATATGTTAAAATCAGTAAAACTTTTGATAAATTTCATAAAGATATTTGGATTTTCATTTTCCATATTCTAGTCCCCTTTATTATAATATTTACATTAAAATCATAGTTTTTTCTATTAAATGGTAACATAGATTAGTAATCAGTTCAAGGTAGATTAATTTATTGAAATAATAAAACCTTGTACCCTCTAAAACAAAGGAGTACAAGGTTTCTGTTATAACTATAAAAATTCATCAATCCATTCAATCTGTTTCCATCTATCATCACCAGTATTAAACTGCTGACTACCATTTGTACTACGCCCTTCAATAATATACTTGATTAGTAAATTACGAAGTTTATTAACTACTTCGGGATGTAGATGGCTTACATTAAATCGTTCTCGCACATCTTCATCAAGATCATAAAGTTGAATTGAATTTTCATCATTTTGCCTATTATTTGAGGAATCTCCATTAGGATTATCAACAGGTGTTGATTGAGGTCTAGGAGAGCTCCAGCCTCCCGAATCAGGACACATTTCTAATTTCCATTTACCTTTTCTAATTGAAAATGAACCATTTATAGAATGATGGATTAAAGCTTCTCGAACAGGCTTATTACCATTTTTTTCTAACCATATAGGTAGGTTACTTACACTATCTTCTGCAATATTATCTTCTAGTGTATCGCCCATAAGCTCAGCTACTGTAGCAAATAAATCACTTAGACACACAGGTTCATGAGATTGAATACCTGGACGAATACCCTTTGGCCAAGTTACAAGAAGAGGAACTCGGTGACCACCTTCATATATATCTGCTTTGTGACCACGATAAATATAGCTTGGATTATGACCATATTGTGCAAGTTCTGGGAAATTAGCCATTGGTGAACATCCATTATCACTTGTATAGATTACTATAGTGTTATTAGTTATTCCTAGTTCATCTAACTTATTGTGTATTTTTCCAACAATATCATCACACATTAGAACGAAATCACCATATTCATTAGTTCCAGACTTTCCTTGAAACTCTTTAGTAGGAAGAATTGGAGTATGTGGTGCAGTTAGTGGAAAATAAATAAAAAATGGGTCATCTTGATACTTTTCTATTTGCTTTAGAACTCTATCCGTAAAGTTAGGAAGGGTTTGTTCATGGAAAAAATCAGCTCCAGTAGGTCCTTTACGGAAAAAAGCTTTATTATAAGCTTGATAAGATAGTTCATTAGATGTAATAGTTTCGCAACCTTCTTGACGATTAGGAAGAGCTGTGACAGAACGATTTTCTATATAAACGTAAGGTGGCATATCTAATGAACCAGCAATACCATAGAAATAATCAAAACCATGATCTATAGGAGTGTTAATAAGTTCCTGAGTAAAATCAATAGACTCTTTATCAGAAGGATTTTTAAGCATCCATTCAAAACCAAGATGCCATTTTCCTACACAAGCTGTTTTATAGCCTTTATCTCTAAGATAGGATGCTACAGTAGTACGCGAATTCTCAATAAGTGGAGTATCGTATCCAAATAAAACTCCCTCTTTTAAAGCGCTTCTCCAATTATAACGACCTGTTAAAATGCTATAACGAGATGGTGTACATACTGAGGAAGATGAATGAGCGTCTGTAAAAGAAATTCCATTCTTACACATTTTATCAAAATTAGGTGTTTTAAAAGCAGCTTTTTCATTGAGGTAGGAAACATCTCCATAACCCATATCATCTGCTAATATATAAATAATATTTGGTCTATCCATACAAAAACCTCCTTATAAAATTAATTATTATGCATTGTTATATATATTGCTGTATTTACAATATTAAATGATAACTATATAATACAAGTATACATAAGTTTATTCAATAAAGAGGAGTGCAAGATAATTTAATTATTATGCAGAAAAGGAAGTTGATATAATGAATACCTTTATGCCAGAGGTAGTAAGTGCGTTTTATACACAGCATCAAAAACATTATAGTCAAAATCATGTTTTTGATGAAAGACGTACCAATACCTACGAATTAGTTTGTTTTTTAGATGATAGTAATTGTAAAATGCTACTAGATCATAAACAGTATAATATTATTGGAAATTCCATAGTATTTCGTAAACCAGGACAGCTTAATCAGTCTTTTATGCCATATGAAAGTATTTTGATATGTTTTAATTGGAGCTGGGGAAGAGAAGAGGTCAAGTTTGTAAATTCAATTCCTACAGTTAATAAATCTTTAGTACAAATAAATTATAGGAGTGTATTTGAAGAAATTTATCAAGAGTCGTTGCTAAATCGTCCTTATGGACGACACTATATGAGTGCAAAAGTGATGGAGATTCTTCATGGACTTTATTATGAAAGGAATAATTATATTTATCATAGACAAAAGATGATTTCTCATTCGGGACTTATTGATATGTTACATTATATAGATGATAATTTAAGTCATAACTTTACGATTCAAACTATGAGTAAAGCAATAGGTATTAGTCAAAGATCTATTTATCAATTGTTTCAAGAACATATTAAAATGACACCTATCCAGTATATTAATGAATGCAGACTTAATTATGCAAAGAAATTATTAAAGCATTCAAATATTTCTATAGAACAGGTGTCAAATATGAGCGGGTATATGAATGTAACTTACTTTATAACTTTATTTAGAAAGAAAGAAGGCATGACACCTCTTAAATATAGACATCAGAACATAGGAATTATTTCTTAATGATATGTTTAACGCTGATTACGATATTCGGTTGGTGTAATATTATAATATTTCTTGAATAAAGCGTAAAAGTAGTTAGTGTTACGAATCCCTAACATTTCACTTATTTTTGATACTTTTAGATTGGTTTCAAAAAGGAGTTGTTTAGCTTTTTTCATTTTTATTGAATTCACATATTCTCCAAATAGACAACCTACTTCCTTGCGAAACTTTTTTCCAAGATAACTTGGACTAAATGACATTTTAGCAGATAAAGTTTTTAAAGATATTTCCTCATAATAGTGACTATTAATATAATTGATTACAGATTGTATGGTTTTGGAGTATTGCTTATTCGTTAAATTCTCAATATAGCTATTACCATAATTAATTAAGTCAAAAGTCCATTTTTTTAAATCATCAATAGATTTAGTCTGATGGATATAATCTATAATAGAATTAGAAAAAGAGTCTATATTGTATATAGAACCATTAAGGCTGTTGATTATACGGTGGTAAATAAGAAATAGTTCTATAGCAAGCATCCTGATTTGATCAGGGGATAATTTTTTTAGTTCTTGATCGTTATAGATATCTTGAATATATTTAATTAAATCTTCTTTGTTACCTGATTGTATTTTATCCTCAATTATTCTATGGTTTAGCTTTATGAGGTTGCTTTTATTTACATGTTGCATTTTTTTAATATCATTATAATGTATGACTTTAACATTCTTGTTAATCATAAAGTAATCAGCGGCTTTTTTTGCATACTTATAAGATTCATGAAGATTTCTATAATGCTCTATGACTGTACCTGTTGCAATATGAATGGCCAAATGAGATTTTTGAGCTGTAGTGTTAAGTATATCATGAAGATTATCAATAAAATCAACTAAAAATATGACGACTAATTGACCTTCCATATTTGGGAATAAAACATAATGTTCCTGGGGTAGTAACTTAGATAATAATTGACAAATGACTTTATCAATAATACTTATATTAATTTTGGGATTTGTACTAAGTTCATAATTTGTGTTAATAATAGCGACTTGTAGGGAACTATTAATAAGGTCTATATCTAATACTTTTATACGTTCATTGAAAGTACTTATATTAATTTGATTTCTAATCATTCGATTTAGAATATTATTTCTTATTGCAAGATCCTGTTTTATTGAGATAAGATGAGATTGTTCATCTTCTAACTCTATTTTATGAATAATTTGATTGATGGTTTGTAGAAGTTCTGTTCTATCGACAGGCTTTAATATGTAGTTTTCTACATCGTATTTAATACCTTTTTTTACGTATTCAAAATCATTATACCCGCTTAAAATTATACATTTTATTGGATATCCTTTTTGTCGAATCTCATGTAAAAGTTCTATTCCATTCATCTTAGGCATTCGAATATCTGTTATTAGAATATGTGGTATGCTTTCTTTTATTAATTTAAGGGCTTCTTCACCATTTTTGCAACATCTAATGTTATCAATTCCTAACTCTTCCCATGGGATTAAAAGTTTTAGTCCATCTAAAACAGATTGTTCATCATCTACTAAAAGTATATCAATCATCATCATCATCTCCATTATAAAGTGTACAAGGTATTATAATTGTAATTGTAGTACCTTGTTGATATTTACTATTTATTGTAAGTCCATTACATTTACCATATATTAGTTTAAGTCGTTGATTAATATTTCTTAGACCTATATGTTTATTTGAATTAGTGCCTTCTTTATTTAATTGTTCTCTAAGGCGGTTCAATACGTCTTCTTTAATTCCTAGGCCATTATCAGATACTGTTAAGATAATATTATCAAGTTCTTTAAAAGCTTTTATGGTAATTAAACTATCTTGAAGGTTATTTTCTATTCCATGATGGATAGCATTTTCAACAAGAGGTTGAAGGGTGAATTTTGGAATAGCATATTTTAATACGTTATCATTAACTTGATAATCAATTGTAATAGTATTTTCAAAACGTATATTTTGTAATGTTAGATAACACATAGCGTATTCTAGTTCATCTTCAATACGTACCATAACTTTTTTTGTTTCGGTACTCCAACGAAATATATTTCCTAGTAATGTAATCATTTCGGAAGTATCATAATCTTGGTTTACTAATGATTTTGTACGAATGGCATCTAAAGTATTATATAAAAAATGAGGATTAATTGTAGTTTGTAGTGCTGTAATAGTAGCATTTTTTCTTTCTAAATTTAGTATATATTCTTTTTGAATATAGTCTTTTAAGTTAATACACATTTTGTTAAATGCTTGAGATAACTGTCCAATTTCATCACGGTTATAATCTGTATATTGGATATCTAAGTTACCATTTTCTACAGATTCAATTTGTTTCATAAGTTTATTGATACGTTTATTATAATAAATAGAAGCTATAACAATTGATACAATAAGTAAAACAATAATAATAATAATGTATCTAAATACCCTTATATAAAGTTGTTTTGTAGATTGGGCTAATTCATTTTTAGGTAGTATATGACATATAGTCCAGTTGGACTTTTTTAATTGTTTTTTATTTAATAAATAGGTTTCGTCAAAATGTATGGATTTGTTAGTAGTATTAATAATATTAGAGATATCACTCATAAAAAACGGGCTATTGTTATATAAAATGTTATCATCTTGATAAATGAGTATATGTCCTATGAGTTTTTTTGACATACTATAATCCTGATTAAGGAAAATTTCTGGGTTTATATTGATAATATAATAGCCAATAGCTTTAAGAGAAGACAAATTATTGATATTGACTAATGAACCTGTTACTTGAATAAGAGTTTGGTTAGTTGGACCTATAATATATGGTTGTTGGTATGATGAATGAAACTGAATTTTGTTGGTAAATCGCTCTTCTTGATAGGTCACATAATCATTCAAAAAATCATATTCTGCAATGACTGAACGATTAGGAATATTGCTCCCATAAAAAGATAAACCATTACTAGCTTTTATTAGGATAATATCATAGATACCTTGAGTGGGAGCGCTAATGTTATTAAGAAATGACTCGATACGGTAATCTTTACCTCGTGTTGTCTTATTTTTGTAAAGGCCTTGTTCTATTATTTCAGATACAGTTTTAGTTTCGTATTTTACGTTATGCATTTTCACAATAATATCAATAATTTTATTGTATTGCTCTTCTGCATTAAGTTGGATACTTTTTAAGATATCTTGTTGTGTAGCTAGTTGTTCTTTTTCCAAACGATGAATAAAATTTTGAATAAGTGTAATATATATAAAGAAAATTGATAAACAGAGTAGAGAAGTAAAAAAAAACATAATTTTAATAATGAATCTATTACGTAGGTTGTTGGTTAAGATATGCATAAAATGCCCCCCCTCTGTTTAGAAATATTGGTAAAAAATCATATTGGTGATATAAATTTCATCTGTAATATAGTAAATGATACAATAATTTATGGAGAAATTCAACAATTATATAGTACTTGTTTCTATTATTATAGTAAAAAGCTAATTTTTATTGTTGAAAGTTACCATGAATGATGAGAAGATTTATGTAAGGCCAATTCCACATACGGAAGGTCTAAACTAAAATTACTAGGAGGAAATAAATATGAAAAAAACAATAAGTTTAATTTTAATATGTATTCTATTAATGGTAGTTATTAGTGGGTGTGGAAGTACAACACAAAACCCAGACAAACAAGTTGAAAAAACAGATTTAGAGACAAAAGAGAACACAGAAAAGATTGTAGAGATAACATGGTTAACATTTGAAACTCCTGGTCTTACGGCTCAACTATATGACAAAATTATTGAAAGATTTGAAGATGCTAACAAGGGAATAAAAGTAATTAGAGAAGTAAGCCCTCAAGATAGAGATGCTTATTTAAAGACTATGTATGCAACGGGACAGCTGCAAGACGTTATTTTAGGAGCCGATGCATTAAGTAATGTAGATGAAGCATTATTACCTATTGATGAACAGGTATATTCCTTGTTGGAAGATGCAGCAGTGTTTAAAAAGAATGACAAAGTTATTTCAATACCTCTTAGTAAACAGGTCAAAGGCAATGTATTTTATAACAAAGATTTATTTAAAAAATATAATTTACAGATTCCAGAGACTTGGGATGAATTTGTTAATGTATGTAAAGTATTAAAAGATAATAATGAAGTGCCTATAATAGGTGGTGGACCTGACAAAATATGGTTAACAGGAGTAATGGTATCAGGTCCTATGCTAACAAGTGCTCTTAATACAGCTGATCCAAATTGGCCACAAGCATTAAAAGAAGGAAAAATAACGTTTAATGGTCCTATCATAAAAGATGTTATAACCAGATGGAAGGATCTTATTGATAAAGGATACTATCACGAAGGAAGTTATGACTTTACATATGCACAGATGGTTGATGAATTTTTTAAAGGTACAGCAGCTATGGTTGTAAACGGTGCTTGGATGGCAGCTCAAGCTGATAAAACAGAAACTTCATTTGAGATTGGCTGGTTTGCATTACCAGATAAAGATGAAACAAAATTTGTAGCAGTTGACTTTGGAAACCCATTAGCAATTAATAATAATACAGAATATCCAGAAGAAGCAATGAAATTCGTTAAGTTTTTAATTGAAGACAAAGAATCTTATGGTGCATTCCTTAAGGCGGATGGTTCACAATCAACAACAAAAGAGGTTGTAGAGTATGAAATGGGGCCTGTTCAAAAAGAAGTATTGGCTAATTCTAGCAAACTAACATCTGCTATTCAATATATAAAAGTTAAAGGTAAAGATGCTTTACCACCAGGTATTGTTAAAGTAACAAATGTAGCGTTCCAAAATATATTTATTGGTAGTAGTGTAGATAAGGAATTAGATAATATTGAAGCAAAATATAGAACATTTTTAAAAGATAAAAAATAAAAAGTAACTATTAATAAAGGTACTATTTCACATATTAAGTCATATAAATTATGTGAAATAGTGCCTAATTAAAACTTGATATTGAAGGCAGGTAAATATATGAAGAGAAGAAAGAGAAATAAAAGAAATGTATCCATGTTATTTTTGTTACCTTCTTTAGGACTTTATGTATTAGTTAAAATAATTCCAATGATACAGGGATTATTTTATAGTTTAACCAATTGGGATGGAATATCTAAAGATTTTGATTTTATAGGTTTGCAGAATTTTAGCAAAGCATTTCATGATACAGAGTTTTTTAATTCTTTATTAGTAACTTTTAAATTTGTAATTATAGTTGTTGTAGCTGTTAATGTTCTTGCCATAATCTTTGCAGTTTTACTAAACAATGCGGGTATATTGACAAAAATATTTAGAAGTATATTCTTTTTACCAATTATTATAAGTAGAGTAGCTATTGCTTATATATGGAAGAATATATACTCTTATAATGGATTATTGGATTTTATACTTGAGGCGGTAGGATTAGAGTCTCTTAAACAAAGATGGTTAAGTGACCCATCTCTTGCTTTATATAGTGTATCACTAACTGAAATATGGAGGATTCTTGGATACCATATTATTATAATATTAGCAACTCTTCAAACAATACCTAGAAATTTGTATGAAGCATGTGAAATTGATGGCGGTAACGCATTTGCTAAGTTTAGATATATAACATTACCGCTTCTAAGACCTGGTATAACAGCTAGTGTTATTATGTGTACTATTGGTTCTCTAAAACAATTTGCGACAATTAAGATATTAACAGATGGTGGTCCGCTTGGGGCAACCAATACAATATCTTTATATATTCTTGATCAAGCATTTGAGTTTAACTATAGAGGGTATGCATCTGCATTAGCTTTAATCCTTTTTGTTATTATTCTTATCATTACTGTTACACAGAATATTGTCTTAGGCAAAAAGGAGGTAGAATTATAATGAATAATAAAGGAGCATCTTTAATTAGAAAAATAGTTATTTTAATTGTTGGATTTTTGATGTTTATTCCTCTATATATATGTATTATTAATTCATTTAAAAGTACAGAAGATATTATAAGAAATCCTTTTTCACCTTTTGTAGATTTAACTTTTAATAATATTAAATCAGTATTTATTAATCCAAATATGAATATGTTAAATATGTATAAGAACTCCTTTTCTCTCGTTATTATATCTTTGGTTATTATCCTTATTATTACACCAATGGCAGGATATTATATTGCTAGATCATCTAAGAAAAAAGGACGTTTGATATTAACTATTTATTTAGCTGGTATGATGATACCACCTCAAGTTATGTTGATACCATTAGTGAAAATATATAGTAATTTAGGGCTTCTTGGAAGTTTTACAGGTATGTACGTATTTTACTCAGGTGCTTTTGTATCCATTGCAGTAATGCTCTATAGTAAATATATTAAAACTATACCATATGAATTAGAGGAGTCAGCTTGCATAGATGGAGCCAATCCATTAATGGTTTTTTTGCGTATTATATTCCCGTTATTAAAGCCTGTAACAGCTACAGTAGCCATTTTTGTTGGTCGTGCAATTTGGAATGATTTCCTTATGCCTCTTTATTTATTAGGTGGTAAAGGAAGTGAGACTGTTACTACAGGTATTTATAAAGCTATTGGGCCTTATAGCGCTGATTGGGGTACTGTTTTTGCTACAGTATTTGTTTCTGCTATCCCTATGGTTATATTATTCTTGAGCATGCAAAAATACTTTATGGGTGGATTAACAGATGGTGCTGTTAAATCATAATCTTATAGAAAATATATTAAAAGTAGAATTTAATTAAAGGGCAATAAAATAATATAGTGAGTAAATAAGATGTTTTAGTATGAATTTGGAGGGAAATAATGATTGGAAATAATACATATATAGCTGAATATAATGAAATTAGCAATATTAAAGTTACCATACAAATAATAGAAAATAACATATATTACCAAATAAATAATCACAACAAAAGTATAATTAAACCATCCAAAATTCAAATATACGAAAAGTACAGTATGGTAAAACCTAATTGGAAAATAATGAAAATTAAGGAAGAATATTTTGAGGGTAAATGGGAACCTATATGGGGAAAATGTAAAGAAGTTATTAATAAATACAAAGAAATAAAGATATACTTAGAAGATAATAATAATGTTCAGATGAATTTAATGATACGTTTGTTTAATGATGGAATGGCATTTCGATACCAATGGCCTTTGCAAGATAACATTACGAATGTTTATCAATTAGAAGAGAAAGTTGAGTATATTTTTGAAGAAAACCATATGTGTTGGTATTCTAATGATGGTGAAGATCCTCAGACCATGAATAGAGGAGGAGAACTTATTAATGAATTTACAACAGGTAATTCTCCTATAACCATTAAGGTCAGTGAAAATTGTTATGTAGCATTACATGAAGCAAATCTTAAAAGGTATAATGTGGGTAGATTCATAGGTGGGGAAGCCGAAAATTCATTTACTATGATAAGTGATACTACAAGTACTTTGCCACACTATTCACCTTGGCGTACAATTAATATTGTAGAAAAAGCTGAGCAACTTGTTGAATCCAATATGATAGAAAACTTAAATGAACTTTGTACTATAGAGGATACATCTTGGATTAGGCCTGGTAAAAGTTACTGGGATTGGCGTAACCATGGAGCAAAACAAGATGGATTTACTTACGGGTTAAATAATGAAAGTATGAAACGGTATATTGATGGAGCGGCAAAACATAACATACAATATCTATTAATTGATGGAGGTTGGTATAAAGATCCTAATACTGATGAGTCAGATCCAGTTGATTATATTGAAGAAGTAGATATACCTAATCTATCTAAATATGCTGAGGAAAAGGGTATTGGTTTGTGGTTATATTTAGATGATAGGGCATTGAAGCTATATGATATGGATAGAACATTTTCAATTTATAAAAAGTGGGGAATAAAGGGTATCAAGCATGGATTTACCAAAAGTAAAGGGCAAGACAGGGTAGAATTTACTATTAAAGTGGCAAAAAAATGCGCAGATTACCAATTAATGTATGTTCCTCATGAACCTGTAAGACCATGGGGATTACATGTAACTTATCCAAATTTTGTTTCGAGTGAATTTATAAATGCTCAATTTGATGGACCAGTAAGAGAGGCTGCATCACCAACTCATTTATGTATTATACCTTTTACAAATAATCTTGCAGGGCCTTTAGATAGAAGCCCAGGTATGTTTGATCTAGATGGCGCGATAAATAGAGATAGAATACGTAGACAACCTGTTACAACTATAGCTAGTCAGTTAGCACAATGCATTATAATACATACAGCGTTTTTAACATTAGCAGATAATCCTAATTCCTATATGAAGAAAGCAGATATGTTTGAGTTTATTAAAGAATTGCCTGAAATGAATTGGGAAGAAACAAAGTGTATAAAAGGTGATATCGGAAAATATGTAGCAATAGCAAGAAAGAGTAAGGAACAATGGTTTGTTGGTTGTCAAAATAATGAAGAAGCAAGAAGTCTTTCACTATCAATGGATTTCTTAGAAGAAGGAATTAAGTACATTGCAAAGATATATGCTGATGGAGAAGATGCACATTATCTAGATAAGCGAGAGTCTTATAAAGTAATGTCCAAGTCCATTGTTTGTGAAGATAATATTAATATTTATCTAGCATCTGGAGGAGGTTGTGCTATTTGGATAAAAAAAGACGAATAAAGTCACCTAATATATTGTTTGCAATAGCTGATGATGCTTCTCATATGGGAGCATATGGACATAAGTATGTAAAGACGCCATATTTTGATAGAGTTGCAACAGAGGGAATATTATTTAATAATGCATTTACTACTAACCCAAAATGTGCACCTTCTAGGGCTAGTATATTAACAGGAAAACATACGTGGCAATTAGAAGAAGCTTGTACACACTTTTGCGTTTTTCCAAATAAATTTAAACTTTATCCGGATTTGTTAGAAGAAGTAGGGTATCATGTAGGATTTACAGGAAAAGGTTGGGGACCAGGAGACTGGAAGCGTAACGGGCTTAAACGTAATCCAGCAGGAAATGACTATAGTAATATTACATTAACACCTATAGAGAATACTAATATATGTAATGTGGATTATTTTGAAAATTTTAAAGTTTTTATGAGTGAGAGAAAAGAAGACCAACCCTTTTACTTTTGGTATGGTAGTAGAGAACCCCATCGTCCATATATCCAAGGGGAAGGTAGTAGATTAGATACTACATTAGATGAGGTGGATGTTCCATCCTATATACCTAATGAAGAAGTGGTGAAATCTGATTATCTAGATTATGCATCCGAGATTAATTATTTTGATGAGCAGTTAGGTAAGATACTGAATTATCTTCAAGAAATTGGTGAGTATGATAATACTTTGATAATAGTAACCTCGGATAATGGAGCACCGTTTCCAAGAATAAAAGGTCAGATGTTTGAACAGGACTTTAATCTTCCATTAGCTATTTGCTGGAAAGAAAGGGTAAAAGGTGGTAGGGTTGTTGATGATTTAGTTAGTTTTATTGATTTTATGCCAACTTTTTTGGATGTTGCAGGTATACCAATAGATGAAGATTTACCAGGAAAAAGCTTAATGGATATTCTAGAATCTAAACAAGATGGTATTATTAGTAAAGAACGAAAGCAAATATATATGGGAAAAGAACGACATGATTTAGGCAGGAAAGACGATAAAGGATATCCAGTAAGATGTATAAGGACAGATAAGTTCTTATATATTAGAAATTTTGAACCTGAAAGGTGGCCAGTTGGGAACCCGGAAACTAATTTTCCTAATTGTGATAACTCTCCAACAAAGAGTAGAATATTATTTAATCAACATAACTCAGATGATTATTATTTTAATATGTGTTTTGGAAAAAGACCAATGGAAGAATTATATGATATCCAAGAAGATATAGAGTGTATTAATAATTTATCTGATAAAAAAAATTATCAAAATATCAAACAAAAATTATGGAATGATTTAAAAAATGAATTAAAAAGAACAAATGATCCTCGAATATTTGGTAAGGGAGATATTTTTGATACTTATGAGTATGTAAACGAGACAAGGTGTAAACATTCTTGGAAGAAATATATAAATAATAAAAATATAGAGTAACAATACAATGTTACTACAAAGTATTTATTTCAATGATTGTTGAAAGAGGTGCTTTGTAGTAATTTTAATTAGTTTAAAATAGCGAAATGGCTTAAGCTGTATTTTCTCGTTATTTAATATAAAAAATAGGAGTGATTAAATATGGAAAAGAAACCTAATATTATTTATATCTTAGCTGACGATCTAGGATATGGAGATTTAGGATGCTACGGACAGAAAAAGATACAAACACCATGCATCGATAAGATGGCTGAAGAAGGTATGCTATTTACCCACCAATATGGTGGGGCCCCTGTTTGTGGTCCTTCAAGAGCCTGCTTAATGACAGGTATGCATCAAGGAAGTGGGTATATTAAAGGTAATCCAGTAAAAGGTAATGATATTCCTCTTAGGAAACAAGATGTCATAATACCAGAGATACTTAAGAAAAAAGGTTATGAAACAGCATGTATTGGAAAATGGGGACTAGGTAATAAGGGTACATCTGGTTATCCTACAAATAAAGGATTTGATTATTTTTTTGGATATGATTCTCATAAATCTTGTCATAATTATTATCCTCCATTTTTATTAGAGAATGACAAAGAATATTATTTAAAAGAAGGTACATATAGTCATAATGTATTAACAAATAAAGCTCTAGAGTGGATAAAAGGGAGAAAAAGTTCACCTTTTTTTATGTACTTAGCATATACACTTCCACATAGCCCTTACAATCCACCAAATAATCAGCCTTATGCTAATGAAAATTGGACAGAGCAATATAAGAACTATGGTGCTATGGTATCTATGTTGGATCAAGATGTAGGGAAGATATTAGATTATTTGAAAAAAAAAAATATGGATAAAGATACTCTAGTGATTTTTGCAAGCGATAATGGACCAGGAAGTAATTATACCAAAGAAGCAAAAGAAATGGTAGATTTCTTTAATAGTGCAGCACATTTTCGAGGGATGAAAAGAGACGTATATGAAGGGGGGATTCGAGTGCCTTTTATAGCTTGGTGGCCAACAACAGTTACAAAAGGTACCTCTCATCTAGTAACGGCTTTTCAAGATATACTACCTACGATATGTGACATAGTAGAGGAAGAAGTACCAGTTAATATTGATGGTATTTCAATATTACCTACACTATTAAATGAAGGTAAACAAGAAAAACACCATAGGCTTTACTGGGAGTTTATTTATATGGGGGAGCCAACGGGAAGCAGACAATCTTGTTACGATCTGGAATTAGGATTTAAAGGTGTACGATTTGGTAGTAAAGGTGAGTTGGAGTTATTCTATCTTAATGAAGATGAAAAAGAGCAATATAATGTAGCTAGTCAATATCCAGATATTGTGCATCAACTTGAAGAGTACCTAAATAACGTTAGAACAGAAAGTTATTATTGGCCATTACCTGAATATGGTTGGATGAGTAATAACATTTTCTTATAAATATATCAACCTAGTTTATATGTAACAAATATTTAATGTGTAAGATTATTGTAGTATAGATTTTTTTAAAGTATAATAAATAAGTATGGATAAGAAATAATTAACAAATACTAGATGTATATAGGGTAATTGCGAAACTAAGGATTTTAATTCTTTACATACAATATGTAGTTCTTATTATAAGCGGGAATCTAACATATTGTATTAAAGAAATAACTTAATGTAGTTTCACAATTACTTAATAAATTTAAACTAAACATAAAGGAGCAAAATAATGTCATATATTGAATTAACAACACCATGTATTTTTGGGGTAGAGGCTATATTGAAAAAAGAAATTTTACAGTTAGGTTATGAAATAAAAAAAGTAGAAGATGGTAGAATTACCTTTATTGCAGATGAATTAGGTGTTTGTAGATCCAATATTTGGCTTAGAACAGCAGAAAGAGTTCTAATTAATATAGGACAATTTAAAGCAACAAGTTTTGACGAACTCTTTGAGAAAACAAAAGATTTACCTTGGGAAAGATGGATACCAAAAGATGGGAAATTCTGGGTTAAAAAAGCTTCATCAATAAAATCTAAGTTATTTAGTCCATCTGATATCCAATCAATTACAAAAAAAGCAATTGTGGAAAGATTAAAAAAAGAATATAATATTAGTTGGTTCAATGAAGATGGAGCTGAGTATCCATTAAGAGTTTTTATAAAGAAAGATATAGTTTCGATTTTTATGGATACAAGTGGAGAAGCACTACATAAAAGAGGTTACAGAACTTTTACTAGTAAAGCACCAATTAGTGAAACATTAGCTGCAGCTATTATTCAATTATCTCCTTGGAATAAAGATAGAATACTAGTAGATCCTTTCTGCGGTTCTGGAACAATTCCTATTGAAGCTGCTATGATTGCTATGAATATGGCTCCAGGGCTTAATAGAGAATTTACTGCTGAAAAATGGAAAAATATAATACCGGTTAAATATTGGTTAAATGCAGTTGATGAAGCTAATGATGTTTTGGATACAGAATGTAAATTGAATATATCAGGTTATGATATTGATTATAAAGTATTAAAGCTCGCAAGAGAAAATGCAAAAAATGCTAGTGTAGAAGATAAAATTCATTTTCAAGAAAGAGATATGAGAAAGACAAGTAATAGTAAAAAATATGGATTTATTATTACTAATCCACCATATGGAAAAAGACTTGAAAATGAAGAAAGTGTTATAGAATTATATAAAGACATGAGACCTACGTTTAATAATAATCTTGATAATTGGTCGTATTTTATTATTACATCTTTTGACGAGTTTGAAAGATATTTTGGGAAAAACGCAGATAAAAAAAGAAAATTGTATACTGGAATGATGAAAGCTAACCTTTACCAGTATTATGGGGATAAACCACCTAAAAGAATATAGTTTAATTAACTATATAATATAAATTGACTTACTAGAAAAGGGGTTATGAAGTGAAGACAATTAAGAATATAAAAAAAGTATTAATAATTGTACTAACAATAGTTTTTATTGTTCCTAGTTCGGTTTATGCAGTTGAATCTGATGGGGTTTCGGTTATATTAGATGATAAAATTATTAATTATAATAACGATTATGGTATGCCATATATTAATGAAAATAATCGTACTATGGTACCTCTAAGACTTACGCTAGAGTCATATGGGGCAGAGGTAGAATGGGACGGTAAAGCAAGAGTAGTAATTATTACAAAAGGGGATATCGTTGTTCATGTACCTATAGAGAAAAAGTTCATATATAAAAACGGAGAGAAGATTGAAAATGATACATATGCTGTGATTGTTAATCACAGAACATACTTGCCAATACGAGCAGTTATGGAAGCTTTTGGCTGTGAGGTTTCATGGGATAATGAAAATAGAGTAGTTATTATAAAGTCTAATGAAAAAGATGAAAAAAACATTCCAATAAAATTTGATTTAAGAGAAGAGGGGAATATAACTGCAGTAAAAGATCAAAAAAATCTTGGAACTTGCTGGGCATTCGCAGCCCTTGGTTCAATTGAATCTGTTTTATTAAAACAAACTGGATATATATATGATTTTTCTGAAGATAATGTTAGCTTAAAACATGGGTATAATTTAACACAAGATGAAGGTGGAGATTTCATGTTGGCACTAGCATATTTTGCTAGATGGTCAGGCCCAATTCTGGAATCAGATGATATATATGGAGATGGGATTTCAACAAAAGAAGTATCAAGTGTTAAACATTTACAAGAAGCATTTTTTATACCTCCAGATAATATCGATGTATTGAAAAAAACAATACAGTCTTATGGAGGTGTCCATACATCTATCTATTGGGAATATTCTGATATAGAAAATGATAAATATTATAATAAAGATACATATTCTATGTACTATAATGGAGATAAGAAAACTAATCATGATGTAGTTATTGTTGGTTGGGATGATAATTTTCCAAAAGAAAATTTCAATATACAACCAGAGGGAAATGGAGCTTTTATATGTAAAAATAGTTTTGGTACGGAATTTGGAGAAGAAGGGTATTTATATATTTCTTATTATGATTCTTGTATAGGAAAGCAAAATATGGTATATAGCAAAATTGAAGAAAAAGATAACTACGATAAGATATATCAATCAGATTGGCTTGGATTCGTTGGGAAAATTGGATTTGAGACTGATTCAGGTTACTTCGCAAATATTTATAATACTAGTGATAAGGCAGAAAAATTATCAGCTGTTAGTTTCTATACTACTGGAATTAATTCTAAATATGAGATTTATATAGTAGATAATTTTACAGCAAAAGAAGATTTGAAAAATAAAGTTTTTCTTGAAAGTGGATTTATTGAATATAGTGGTTATTATACTGTAAAATTAAAAGAAGCTATTAATATTAAAAAAAATAATAAATTTGCTGTAATTATAAAGATAACTACTCCAGGAGCAAAATATCCTATAGCAGCTGAATTTGATAGAGATGTTGAATGGTTAGATAAGGTTGATTTAACTGATGGAGAGGGATATGTTAGTATTAATGGTGATGAATGGCAAAATACTGAAGAATCTTTATCTAGTAATGTTTGCTTAAAAGCATTCACTAATATAATTGAAGAAAGTAAAGAATTAAAGAACCAATCAGATGGTAACCAAGATGATAAAAAGTTAGAGCAAGAAAAGCAGCCTACAGACCAAACTAATGAGTCAACAAATCAATTAGAAAAACCTACAGATCAATCAAAAAATGACAACGATTTATCTAATCAAGAAGAGTTAGATAAATTAAATAAACCAACTGAATTTATTGATATTAACGGAAAAATAATAGCGGTAATATATTAAAATTGTTGTTGGAGGTTTTAGTATGGAAGGTAAATTACAAGAATTGCTACAGCAATTAAAAAATGCTGAAAGAGTATATATACAACCACATAATATTCCAGATCCAGATGCAATTGCAAGTAGTTATGCACTTCAATTTTTATTAAATAAATATGGTATTAAAGCAAAGATTATATATGTAAAAACGATAGAGAAAGCTAACTCAAAAAAAATGCTTGAACTATTTAATATCAAGATGACTGTTAAAAATGAATTAACGTATAATAATAATGATTTTGTTATCTTAGTTGATACTCAATTAGGTAATTCTAATATTACTAATTTAATGAAGCATAATGTAATGGTTGTAGATCATCATGAAATTATAAAAGATAATAATGAATATATGTATGAAGATATACGTTCTGATGTGGGGTCTTGTGCATCTATTATAGCTGAATATTACTATGTAAATAACATATTACCGTCTGTTAATGTTGCAACAGCATTATTATATGGAATAATGATGGATACAGATAGTTTATCAAGACGAGTTAGTGATTTAGACATTGAAATGTTCTATTATTTATATAGTAAGGCGGATATAAGTATTATAAAGTCTTTAAAATTAAATCAAATTGTTAAGTCTGATTTAATTGCATATGCTAAGGCACTAAATAATGTGGAAATATATGGATATTTAGGATTTGTTCATATAGAAAATTGTAATGATTCTCTTCTTGGAACAATTAGTGATATGGTAAATACTATTGAAGGAGTATCAGTTGTAGTAGCTTATGCTAGAAGAGAGGATGGAGTTAAATTTTCTATCAGAAGTGAAAATAGGAAAATTAAAGCAAATAAATTAATGAGATTTATAACTGCACATAGAGGTGTTGGTGGTGGACATCATGAAATGGCAGGAGGGTTTATTCCTATAGATAATATGGATTTTTTGTGTAATAAACAATTAGATACATATATAAGGCATAGAGCAATAAGTTATGTAGAAAATGAAGATAAATATTTATAATTATATATAATATTAAAATAGTGAATACATACAAAAGTTAAGGAAGTTAGGTTGAATAACTTCCTTAAACTTTATTACTCAACTTTTACATCTTTAATTTAATGCAGATAAATTAAGAGTTATAGGTTTGGTTTGCAGAATAAATATATATAGAAGAAACACCTATATTTTTATTCTGCAAAGCCTTATAATTAGCTTATCTGAATAGAATATTGATGTGGAAAAGTTGAGTTTATTAAAAATAAATTAAAATTCTTAGTTTTGTAATAACGTAATTTAACAAGGGGATGTTATAGTGAAAAAAAATGATTTTAGAATTATAATAGGAATATTAATTATTGCAGGTATTTTCTATATGGTAAACCAGTATAGAATAAGTAAAATGGACCCAGATACTTTATTTGTTAAAATAAATGTTAACGGAAAGCCATATGAAAAAGTAAGTTTAAATGAAGAAAAAGAGTTTAGAATTGAAACTGAACATGGTTATAATATTATAAAAGTACATGATAATGGAGTTGAAATGTTGGATGCTAATTGCCCTGATAAAATATGCGTAAGAACAGGGTTTATTGATAAAGCAGGTAGTACTATAGTATGTCTTCCACATAAAATTTATGTAGAGATTATTAGTAATAGAGAGGATGAAATAGATGAAATATCAGAATAAGAGTATTAACTTAAATTCTGTCCATAAAATGGTATTTGTATCTATACTATTAGCATTTGCTTTGGTTCTAAGTTACGTTGAAAACTCTTTTTTTGTACTTCCAATTCCTGGAGTAAAACTAGGACTTGCAAATTTAATTATATTAGCTAGTTTATATTTTTTGAATTTCAAAGAAGTTATGTTACTTGTTATATTAAGAGTAACTATTAATTCTTTTTTTGGTTCCTTTTTCACTTTTTGGTATAGTTTATCGGGTGGAATTCTTAGTTTTCTTGTTATGTTTTTACTTATTAGGGTATGTAAAAATAAAATAAGTACTATTGGGGTAAGTGTAGTAGGTGCAGTATTTCATAACATTGGACAACTTATTGTAGTAATGATTGTTACTGAAAATATTAATGTAGCTGCAACATATTTTCCTATATTAGCTATTTCAGGAATTGTTACAGGTGTATTAATTGGATTAACAGTAAATTATTTATTACCATATATTAAAAAAATTATAGATTAAGGTTGTTACGAAAATATTACAAAAAAAGTTAAATATTACAATTATATTACACAATGTAGTATTATCTTTTTTAATAAGATATTTTTTGATATAATTTTAGAAGATAATTAAACATGTTTTTATATACATATGAGGGGGATATTTATGACGAGAAAAATTTTATCAGTTTTAATTGCTTTTACAGTATTGTTAAATGTATTTTCTATAAATTCAAATGCACAAATAGATAATAATAAATTTTATTTACAATATGATGGACAAATTTATAAATATAAAAATAGATTTGTAAAACTTGTAATGGATGGTAGTGTTATTCCGACTGGAGAAATGCCCTCTATTATCATAACAGAAAATATTAATGGGAAAAATGTTTCTAGAACACTAGTTCCTGTAAGAGAAGTATTTGAATCAGAACATATTGGGGCAAAAGTTGATTGGAATGGGAAAAAGCAAGAAGTATACATATCTTATGAAGATAAATTTATAGTACTAAAAATTAATGATAAAAAGGCAGTAGTAAATAATAAAGAAATACTACTAGACGTTCCATCAAAACTTATTCAAAATGTGAATAATAAAAAATGGAAAACAATGGTGCCTTTAAGATTTATAATTGAAACTATTGGTTGTGAAGTTGAGTGGAATGGAAAAGATTATATAGCTGAAATGACGAAAAAAAAGAATACAGAAAACAATGATAATCAAGATAATGAAACAAACAATAATGAAACGAATGATAATGAAGCAAGTAATAATGATAATAATGAAACAAATAATAATGATAACAATAATAACGAACAAAGTAATAATAATGGAAATGAAACGCTTAATAGCCTAAACTCAAGTAAAGCGAAAAAAGAACTTCCAACAGAATTAAAAGAAAACCCTATAGAATGGGTAGTAGAAGATGATATACTAGATGAAGTTAACAATATATCTATTGAAAGTACTATTAAGAGGAAATTATGCCCCACGTCTGAAATTACATCAGTTGAATATAAAGAAAATGAACTTAGTAAAACTTTTATCATTAAAGCTTCAGGTCCAATAACTGATATTAAAAAATCATATTGGAAAAATAAATTAATTATTGATATTGATAATTCTAAATTAGGTATGGATAAATATGAAAAAGTATTTAGTGATAATCCAATAATTACAGGAGTACGTTCAAGTCAATTTTCAATTCAACCATTAATAACAAGGATGGTATTTGATCTTAGATTTGAGGGATATAAATTTAATATTTCGTTATCAGAAGATAGAAAGAATATAATTATAAATGTAACTAATAATTCTATTTATGGGATTAAACTTGGACAAGATGATAAAGGAGATTATATTAAAGTTACTGGAATAATAGCTCCAGATGTTAAACCTTTTAGATTAAGTAATCCTGATAGAATAGTTTTTGATTTTCCTAACACTAAATCCTTAATAAGTACTAAATCATCAATTGCAAAAGGGCAATATGTAAAACAAATTAGAACTGCACAATTTGATGAGACAACTACTAGGGTGGTTGTAGAAACTGATGGACAAGCAGATTTTATAATAGATAAACAGTCAAGTGAATCTACTACATATATTAGATTGAATGAACCATCTTACAATAATATAAAATATGTTAATTACGATATACCAACTATTATGCTTGAAAAAAATGGTACAGATATTGATATATCAAAAATTAAATATATTGATAAGTATATGGATAGAGAATATATTATTAACTTATCAGGAAATTATATGGGATTGTTAGGTGAAGGAGAAATAAAAGTTAATGATGGAATTATTGATTCTATTGATATTAAAAATAATGATGAAGGAAATACTGTTCTAACAATAAAAGAAAATAGCGTATATGATTTTAGAATCACAGAAGATAAAGATTGTATATATATAAAAGCTTATAAACCAAAAGAATTGTATTCTAAAATTATTGTAATTGATCCAGGTCACGGAGGAAAAGATCCAGGGGCTGATGATGGTAAAGGATTGACAGAGAAAAAAGTAAATATTGACATAACATATGCATTAAAAAAATATTTAGATAAAGATAATAACATAAAAACTTATTATACGAGATTAGATGATACATATATTACGTTAAATCAACGTACAGAATTGGCAAATGAAGTAGAAGCTGATTTCTTCATTAGTATACATAATAATTGGCATGAAGGTAAAGCATATGGTACAGAAGCATTTTATTACACACGTACCGATAAAAATGGAAGATCATATAAACTTACAGATATTTTCTTAAAAGAGATAACTAATACTGTAGTTACCAAAAATAGGGGCATAAAACAAGGAAATCTATATGTTCTTAGAAATACAAATATGCCAGCAACACTTTTGGAGATAGCTTTCTTATCGAATCCATCTGATGTTGCTAAGTTGAAGGATAAGACATTTATAGATAAAGTTGCTCATGCTTTATATAATGCAATTTTAAAATCATTTAAAGTTTATCCAACAGGTAGAAAGTAATTAAACATAGCATCTATTTTTATTTACTTAATATGAATAGATGCTTAGAAGATAAAAATAATCATTACAACAATATACAAAATATAACAAAAATACACTGTTGTCACTTCCTCTAATTAGGTATAAAATATAATTACCAAATATTTACAATTAGAGGAGGTTTTTTTTTGAAGAATTTAGTTCAAATTATTATTATAGCTTCTTTAGTAACGGAAATAGTGATTAATCCTGTTATAATAAAAGGAAATACGTATTACTATGAATTTAATGAACAAGGAGAGGGTAAACTAGTTTCTGATGAAATTGAGTTTGAGACTATGGGAAATGCACAAGATAATATACAGTATATACTAGAGTGCTTATTTAATAATGAAGAAAAACTCTATTCATTTATTCCAGAAGGAGTAACGATAACAAATATATTATATATAAATGGAGAATTAGATGTTGAAGTATCAGAAGATATACTAAATTATGGAGGAACCGCAAGAGAAATATCAATGGTTGACCAAATACTAGCAACAGTTTTCTCGTACGATGAAGTAAATACATTTACTTTGTATATTGAAGAAGAGAGAGAATATTTAGTTGAAGGAATGAGTATTAACAAGTATACTAGAGATAAGTGGAAAGAAAGGATTGAGTTAATTGAAAAGAATGGACAATAGAAAAAAAGATCAAATAAGAAATGTAAAAATTACTAAAGATTTTATTAAATACCCAGAAGGTTCTGTATTGATAGAAATGGGAGAGACAAAAGTAATTTGTAATGCTTCAGTAGAAGAAAGAGTACCATCTTTTAAAAGGGAGTCAGGAGAAGGATGGATTACTGCCGAATATTCTATGTTACCTAGAGCAACACTTGATAGAAATAATAGAGACATTAATAGACTAAAGAAGAATAATAGATCTGTAGAAATTCAAAGATTGATTGGAAGAGCACTTCGTTCAGTAGTAGATTATAAATTACTTGGTGAAAGAACTATTACAGTAGACTGTGATGTTATTCAAGCAGATGGAGGTACAAGGACAGCTTCTATTACTGGTGCCTATGTAGCTTTAGTTTTGGCGTGTAAAAAGCTTTTAAATGATGGATTAATTGATAAGATGCCCATTTCATCATATGTAGCCGCGATTAGTGTTGGAATTGTCGATGATGAGGAAATGCTTGATTTATGTTATCAAGAAGATAGCCATGCAAAAGTAGATATGAATGTAATAATGACAGAAGAAGGAGAATTTATAGAAATTCAAGGAACAGGAGAAGAATCCCCTTTTAGCAGGAAACAGTTAAATAAATTATTAGAATTAGCAGAAAAAGGAATAATGGAGCTTATAGATGTACAGAAACAAATACTAGAGTAGTAATGGCAAAGAAAATACTTCAAGGAGAGTAATTAATGAAAGAAAAAATTATATTTGCAACAAAAAATAAAGGTAAGATAAAAGAAATAAATATGATAATGAAAGATACTAATTATGAAATAATATCAATGGAAGAAGCAGGTATTAATGTGGATATTATTGAAGATGGAGAAACATTTGAAGAAAATGCAGTGATAAAAGCAAAAAAAGTAATGGAATTTTGTAAATGTATTGTAATGGCAGATGATTCAGGTTTAGAGGTTGATTATTTGGACAAGGCTCCTGGAATCTATTCTGCTAGATTTGGAGGCGAAAATACTCCATATTCAATAAAGAATAAGATGATTATTGATAAGCTAAAAGGAGTTAAAGAAGAACATAGAACAGCTAGATTTGTATGCGTTATTGCTACTGTCTTTCCAGATGGAAAAGTATTAACTACTAAAGGAACAATTGAAGGTATAATTATTGAGGAAGAAAGAGGAAATAATGGATTTGGATATGATCCTATTTTTTATGTTCCAGAATATTCTTGTACAACAGGTGAAATGGATAAAGAACTAAAAAACAAGATTAGTCATAGAGGTAAAGCTTTAACAAATATGAAAGAAATGATGGCATAGGTTAAGTGAAAAACTATATGATTATAACTAGGAGAGTATATGAAAATACTAGTAATAAGTGATACACATGGCAATTTATCTAATGTTATAAAAATAATAAACACTATAAAAGATCTGGATAGAATTATTCATTTAGGAGATAATGAAAAAGATGCAGAAGAATTAGAATTTTCATATAATTATCCAATAGACTATGTTATTGGAAATTGTGATTTTAATTCCCCTGCACCGCAAGAAAAAATATTAGAGTTTTATGGACAAAAAATATTAATAACACATGGACATTACTATAATGTAAAATGGGAATATGACACTATATTAAAAGCTGCTATTAATAAGAATGTAAATGTTATTTTGTTTGGACATACCCATGTATCTATGATGAAAAGTTCAAATGGAGTAACATTATTTAATCCAGGAAGTATCTCATTACCAAGAGACGGTAAAGGCCCTAGTTTTGGGGTTTTAGAGATTGAAGATAACGGGAAAATTCATTTTACTACAAAAAAAATTAAAAAAAAATAAAAAAAGTATTGACATTTAATTAATCCGCATGTATAATAACTCTTGCGTTTGAAAAACAACGAAAAATAAATAAGTAACGGGGTGTGGCTCAGCTTGGCTAGAGCGCTTGATTTGGGTTCAAGAGGTCGCAGGTTCGAATCCTGTCACCCCGACTTATCTGCGGGTGTAGTTCAATGGTAGAACACCAGCCTTCCAAGCTGGATACGTGGGTTCGATTCCCATCACCCGCTTGTAATTAGTAATATGTGCCTGTAGCTCAGTTGGATAGAGCAGTGGCCTTCTAAGCCACGTGTCCGGGGTTCGAATCCCTGCAGGCACGC
>JAOASG010000005.1 GCA_025210235.1 Vallitalea sp.
AGAAAGTATTTTTATTTCTTTTTCTGTAAATATTTTATTACTCATTTTATCTTCCACCATTCGTCTTTTTTTCTATTATACATAAAAATACCCTATAGAATAGACTTTTTTTAGTGTCCACTCTATAGGGTACAGTATATAGATTTATAGCAGCTTTTCATAAATCATATTATTATAATTATTCTATTGTTGAAATAGTTCCTAATATTAACTTTCTTTCATATTTTTTGATTTCATACATAAAATCTTTTAAATGGGATTTTCTTGAATACTAATTTAATTATTTTATTCGTATTATAACTAATTAGAAAGGTGATACAATGAGAAAAAAAGCTACTTCCAAGACCACTATAAATATGATAACAATAATAATACTTATTTAATTCAAGTATCTCTTGATGATTATGATGATGTATATGATGATTGGGATCCTTCACCTTTTAAGAAAAGAGACATTGAAGACGAATTTAATGATTTTGTAGTAAATTCGTCTGAGGACATCCCTTTAAATTTCAATATCCAAATTCTTCTTTATTTACCTGAATCTAAAAAAGACTCAAAGAAAGAAGTAGCTTTATTATCTGCTTACAAAAACTACTACAGCTACGCAATAGAAAAACTTGTAAAGAATAAATTGACTCTTCATAAAAAAACCTTATCGTATTTATTTCTTTCTATTTTATTTCTTAGTATGAGATATTTCTTTATTAAAGATATCCAAAATGTATTTCTTAATATTTTACATGAAGGAATATATATAGGTGGATGGGTATTTTTATGGGAATTTTTCACCAATATTTTTATAACCACACGAGAAGTTCAAATTGAATATAAACTCTATAGACGATTATATCAATCTGAAGTTAAATTTATTTATAATAAATAAATTTGTTTACTATCTAATTTTTTATTTAATAATTTAGATTTGGTATTATCATTTCTGAACGCATTCTTATACATACCCCATTAGTAGTACAAGCATAACTTGTCCAAAATCACAAACAGATTTATTTGTCGGAAATGATAAATCTTTCAATAAAAAAACATTAAACTTCATATTTATAATACAATATTTCCATATAGAAGTCATTTCAAACTTTTCCCTGTCCTCATTATTAGATGAGAATAGTCTCATAATTCTTAGCTATAACCCATCCACTTAATCCATACGAAGAGCTAATAACGTAATAAGAATATTGGTCTTTAAATAATCTTTCCTCTAACTCTTCGATGGTATTATAGTACATTGGCCAACAATAGTCTTTTTGTTTTTTCAATAAATCGCTATTGTCTTTTATAAATTGAAAAAGCTCATGTTTTTCAATGCTAAAAATAATACTACCTTCTAATTGATTCTCAAACATGTGAACTAACACATCAGAAAAAACTATATCAATATTTTCTAATAAATCAGAACCCTGATACTGGGTATGCATTATGATTTTTCTATTTTCAAAGTCAACTTCATATGATATTATTTCATTGTCATGTACCCTTGACACATTATCACTCCTAATCTATTAATATATTTATAAATTAAATATACTAAATTTAACCTTATTTGATGCTATTTATAGTGTTGAATGATTTTAAGTATTACCATTAATAAATCATTCTTTTGTGATTATGTATTTAAGATTTTTTTCATCATATCTACTAATTTTTATTATTCCATCTTCAATCAGTTGTTTTGTTTCAATAGCAAAATCAATAATTCTTGGATAAAACGAATTCACTAATTGTTTCTTTTGGCCATTATTTAAATCATCCCATGAGTTTGCATTAGGAGGAACTTCACACATAAGACCATATTCTAGTCCTAGGTTTTGTAAAAATTCACAATCATGGCAATACATATCATAAAATATTCTAAGAATTTCACCCGTTTTCTCATGCTGATTTATGATCTTATCTAACATATCAATTAATTTATTATTATAGTATTTAGGATAGTCAATGTACTTATCTATAAGTTTTTCAATTTCATTTTTTACAAATTTACTCTTATAATCCAATGATATTAAATCAATATAGTCATCATGCTTAATTAGCTTTTCAAGATATTCTGCTTCATAAACCCATTTTTCAAATTCATCAACCGATAGTTCTCCAATTTTAAGAGACAAGTATTGTTTTTCTAAAATATTCAATAGTCTACTCTCCCTCAATCTTTGATTGCCTAACAATTCTAAATTTCATTGATTTATAATCCAATTCTAGTTCAATATGATTATCCCAATTTATAAATTCATCACCTATTATTCTTAGTTTTGATCCCTTCCAGCCTTTAAACTCAATCATATCTAAATGTATCGGTAATACTATCGGAGTCTCTTTCTTAATTGTTTCTTCAATTAAGAAAATTCCATAATAGTCTGAAACTATATAACCTCCATCAGGTGATACTGTTAAGTTTATATAATTAGGATTCTCTTCATAACATTGTAACTTCCCATCTATCATACTTATTTGATATAAAAAATCAGAAGTTAACACCAAAATTGATTTAAACTTTTTTGAAATAGCATGTCCTATATACTTACCTCTAAATTCACCACACCATTCAGAATAATCATCGTTAATAAATTTAATCCACGTCCAACTTTGCGAATTCCATACACTTTGGATATCATATATTTTTTCATCAAGTTCACCTGATAAAGGGTACTTTATTTGTTCAGCACTAATAATCATACTACTACACCCATTTCCTTCCCACATTCTCCTTTATGCATTCACACTCTATATACATATCAATTTTTTAAGATAAGTTAATAGCATCAAGACAGTTCTTATTTTATATAATCTACGAAAGTTTCTTTTTTTAATTATGTGATGAGAATACTTGTATTCAAAGAAAACCACCGTCATTTATGCTATGGTTCACCACTAATAATTCTAAATAAAAGTGTTTCAAAATCATTTCCTTTTAAGCAGGTGCCTTATATCATTATCTTAATAATATACCTCTATTAATTTAAAACTATCCTGAGGTATTCCAAGAATATAATATGTATTTCTTTTCTGTTTCTATAAAATACTCATATTCATTCCAATTATCTATAAGCTGAATTCCACTAATAATTTTTTTATTAATTATTTGATATTTTAAAATACTTCTTATTAAATCTGAATTTTCTCTATATTCTTCTCTTGTGTTTACACAATATTTATAATCAAATAGAATTTTATCTATAAATGTATCGTAATTAAATTCCATAGGCTTATAATCAATTAAATACTCCCATATAGTATTATCATATAGCTCAATTAATTCCTTTTCATTTTTTACATGAATATCGGAAAATCTCTATTCATTATCAGAACATATAAGCCTCTTTAGTAATGATACATACCCCCATAGCTTTGAGTTAACTATTTTTTTATCTATTGATACTATAATAATAGTCTGTTCCCCTTCATAATAAGTTTCTACTATCCGTATTTGTTCTTCTATATTATTTATCTGATCCCAGATAGTCATTATACTTATTTTATCCTTTAGTAAACTTAACATATTTGCATAGAAATTCTTCATCTTTTTCACCTTTTTCTTAATATATGAATATCAAATTATTACAAATAGCTATAACATTCACGAATCTAAATATATATAAAAGTATTTTACCACAATACTAATCAACCATTTACATTTATATTAAGTTTCGTTAATATATTTATATATTTCAATAATCAGGACCACCCGTAAAACGGGTGGTTTGCTCCAGCCCTAGAAGGGCATATTACTCGCTGTATCTCAAGATACATTGAAAGGTCTGCCAATCGCTTATTTTTTCAGGCTACCTCTAAAGAGGTTATTTTTTGCCTTTCATTACTTTCTCACCCGTAACCGGGTCCATATATTC
>JAOASG010000035.1 GCA_025210235.1 Vallitalea sp.
AGCACCGTAAGCAGTTACAAAAGAACCAAAAGAAGAACTAGCACCATTACCACCACGATATGCAGACGTTGCACCTCCTTGTCCTCCACCTACACATATAATATTAAGAACATCACCAACTTTCAAATCGTAATCATTAGGATTAAAAGTCCCACTTTTAACATACATTTGCATTCCCATTAAATGCCACCTCCGTTTATCATTATTCCAGGGTTAAAACCATACATCATAATCATTTCATATGTTGAATATCTTTCATTGAATTTAATATTTCTGATATGTTTTATATTTTCAGCCATAATATCAAAAGTATCACTACTGTCTGTTTTTATATTTTTGTCAGTAATAGCCATAGCGATTTTTTCTTTACCATTACTGACATTTTGAAAAACCTCTTTCATTGCATTTACTAAATTAGATTTATCTATTGTTGGAAGTTGAGATTTATCTCCTATATCTTGCTTTAAAATGTCAATTTTATTCTCTTGTTCTATCTTATTATCATTGATTTGATTTTGAAGATTACCTGCTTGATTTTCACTCAATTCATTTTTAATGTTCATAAACCATGCTTCAAATTGTGCTTTAAAATCAGCCTCAACTTTATCAACTTCGGCTTGTTCTTTAGCAACAAAAGCATCTTTTTCAATCTTCCATGATGCTATGTCATCCTTGTACTCTTCTTGTTTATCCTCAAACCACTGTTTATATTGATTAAATATAGTTGTTGTGTCTACTTGATTAATCAAGCCCTGTACAACTCCACATACATTCGTGTCTAACCTTGTATCTGTTGTATCTCCTTGCGTTATTTTAATAGCACCTCTATTAACTTGTATAGTTGCTAACCCTAATTCATATATATCTGCATCCCTTTGCAATGTTGGTGCTTTTGCACTTCCAAATGTCCCTTTTTTTACTGCCACTTTAACTTCTCTGTTAAGAAAATCTAATCTTAATACTACTCTATCTACTCTATTACTTGCACCATCTGCATTTTCTATAGTAAGTATTAGATTATCTGTATTTGTATAAAAATAACCGTTAATCCAAGCCTTTCCTGACTTTAGAGTAACGGTCATATCATCATTACTTACTACTTGTAAATTGGTAGATGGGTTAGGAAATACTCCATTTCCCACAAAGGAACTGAAGTATTGAGCGAAGTCTTGTGCTTTATATTTTCTATCTCCACATACACTATTAAAAAAACTACTCTTTTCCATGTAGCCTCATCCTTTCTAATTTATTTTTTGCCTAATCTTATCTATCAAGGTTGGCATATTATTTCCAAAGGTTACATTAATAGATAACCCTTTTTCCTCATAGATTTCTTCAATTTCTGTTATTCTAGGAGATATAGTAACTCCCCATTTTTTAGATATACAAGTTACTATATCTCCTAGATCAAAGTCCACTTTATATTTTAAATTACTATTTAAATTAATTTTACTATCAAAAGTCTGTATTTCTTTAGTCTCAGACAATTTGGACTTACCTCTATTTTTTAGCATTTCTAAATATTCATCATCACTTATATCTACCTCTTTATTATCTACAGTTTTTTTATTAGATAAATCTCTAGCATCTGTAAACAATTCAAACCTATCTAATCCACTTGCACTACCTACAGTAGTAAATTTTCTATCACTTCCTTCACCAGCACCTGAAACTAGAGTTACATTTCTATAATTATTTAAGCTGTCTGTATATTCCTGTTCTAATATATTTTCAAATTCTTGGCTGAAAATACACATAGGATTAGTCGATTGATTCGCTGTCCTATCTAACCCTTCATATATATCTAATATTAGTTTTTTATTAGATATATCAAGATTAATCATATATCCTAAATTACTTGTGTTTAATATATTTTCTATTTCATCTAATAAATTTGTATAACTTGTTTGATAATTTAGAGTCTGAGTATAATTCTTTAAATCTCCTAAGATCAGATTGTTTATTACTCTATCTTCATCAGTAGGATTTATACAATTTTTATCTATTAACGTTCTCATAGCATTTTCAGCAGTCATATCTTGTAATACTTCTTGTCCCCAAATAATTCTTCTATTTAAATATCCAGTTAAGAATTTACCACTAACAACTAACATTTCTTTTCCTTCTGTATCGGTCTTAATATTTCTATACTCAATAAAACCTGCTTCTGTATCATCTTTTTTATAGATAATATGTTCTCTTTTTAATAGATTCAAAGCTTCGGTAGTTAATGCAATATGTAACTCAAACTCACCTGTTTTATTATATTTTCTAGTCCATCTAAGACTAGAATAACCCTCTAACAACCCAACAAATTCTAAATCTCTATTACATATATACAATTCCATTCCTTACACCCCCAAATACATTGGCGTATAGTATATAGATACTTCTAAATTATCTATATTGCTATCTGCATCATATCTAAATAAGTTATCCCCTACATTTAGTTGTAAGAATGTAGAGTTTAATAAATCTATATAATTAAATGCATTAGTAGTAATTCCATTTTTATATAATTCAGCCTTTTTATTTCTAAAACCAGTATTTATAGATATAACTTCTCCTGCACTCATCGTTTTATTAATTTTAATATATTCTCTAGTATTTACATTAAAAAGTGATGGATCTTTAAGTGTTCCAAGTGCCTTAAACTCTATTCTCATGCCACATTCAACATCGCCCGCATTATTTACATTAACTATTAGATTTTCTTCTCTATGTCCAAATTCTATACCTTCATCGCCAAATTCTAGCCCAAACTCAAAATCACCTTTCCATAATGCTATTTCTTCTTTAACTTCATATATATCAAGCCAAAATGGATTACTACAAGTTAAGTGTATTAAGCATTGCTCCATTTTTATATTTTGTTTAGCAAAATGAGGTAGTTGACTCACTATGCATTTTACTTTTCTTTCTTTAATATCATCTTTATATATTAACCACCCTTCTTCAAACTTTGGGTTAAATATCTTCTGTATTCTATTTCTTAATTTTATTAATTCTTCTTGTGTATTGGCTAAAATTGCTATTTGCAAAGTTATATTCTGTATATCAAGTGTATTGCCTAAGTAGCTCTTTCCGTCTTGATTCATACCTTTATTGGTATATATATTTACATTTTCACTTGGATCAAATTTCTGTAATAAAAACGGAGCAGTATTAGTTAATTCTAACTCTGCCCCTAGATTGTTCCTATATATTAATTTTCTAGCCATCTCTAATACCACTCCCATTATTATAATTGTAATGCTAATTGCTGTAGTGCAATTTTATTTTTTCTTGCTATTTCTGCTGGACTTAGAACTGTTGGGCTGTTAATAGTAACATGCTGTGTTATATTTTTACCATTAACACTTTTTATTAATTTTGCTAATCTTTCATAGTCAAAATTACCACCACCGTTACCGCTATGCTTTTTAATAAAATCTATATGTCCCCTAGATAACACAAATTCACCCATTTTCAAGGTTGCATTCATTTCCTGTGTTTTAGGCGAAACAAAACCACCTGTATGAAAATGGAATTTCTTTCTTATACTAGATACTGCTTTCTTAACAGAACTACTAACTCTACTTCCTATGCTTCTATGTGAACTATGATGCGATGAACTTCTACTTCTTGAGCTTGATTCACTTCTGTCTCTAGCTTCTTGAATGTCTATATGATCTACACCTAGTTCACGTTTGATACGTTCTATTTCACTGCGATTATTTTTTGCCCATTCTTGTGTGCTTGAACGTCTACTACTTCTTGACGACGAACCACCACCACTTGATGAACTACTTATACTACTTCTTAAACTAGATATTTTACTTGCCATATTTTGAGCATAAGACATAGCACTATCAAATGTACTCTTAACACTATTAGCAACAGATTGTGTAGCACTCATAACAAGTGATCTATTTGAGTTTATTCCATCAGCAAACATTGTCATAAAGTTTCCAGCCCACAAGTGAGAATCGCTACAAGGTCCTTTTTTAGTTGGGCTATGAAATCCTAGAAAATCTGATATTGTTTTTCCTACCCCAGCTACGGCATCTTTTATAATACCATAACTTGCTTTTACTCCGTCAGCCAACATACCTACTAGATTCTTTCCCCATGTGAATGCTGTATCTATTAGTCCTTTAAATATATCTACTACAATTTTCTTAGCATATTCCCATACCTGTGTCCAATCTCCTTGTATTAGAGAAGATATTAGCCCTATTACACCTTTAAATACATTAAATACATTTTGCATAGTTGTACTTACAACATCCCATACTCGTTTTAATGTACTTGCAAAGAGCTTACCCATAGTTTTTAGCATTGGAACAACTATATTCTGCACCACACTAGCTAAGGTATCGCCTATTTTAACTAATATAACAATTAAATTATCAAAAAATGGCTTGTTGTTTTCCATGAATGATTTCACCTTTTGACCAAATATCGTAAAAAATTCTGTTACCTTATTCTTTACTTGGTTAAATGCTTGAATGAAAGTGCCCTTCAAGAACTCACCTAATTTATTTAGCTTATCTCTCACAACATCATTAGTCTTATATAAATGTACCATAGTTGCTATTAACGCTCCAACACCAACTACTAATCCTACTATTGGTAATGATATTCCAGCCAATACTCCACCTAATGTTGAAAGTCCTGTCATTGCACTACCTACAATAGTTACTAATGTGCCTACAGTAAGCAGTAATGGTGCTATTGCTCCAACTACTAATCCAATCTTAACTATCATATCTTGTGTTACAGGATTCAAATTATTGAACTTGTCTAATAATCCCTGCATAAATGTAGCTAATTGTTTTACATATGGAGTTAATGTATTAGCTATTTTAAGTCCAACAGCTTCTAAACTCGACTTAATAATAGTCAATTGTCCATTTAAATTATCTTGCATAGTTTTAGCCATATCATTTAATGCACCATCTGAGTTCTTTATCTTTCCTTTTAAGTCCTCATATTCATTACCAACGCCATCTAGTAATGCTTGTAATGTATCAAGTTGTGTTTTCCCGCCTATCATCGCAAGATATTGGTTTTTTTGTTCTTCCGTCATATCTTTTGTTTTGTCTCTAACTTCTTTTAAAACATTAGCCATCCCTTTAAATTTACCAGTTGTTTTATCAAATGCGTTAACACCTAATTCATTCATAGCTTTTCCAGCTTGACCTGCACCTGTTGTTAAATTTACCATAATACTATTTAGTGCATTTCCAGCCTCAGAACCCTTCTTACCTCTGTTAGCAAGTGTTCCTAGTAATGCACTTGATTCTTCAAGTGGAACATTAAGATTTTTAAATGTACCACCAGCAACTATATATGCTTCTAACATTTGATCTGCACTTGTATTGGCACTCGCTTGAGATTTTGCAACCTTATCTAAATATCCCTGTAATTCATTAGAATTTAATCCCAAGGCTGACATAGAATCTGTTACTAAATCCGATGCTCTTGCAAGGTCTAAGCCACCAGCTTCCGATAATCTTAAAACTGGCTCTAATGCACTCATTGAAGTTTCTGCATCCCAACCTGCTAAACTCATGTATTTTAAAGCTTGTGCTGACTCACTCGCACTCTTAGAAGTTTTTTGACCCATTTCCTTAGCTTTATCTTCCATTGCTTGTAATGTGTCACCTGTTGCTCCACTTATTGCCTGTACCTCACTCATACTTGCTTCAAAATCACTAGCAACTTTAACACTAGCAATTCCAATACCTGCAAGTGGTGCAGTTACTTTCATCATAAGACTGCTGCCAATATTCTGCATTTTCTTTCCTGTATTTTGCATAGTAGTTCCTACTGTTTTCATTTTATTACTTAGCCGTGTCCATTTGTTAGTTTGCTGAGATATGCTATTATTAGTACGGTCTAAATCAGCTCTCAATCTATTCAACCTAGTGTCAGCATTCATAAGTTGATTGGCTAGGTTTTGGGACTTAACACTAAATTCACCTGTTTCTTTTATACTGTCTTGATAAGCCTGTTTGAGTTGCTTAACTTTTTCTCTTTGCAATTCTACAGATTTATTAAGATAATTGCTTTTAGCTTTTAATTTATCTAAGTTATTTCCAAATCCACTTATCTTACTCGTAGCATTCTTAAATTCAGATTGAGCTAATTTAAGTTGTTGATTTATTCCTTTAATTCCTCGATTGAAATTTACAGAATCCAAGCCCACTTTAATATTCAAATTACCTACTTCAGCCATAGTACCCCTCCTCTCTTGCTAGAATAGAACATCTTCAATATTTCCTTTTTCAACCTTTTCTTTAGCTTCTGTATCTCCATTTATAACGAAATAAATTTTATATAAAGAATCTAATTTACGCATAGTACATTTCCAAAATTCAGCCTCTGTCATGCCTAATATATTTGTTCCTAAATAAAAAAGCCAAGCCCAATCCAAAGTTTTTGGACTGTCTTGGTCATCTAGTTTTTTTCTTCTATTTCCTCATTTCCAGTAACTTCTGGCATAGCATCAGTCACAGCTGTCATAATAGCTTCTGATACTTTTTCTATATCATTAAATCCAACTATTCTCCCCGCTTCTTTTTCTGTTAACTCCTCCTCTTCATGAATAAGTCCAGCCCACAATAAAGAACGTATTGATTTAATGCTACCTTTTTGTAACTGTTCGAAAGCTTTATCTATATCTCCAAATTTATCTTCTAGCTCTACAAAAGCATTTAAGTCAAACTTTAAATATCTTTCTTTGTCTAAAACAATTTTTACTCCATCTATATTTTTATTTCTTATATTTTTTCCACTTACCATATTTATCCCATCCTTTTATATTTTTAAAATTAAATAAGAAAGACACCCTATTAAGAGTGCCTTAGTCTAACTAAGCTGAAGGTTGTTCTTGCACTGAATCAAACCATACATACTTAGTAGCTGTATCTACATCCTTAGCATCTTCATCTAAGAAAAATCTATAAGCTCCATCGTTATCACGTGCATAGAATGAACCTTTTAGACTAGCAGTAGATGTTTTTACCTTGTCTGTTTCAGTTTCATATTCATCACTTGTCATTTCAAATTTCCCTTTGTATAACCATACATATCTATATCTCCCATTACCTTTTTTTGACTTAAATCCTAAAGCTAAAGTTGGAACTATATCACTTTTAGTTTCTAATAAAGTACCTTTTACTAATTTAGACCCCTGTAATAAAGCCCTAGATTCTAAGCTTAATTGATTTAATCCAATCTCTACATCTATAGAATCAAAAATCTGTACTATTTCTTCTAAATTATCATCAGAATATAATTTTTCAGAACTTATTTTTGGAGAAAGTTTAGCATCTATTGCTCTTTCTAATTTGATTGGAGTTTCATATTCAATCCCTGTACTGTCATCTTTTTTTAAAATAGCTATATGTATATCTTTTAAACCTATTTGTCGTGCCATTGTATCACCCATACCTTTCATATTTTTATATTTTTTCTTGATTTTCTGCATAAAAAAATCTAATAACATGATTAAAATAACCTGTATCAGATTCAAATAAATCAAATTCATTTTTTCTTTTAAAGCCCACATTCCCAAGTAATTCTTTAACTTGTTCAACTAAACTACTATAATCAATTTTACTAAATACATTTAGTTGTATGTAGTGTCCTGTTATTTCTTCTATGTCCTCACTAAAACTATCACCTATTTGTGCGTATTCTTGGAATGTTATATAAGTATTAGATTTACCACTGTATTTCAAAAGAGAAACAGGAACATTAAGAGGTTTTAAAGTATCTATAATTAGTTTATTCATAGTCCCAACTCCCTCTTTAATTCTTGTTCTATAACCTTCTTAGCTTCATTTTTCTTCGTCTCATAAGCCCTTGTCATTACAGGATTAGGAGTTATATTTTTAGTTCCAAGTTCTAAGAATTTAAGATAAAAAGCATCTTTAGTAGCTCCTACTTTTACACTACCCTCTTCTAGTTCTCCAACTCCTATATTGTCCTTTAAATTTCCAGTATCCACAGGTACATTATTTCTTATTTCCTCAGCAAACACTTCACCAGCTTTTTTTAAAGCCTTTTCTTTTATATTATCTACATTCTTACCCATCTGTTCTAGTTTACTTAGTATGTCTTCCATACCATTCAATTCAAATCCATTATCCATTACTCTATCACTTCCCCAATAATTTCTAAGAATTGATTAGAATAATTATAGTTATTAACATAGATAATATTATAAGTTTTATTATCAAATTTAATTTTCATTCTATTGTTAATATCTTTTCTATATCTAATTAGAAATCTAGTTATTAATTTAGAATAATTAGCATTTGCTTTAAATATTTCACTTCCAGACTTATTGCTAACTTTACTCCAAACTGTAATTTTTTTTGGTTCTTGTGTGGGAACTGGAAATCCATTTTCATTAATTGTTGTTACAGTAGATTCACCTACAAGTGCTATCCTTTTATCTAATTCACCGATATTCACTTCCATCTATATCACCCTCTACAATAAATTCCTACAATGCATATCTAATATATTGTTTACTATTTTGTTTACTTTGCTATTTTTCACTGTATATTCTCTATTTTTTAGCATATCTAAACACAATACACAATAAGCTATTGTAATATCTTCATATAAATCTATTTGTTCTATTGTTAGTCCTGTACGACCTATAATATAAGCCTTTGAAGCTGGCATTATTAAATTTAAATTTCCATCTTCAAATTCATCTTCTATTTTCCCATAGTTTTTTATAATATCTAATGTTACTTCACTTACCTTCAAGTATTATCACATCCTTTATAAGAAAAGATGGGGATATACCCCACCTATTAAGCAGATTTATTAAATATACCTGCTAATCTTTGGTCATCCTTAACTTTACCATCCATATAGACATCAGATTCATACCCTATCAGTCCAGCTCTTTTATATGAAGAGTCATCGTAAATATTTATAGATATAGTCTTTTGTGTATTTGTGTGATAAGCATTTGGAGATGCTAAAACTACTAAACATTTTGCTCCTGTTGTAGTTGGAGTAGCCATTGCATCTGTTAATTCTACTGGTAATCCTAAAATAGTATAGTCACTTTTTTGTGTTACATCTGGTTGTAATAATGGTCTACCATCAGCATCTTTTAATAAATCTACCAATAATAAACTATCTGCGTGCATAAACCATTTAGCACCTTTTAGGGCTTCTTTCTTTAACTTTCCCTTTGCCTTCTTAAAGTCATTTATATCAACTTCACCTCTAGTAGCTAAAGTAATTTTATTAGATGTTTTAATTCCAGAAATTAGTCCAGTTGGTTGGTCTGATCCTGTACCATTAAATATTGAGTTTTCTATTTCATCTCCCATATTTTCAGCTATATCATTTAAAACAAATGATTTTAAATCCAACTCCTGAACATTTATCATAGATTGTGTTATTGCAGATTCTGTATATAATCTATTTTGTCCTAAAGCTAAAACTTCTAAAGAAGGTATAGTAGCTGTAGAATTAGAATCTGGAGTTGTTCCTTCTGCTACCCAATTTGCTTTTCCTTTTCCAGTTTTCTTAGGGATTTTTAGACTTCCTTTAATATTTGTTCCATCAAAGAACGAATATACATTACTTCTATCCTTTATTTCTTTTATTATTTCAGAAGATAACACTTCGTTTATTACTACTCCACCCTCTTTAGATACTTTAGTATTCATAGCTGTTCTTTGTTCAAATACACTTCTTAACTCCTCATTATCTATTTCCTCTTGACTTCTAGTTTCTTCAATAACTTCATCGACTTTTTTGACTTCTGTTTTCTCCATACCTCTTACCTCATCTTTCATTTCTATAGTTTTATTTAAATTTGATATTTCTGCTTTTTTGCTTTCTAATTGTGTTATTTCATCCTCTGTAAAACTTCTTACTTCCGTTTCTGCTACATTTACCATGTTTTCTACTTCTTCTATTAATTCATTTCTTTTTTCTATTAAACCCTTCATGTTTGCTACCATCCTTTTAATTTTATAGTAGTTTTATTTCTTTAAAGTCTAAATCAAACTTATAAAAAGACATAAAAAAAAAGACACTCAACAGATATATCATTTCACCGTTAGCATCTACATTTTAATTTCAATATTTCTATTTTTTGTTTTTCTAATTCAATCATAAAACTTCTATCTTCTTGTTTTTCTTCTATTTTTTCTTCAGTAATTGTATTATCAATAACTTCTACCTCACCATCAAAAGATCTTAATTCAAGTATTTCATCATTTTCAGACCTTGTTTCTATAGATGTTCCTGAGTAGCAAGGTGCTTGATTTCCAGCTATTATAGAAACTTCTTTTAGTGTTATATCTTCCAAGAATCTACGTTCTATACCTTCCATATTTGTTGGTTCTCTTCTGTCTTTTTTCTTACAAAAACCAAATGACCAGCCTTTTAGTTCTCCATTTCTTGCTCTTGTTATAACATCACTATCCATTATTTCAGCTCTAGCGTATAATCCAATATTATCTTCTTTTAATTTTAAATTTGTAGTTGTATCTCCAAGTTTTATATTTTTGTCATGATTTAATAGAATATCAACAGGATTACGTTCTAATGCCCTCTCAAAAGTTTTGGGTAGAACTTGTTCAACAAATTTCTTACCTGTTTTATCTATTAATATTTTACTATCTCTACATAACGCATTCACATATCCTTCTACAACAACACTATCATTTCTTATCTCCAACTTCATCTGTTTTCTCACCTTCTTTCTGTGTTTTATTTTTAGATAAATCTGTCGTGGAATCCATATTTGGTGTGTACCAAGTTTGAGTTTTAATATCGAAAATTACATCTCCTAGAGACTTAGACATAATATCCATACCTTCTAATCTTTCTTCATCCATTTTGTTTCTTGCTTCGTTTATCGTCAATAAACCACCTTCTACTGCTGATTTATATGCTTCAACTCTATCCTTTAAGTCAGCCTTAGTTAAATCATCAGTATTAAATTTAAAATAAAATCCTTCGTCTATTTCTTTTTCCAACAATAAACCTCTTTTATATATTAGTTCTAATTTTGTTAAAATAGGTTTGATGCATATTTTTATAAAATTTTTATAGTCATCTGTTGTTCCATTGCCTTTTAAAACAGTCAAAGGAATATTTAATATTTTAGCTATTTGTTCTTCACTTCTTTGTTTCAATTCGTTTAGTTGCATTTCCACAGAAGACATAGACGATTCCTTAAAAGTAGTACCTTTATTTAAGACAACTATTCCAGTATCACTTTCGTTATTTTGCATTTTGGGAATATTTTCTTTTAACTCAGCTAAAGCTTCAGGGGTTAATTTACTTTCACTTTGTAGGAATCCACTTTTATTACCACCCTTTTTTACTAACATATTCTCATATAACATCTGATTATAAGCAATAGATAACATTTTCTGGTTACTCATTAATCCTTTACCTTGTCCACCATTTTTGGTGTTTTGTAATAGTTTCAGAAACTCAAAATCTCTAAAAGTTTCTCCATTTACAATTACATCAAAACTTTTAAAAATAGGATCAAAATTATTTTGTATAGATACATTTATAGAATCTACATAGTTTATACTTTGTATTATATTTCTTTTTTTATTTATGTAAGCATAACCATTACCATTTAATAGATAATCATCAATCATCGAACAACGCATATCTAATGCATCTAAAGTATCTTTACAATCTACATTTAACAGTTTTACTCTATAATCATTATTAAAAATAGTTGTTTTTCCATTAGATTCTTTGTATAAATCTACCTTAAGACTGCCAATCGTATTTTTAATTAAATTCAAACCAGTTGCAACAATTGGTATTTGTTTAGCTTCTTCTAAAGTAATTGTGTCCTTATTTTTATACATTTCATCTAAAATTTCTTGTAAGCTCATACTTCTTTCCTCAACTACTACAACCTTTTCAGGCTCTTTCTTCTTGTTCCACCATCTCATATATTCACCTCCTTCCCGATAATTATAATATTAGATAGTTTGACAACCCCAAGATTCCTCAGCAAGTATTTCATTTTGTTGTAATAAATATAATGCATTTATTAAACTTACAACCATATCCACTTTACCATTACTTTTTTTCTTATTTACATATCTATTTTTATTAGTGTCATATACACACCTTGCATTTTGAAAGTTAATTTCAAGTAATCTATTATGTTCGTATTGGAATTTTCCATTTAGTATATACTCTTCTAATAATTTGGTTGGTGCATGTAATAAGCTACTATGTTGCTTTATCTTGACTGTATCAAGTCCACCTTTTTCAAGTTTCTGTGCAGTAGAAATACAGTTATAAACATCATATCCTACACTTACTATATTGACTCCATGTTCGGCTTCAATGCTTAGTATCATTTCCTCGATAAACCCATAGTCAATTGTTCTTCCTCCACAACCAAAACATTTACCTTCTTTAATCATTTTATTGTAATCTAATCTCTCAATTTTTGTTTTTAAATCAATTGAATCTTCGGGTATGAATGCAAACGAATCAGCTAATATAGTATCAGTTGGCTCATCATATGCTACCATAGAATAGCTTGTATTATCAGAAGTCATTGATAAATCTAATCCGATATATACATCTCTTCTAGCCCAAGTTATTTTATCAACCTTACATTTTTTAACATCTTCTACACTTATATAGCTCTCTGCTCCTAACCCTTTGTACATAATGTTATTGTGTTTACACAAATAATTTTCTTTCTTACTATCATATAAAATTGCTGTTGCTCTTTTCTTTTTTATTGCATCAAATATCCTTTTATTGTTTACAGCGACGGGATTGGATTGATATATTACTAAATCGTTAGTCTCCCATCCTTCTCTTAAATCTTCATCTGGCTCATATAGTAGTACAAAATATCTTCTATCATCAATCAATCCATCTAATACTCTTTTAGCGTAATCAATTTCAGTCAACATAACGTTATGGTCATTGGGATACTGTGTACTTATTATAATTCCAAGCTTATCTCTTAATGTTATCTGACTAGAACGCATCGCCTCAACGGGATAATCATCCATCGCACCTGCTTCATCTGCAAGAAATATTGTTGCAAGCTTACCATCCATTCGATCATTTGAATATGCTAATGGAACGTACTCTATATCCGTCATTAAACATTCAATTTTATCTCTATTTATTTTAAATTTATCCTCTAATTCTGGACTAGATTTTATTATTTTTCTTACTGCTAATCTTAATTCGTTAGATAATTTAAAATCTGGTGCAACTGAAAAAAACCTCGAAAATTGAGGTTCTAATAACATTCCTATTATAAATATAACAGCACTATTAAATGTCTTAAAATTCTTTCTGCTTATTTCTAATAAATCTGTCTCATAGTATCTACTATCATCTTCTCTATTCAATGTACAGAATATAGCAACTATCATTAACCAAGCATAATCTTCGAGTCCATCATATAAACTTACTCTTAAATCAGGATGCACCATCATATCTAGTAAATCACAAATATCTTCATACATAGCTTCGTCTATATATGCATATTTATCATTTCCATCAACAATATCTTTCCATTTTTGTGCTTGTAATTTTATGTATTTACCAACATAAACATTATCTTTATCAATACATTCAACACAATATTTATATGCTTTACTATCTTTTACCATATCTAATCACCGCGTTCTTCCCTTCTTTTTCTTATTTTTAATATTTCATCATTTTTATTTTTTTCAGTTTGTACATTTAGTTGTGATAACCTCGCTCGAGCTGAAGGTGATAATCCCAACTCTTGTAGACACTTATTAAATATAGAATTGTAATCTTTATAAGCAGTACAAGCAGGATTTTTAACTATATCACCATTACCTTTCTTAACAACTATTCCTAATTCATTAATTTTTTGTTTACATTTTTGCATATTTACAATAGCGTCTACAGTTGTTTCTAAAATTGTAATATCTAAATTACATAAGATGGAACTTTCTCTCAGTTCCTTAACAAGAAACTTATATAGTTTTTTTTCTTCTTTAGAAAGGTGACTTGGTGGCTTATATACCTTATCATCATTACCTTTCAATTTTTCTTCTTCTTTTTTACGTTCTGCAATTTCTTGTTTTGTTAAATGTTTACTTGTCATTTCAACAGGCTTAGATGCTTTCGCCATATACTCACCATCCTTTCTAATTATTTATGAACTTTTCATAAGGGAATTTTGTGTAAATAAAACCCCCTCGTCTATCCCTAGACCTCTCTCTCACACTCATATAGCCACCTAGGGGGGGGATATAAATACTAAATTAACCTATATAAATCTCTTCTCATACATTTCATTCTGTTCCTTTGCTATCTCAATTAATTCATCTATATATTTCCTATCATCTTCCACCATGCTGTGATGATACTTACATAAACTAATTAAGTTATCTTCATCTAACCTCTTATCATAATTCTCATTTAACTTTAAGATATGATGTACACTTATATCATCGTATTCAAATCTTCTCATACCATCCTTCATATATCTATCTCTTATACATAATTGACACATACACATATCACGTTCCATGATATCTTCTCTCTTACTCTTCCAGTCCTTTGTTTTATAGAACTTATATACATCTTTAACTTTATAACTATTTCTTTTCCTCTTTAGTTCTTGTTCCTTATCTTTACATATATAGTTATCTTCGTGTATCCTTCCACAATAACTACATCCTATCTTCATACGATCACCCTTTTATATTTATACTAGGTAGTATTAATGCAATAAAAAAGACACTCTTAATTGAGTGCCTTGATTATCTTACTTTATTATTTTTTCATTATTATATTTTTTTTCGTTCTGTCTATATTAAGTAATAGCATTCCTAACGTTTCATCATCATCAGTATATTTTTTAGCATTATTAAAACATTCCAATGCTTCTTCATAATTTCTAATACTAACATACCCTAAAACAAAACCTTGATTCATATATGACATACTCTTATATTTCTTATTGTCTGATTTTCTTAATTGACTACAATCTCCATCAAATAACATAGATAATTTTGCTAATGCATGTGCTATTGTTTCATTTCTATTACTAACGTCTTCATCTGAATTAGTATTATACTTTTTCATACAATCAATAGTTTCTTCTAATTTAACAATTACTTCATCTATAAATCTTTTATTTTCCATAGCTTATACCACCCTCCTAAATTTATATATTATTTAACACCTTTAAAACACTCGTTGTTTTGTTTTTATTTTTAATTTAGGAATTTGTTTTTTTTACATCAAAACTAGAAACAATTTTTTCTTTAATTTCTTCTACACATAAACTTTTATATTCTAATTCATCATCTGCCATATTTCCTTTTACTTCACAATAATAAGGAACTTTTATTATTTTTCCTACTACTTTTATTTCTATATAATCTTCTTCTAAATTTCTTTCATTACTTATCAATAAACAACCATGTTCATGTTTTAATTCATCAATTACTACATTAAGATTTTTTATAGTTTCAAATCTCAATTTTAACGTATTTGTTTCCATTACTATTCCTCCATTCATCACTGGTACTGACTACTATCATACCATTGTTATTTTTACAAGTATTATCATCAGCCAATCCATATAATGACTCTCTATGTAATTCTAAAAATTTTTGGAAGTCCATCGTATTACCTCCTCCTATACTCTCTAACCATTTGATAAACTGACTTCTCATCTCGTCCAGTATTCTCTATGTTCATTAGACAATTATTTAAATCCATAAACTTTACATTTGGATACCTCTTTCTTATAGCCATTTTCTGTTTAAACGTTGAATACGGCTCTACTATACAATTTACAATAATAATCAACTCCAATATAAAAAGGACACCCAAATATGAGCATCCTCTTGATTTCTATTTCTATGTACGTTATACTTTCCTTAGACAATTTATTTAAATTTTAAATACTCAATGTTGTATTTGCAGATACAGCATTAATGATGTGAGGTTGTATATTTACAGTAACAATCTCTTTTTCATTTTTAACTTTAATACTAGCCCATCTTTTCTCAGTTCTAATCATACTTACATAACTGCTAGTTTTATCATATTTTTCTGCTATTTCCTTATTGCTTAAACCTCTTAATATATCTGTTTTAATGGCAACTATTGTAGATACATCAGTTTGACAAGCATGGTTAGATGTCCCTGATTGTGCCTTACTCATCTTACTAGTGTCCTTCACCTTACTTTTTACAACAGCTTTTCTCTGATTCAATTTAGGTTCTAATAGATACATATACATATTTTCTAAGTCCACTAATTCTTTTGGTTCTATATCTTCAAACTCTTCTAGCACCTCATAATAAGCTCCATCTGTATAATATACCTTTTGCAATGCCTTAATTCCACAATAGCCACCAGTTAGGCTACTTTGATAATAACTTTCTCTTCTATTTAAATCACCTGTTGATCCAATATATTCAACCTCATTTGTTTTCTTATTTCTCCAACAATATACACCTTTTCTCATATCTCCAATTCCTCCCTTAAATTTTTCTTTACAATTCTAATTTTTTATAATATAATAATGTTGATACACTAAAATTCCCAATAAAAAAAATAATAAAAAGTGTGTACTATTCACTTTAGAATAGTTTAGTAAGGATACTACATTTTACCGTACCCTTGTGTGGGTATAAAAAAAGAACAGACCGATTTTCAGCGACCTGTTCTAAACTAACTGCCCATACTTTCTATTAGTTGTTGCTAATACATCATCTGTTAATGCTATTATTATCCTGTCTCTTATTGCTATTTCAACACTATGTATTTTTATATCTTTTGAATAAGGTTTAGTTTCAATAGCTTTTCTTATATGTTTTCTGATATGTTGCTTATATTCTGTAGCATTTAATTTCTTTAATCTACTATCAACTCTATTACGTTTACCACTTGAAGTATTAGTTTCTATAATTTCATTAACTAATTTTTCTAACTCCATCACATCACATTTATGTATTTTCTTAGTTATAGATCTCATAGAATAATTTTCTATTAATTTCTCAACCTGTTCCTCTGTAGCATCGACTGAAATATATCCACCATCAAGTCTTATTGATTTTAAAATAGTTTTTATCTCTTTCTTGAATTGTTTAGCAATTGGTTTTCTACTTTGCATCAAACATTCATACATACCATATTCAGTTAAAAAATTATATTCATTGTTGTTAGTTAGTAGCCCTAAGGAATGTTTAGGTCTAATTTTTACCCTTTCATCTTCATCTACTGAACCCAACATAACAGTTATATTACTATGTTTTATTCTTCCAGCTATATCCTTAGCTAAAAATAACGGATTTTCTTTTGTACCGTAAATAGTAAATTCCTCTCCTAATATTTTTTCTTTACCTAAAACCTTTAATTCTGTTGCCATCACGCAACACCTTCCTTCCACATATTTTTTATTAGCATATAATCTCTTATATACTTATAGCAAACCCCACGATTATTAATACATAATAAAAGACACCTAAGTTATTGATAGATGCCTTCTATATATACTAATAAAAGGGATGTGGAGTCCCCTATAAATATACAAGTTTGTTATTTGGTAGACCAAAAAGGACTACGAATTAATCGTAACCCTCCTTAGTCAATATATATCGTCGTATTCTAATTCATCCTCATCACCATCATAATAATAATTAAAGATTTTCTCATAAAGTTGACAATATGTATCATCATTCATATACTTCTTAACTTCTTCTGCTGTGGTTAATTCTTCTTTACACCAATACCACATATTACCTTCCCACAAGTAATCTATTGCCTTTTTATTAAAGTACTCATTGGTATTAACAATATTGAATAGACGATAGTTATTTCTATTGAATAGTATTACAATATCTAAGCATTCTCCATCAATAGCTTCTATTAAATCTCTTATGTCTTGAGCAGAATCTCCATTATAGATTTTCATTACATTCTCAAAATCTTTCTTAATCCATGCTAATTCTTCTTCAGTAAATATCAACATACTATTATCCCTCTCTGTGACTACAATTTTAAGTAATAAAAAAGACACCCGTAATTTTACGAATGCCTAATTAATGTAATAGTTTCATTTACAAGATCAACTCCACCTTTCACCATTATAATTTATGCTATACCTTTTATATTTTTATATATTAAATCATACACATTTTCCTTCTTTGTATAGTTATCTATAGCTATCTCTAGCCCATTTGCAACTATTTTATTATCTACTATATTTATATCTATTGTTAGTCCTAATTTACATAGTCGGCTATTACAGTAGTCTACAATATCGTTTATCTTCCATGTTGGACAAAGATTTGACATACAATTATATAAATCTCTAACATAACCTTTGAACTCAACTAAATCTGATTTCATTTTATTAGTTGTATCATGTCTGTGTACTAGGTCTTTATTGATTAAATCTACTTTATCTTGATTACCTCTACCTAGCCATAATGCCATACTCTTAATTTTTCTGTTGTTGTAAGCTCTAGTACTTCTAATAAACGTACTTCTGTGATTTATTTCATTCTCATATAAATAATTAATTATAGATTTCACTATACTTTTAATATCAAAATCAGATAATTCAATTTTATAGTTTTCTACTATCTTATCTTCATCTAATACATACTCATCATCTAAAATTTTAAATTGAATAGTATTATCTTTATTTAATTTTAAAGAATAATCCACACATCCATTTTCAATTTCATACTGTTCATGTTGATTTAATACCTCTTCAATTTTAATTAAATTTTCCTTAATTTGTTTCATAATAATAATTCCACCCTTCTCCATTTAGTTTAATAAAATTTGGATTACTCCACAAAAAGAGGACATGAAGCCGGAGGCGAAATGTCCCATATAATAGTTATATTAAAATACTTTATCTGCCATTTCTTCTGGTGTTAAATTGTTATCTAAACCAAATGGCTTTTTTACCTTTTCTATATCAGAATTATTTTTCTTTATATTATTATAAAATCCACTAAAGGGTTTACGAACCTCTATGTTTTCTTTTTTATGTTTATTAATGCAATTCACATAGTATTGATGATCTTCTTCTTTATAGTTAACCATAACCCATTTATAATAGTCATAATCAACCAACATTTCATTAGTTTCCTCATTAATTAATTCTAACTTAACCTCTAAATCATAATAATCATCTGCTAAATTTTCTTTGTATCTATCTGCATATATATCACTTAAAGTCATACCTTCATTTTTCTCTAATAAATATTGATTCTTAAATTTTATATCATTTTTACCACTTATAGTATCTTCAATTTCATTTATTTCTTTTAATTTCTCTAAATCTTCTTCTGTTGCTCTATCCTCTTTGATTGCTCTAATTACATTACCTTTTTTTCCTGCTCTACTTCTATCATTATTATCTTCTTCTGTTTTAATAAATACTTTATCATCATTTTTAAGTTTATAATATTTCTTACTTTCTTTTAATTCATTTTCCCACTCATCTTGATATAATACATATATATTAGGTATATATTTAAGAATTTTGTTTTTATCTTTCTTTAAATAATACTTTAATGTTTCATCTCTGTTATATCTAATTAAGTTTAAATCCCATAATATATCCAGATATTCTTTTATTTTACCTTCTGTAATATTAATGTCCTTACAAATCTGAATATAAGAAGGATAACAGCATTCTGGTTTTCCACCATCTTTAGTAACACATTCACCTTTTGGTCTTTTAAACATTCTACACTTAATATCCATATATAATGTTAGTAATTTTAGATTATCAATTTTCTTATCAGTATAATTCATTATATTATCATATTCTTCGTCAAGTAATTCTACATAAGAATTTGATAAATCTATTAATACACTACCTTTAACTAAATCTTTAGGCTTTATTTTATCAATGTCTGTATTTAATTCTATCGCATTTAATTCTATTAATTTATTTAATACAGTTAAAAACTTTTCATTTGTTTTACCTTCACCAGTTTTAGGTTTAAATCCACACTCTGTTATCAAATCAACTAATGTAAATTGCACTCTGTTTCTTCTATCTGTATGTTGATAAAAATAATTCATAATACATAACACTTTATCATCACCTATTATTTTTATAATACCTTCTTTATTTTCGATAGTACCATTTTCATTTTTTTCTTTTATGTAAAACAACTTATTACTTAATTTATTATACATATTCATATCATCCTTTATCATATTATTTTAATCATATTGAGAAAGAGAAAAAGTAAAATTTCATAGGGAACACGTTAGTGTAACCTGAGTATATTATTTTCTCTTATTAATTAATTAGTTTCTATTATTATACCTTACAGAGGGGTTAAAAAAAACCCTACAAAACCGTTATATAGAATATTTAAAGGGTTAAAAAACACCCCTCAAATTTTTAGCTAAATTTTACATTTAATTTTTATTATATTCTTTACATTGTTTACACCATTTTTGATATACAACTTCCGTTTCTTCTGTACTAAATATAGCAAATGCTTTTTTAGTAACTTTATGAATATCAATTTTTCTAGGTTTAATTCCATTCTCTAAATAAAAATTAATTTGATCTAAGTTGTATATGTATTTAACATTTTCTTTCATATTCACCATACCCTCCATTATTCTTAATTAGTTAACTCCATAATCTTATTAAGTTATTTTATAGTTTTATAATTTTTATAATTAAAGTAAGCCATGTTTGACACACCTCCACAAAAAGTGGACAAAGGGCTGGTAAGCCCGTATGTCCTATGCTTTTACTATTACTCCAAAACTTTTCTTAGTAATAGCTAATTTACCATTTTGATTACAAGCAAACTTCAATATTTTTACGGTTTCTTTATCCTCTACCTTATCAGCAAAATCAACAAATAATTCTATTCTTTCATCTGATAAATTCAACTCATAACTTCCATTTTCAAGCCCTTCTGTTATCTCTTTGATAATACTATCATCATTCATTTTAAATCTTAATTTCTGTTCTAAATTAAGATTTATTTTGTCTTCTTGAATAATACGATCTACCACTTTACTATTATCAAATCCTTCTTTTTCAATCTTTCTATACTTTTCATATAGGTATTCAATATCACCATCTTCACACTTTTGATATCTATACCTAGTACCTTTACCTTTTAAGCAATTGAAGAATAAGCTTAATATAAAGTTTTCTGTCATATTCTCTTTTTTAATATCAGCTATAACTTTACTTATAGTCTCTTTATCAAAAGTTTTAATTAATTGATTTGCTATAGGAATGTATTTTTTATCTATTTCTTTGTAAGTATCGTATTTCTTTTGCTTATTTAATTTTAATCCAAGCTGATAATAGTATTCGTCTGCTCCAGTCCATCTATCATATTCAGATTTATCTCTCTTATAAAGTTTATCTTTTCTGTTAGCTTTTTTGTTTACCTCTTCAGCTACCACTCGTTCTGCATTGTAATCTACATATAATTTTTCTATTTCAGTTTTACATAAATCATAAGTTTCTTTGCAATACCCTTCATTGTTTAAATGCTTTTGTAATACATCACAACGATTTCTGAATTTTGATCTATATTGAATGTTGTTTTCTATTATGTCTAATAGCTCTTTTTGTACATACTTTGAATATCTGTCTAATAAAGATTTACTTGCATGTTCGTAATCTCTACTTCTAACATCTTCTCTATTTTCTTTATATTGCAAGAAACTAACTTTTTTCTCGTATTTACTATCTATAATTTCCATGTAGGCTTCAGGTAAAAATTTAAGTGTTTTAGGTGCATCAATAGCACTCATTGCATTGTATAAACATATGTATATTTCTTTCTCATTTTCATAAAATTTTTGTTTCATATGTTCTTTTAATTTATCCTCTACATCCCAAACACTTACTAATAAACCACATTCCTTTTGTTCTGCGATATATTCATTAACTTCATCTTTTGTTATGTCCTCATTTTCTTTTTCTAGTTGAGATTTAATATCTTTCCTATTAATGAATTTATCTTCTGTAGTATCATAGTAATCTGGTACATATTGACTATCACAGTTAACATTAGCTGATTTTAAAGCTATTTTACCTATTAAATTTCCACTAGCTCTAAACGTTGAGATAAATCTATTTTCTCTATTATAAATTAAAGGTTCTTTCTTACCGTCTAATTTAGTTATAAAGTATTTTCCATCAGTAGGTGTTACTACTGCATTTCTTATAATTTCGTCATCTATTTGAGTTATACCATCTCCGTCAAAATCCATAGATGACATTAAATTTTGAATATCTGATTTTTGATTATAATAGATTATTTCTTTACAATCAGATAACCATTTATCTAGGTATTCATTCTTAACAAATTCTACATTTTGTACCTCTGAGTAAGCTGATAATGGGTTTCTTGCTAATGTTCTAATATCTCCATCATTACAATCACCACTATAAAATTGTCCTTCTTGAAGTCCATTATTGCCTTGATTTCTAGTCATAGCAAAGTTCATATACGAAATTGGGCATACTCCTGCATACTGGAATTTAGCTTTAACTGTAACTTTACCACAAGCTAGTTCTCTAACTTTCTTTTCTACTAATTTTCTTAAATTTCTTTTTACATAATCTAATTTAACAAATTCTTCATTGATATTTATTAATTCATTTATCTTATCAACTACATTATTACAAGCTTCTTCTAATTTTTCCTCGAAGTCTTCTTGTTCCTCACTTAAATCTTCACCTACACAATTTTTATAAAATATATTTATATAATCTGTGTTTATAACAAATTCCAGAGTATCTTTTTCACCTTTTTTACAAGTATAAGGTTTTAATATCTTAGTAAATAATTTTTTATCTTGTTTAGTTATTTTACTGTAATCGTTTGGTGTAAGTGCTAATGCATTAAGAAGTTGATAATTAATTCTTCTATAATCAGATATTTCCTTAGTGGGTTTATTTACTTTTGTAATGTATAATTTATTTAATAAATCATGATATTTCCCCCATTTGTCACAATTTAGATGGTCCATTTTAGCTTTATATGTATTCATATTTTCATTATCTTCAGCTTTATAATATTTTGCTAACTTAACCATAGATTCATTGAGAATCATCGTATTATCTGTTACTGTTTGCCATTCTTCCCATATGTCAAGTAGTTGAAAATGTCCGTTTCTAATTCTACAATAAGGTGTTTCACCTTTGAAATTAGCTCTAAGATATCCAATAACATCAAACTTAGTTATTAATCCTTTTATAGCTAATCCATATCCACGAATAATTGCAAATTCAATATCATTTCTATGTAGAGATTTTCCTATTGCTTTAAATACTTTAGGTGTTGCTATTCCTCCACCATCGAATGCCTCTATCTCATCTACTACATTACCTTTTTCATCTCTTTTATTAGTGTCAAAGTGGTAATCTATTAATTTATAATCAATTTTATCTACTTCATTTCCATCATCATTTGTTGCTTTATATTTAAATGGTTCTACTGTCTTATAATCTCTTATCCAATCTATTGTATCTGTTGGTAACACTATAAAGTTAGGCATTTCTATTTCTGTTATTAGATCACTTGTTACTAGGCTTAATCTACTTAATACATCTTTATTAATACAGATTTTCTTCTTTTTATCATCATCTTTTAAATTATCTAATTCTGCAAATTTACCTAATGATATTAAGTTTTCTACTAAGTTAGCAAATCCTTCACAATCTTCTCTTATGAATATAGTGTCGCATTTTCCACCAAACTTTTTAGAGTTATCTTCTTTCTTCATACCACCAGTAGTAGCAAACCATCCAAAATATTTACTTCCTTCGTATTCAATACCTTCAAACCATTGTTCCCTTGCTTGATCTTCGTCTTTTGGTAGATTGATTTTAATAAATTCTGTGATTAATTCATTTTCATTAAATTTTCTATCGTTGTATGTTTCTAAAGTTTTAACTAAGAAACTGTAATTACTTAGTTTAGTTTCTTCTTCTGTTGTTACATTAATTACTTTTCTTTCTGAATCCAAATTCTTTTGACTTAATTTTAATACTTTAACAAATCCATGTTTCATATTAATTCCCTCCATTTTGTTTAACGTCCAGTGGACATATTTTATAGTTTGTAAGTTTTACATAATGAAAGTATAATAATATACCTTCACAAAAAGAGGACATGTAGTGGCAACGAAATGTCCCATATATCCTCCTCTTGTCAAAATATATTTGACTAAACCAATACTACATCTTCTCCATCCAGTTCAACTTTTTCAATGGCAACATATCTGTCTATATCATATTTGAATAATACATCTTCTCCATCACACTTTTTTAATTCTTCTATTAGCTCTTTAACTGTTATTGTTTTCATTCTATCACCGCCTTATATAACCCCTATATCAAGGGAATTAGGGTTAGCCAAAAAACTCTGACCGACCCTTATATTGTCTTTATCCTTAGATACTACCTAGTTCTTCAACACCGTTGAGTTCGACCATGTTACATAATACTTCATTTTCTTTTCTGTCATTAAAAATTCCCAAAACATAAATCCAATCAACTTTTCCAGTTAAGATTTTTGGTTTTTTAGTTGGTCTCCTAACCCCACAACCGTTAGCAAATTTTATAGCTACTTCCTTATCAGTAGTCCAACTTTTACCATTCAACCCTTCATTAAATTCGTGTGTTCCTCTATAAACCTTAACATATCCGTCACTGTCTAAGTTTAAATTGTTTTTTACTTCTGTATACATATCTATGTTAGTAGTTTCAAGCCATTCGTCAATATCATCCGCTTCAAAATAGTCATGATACGAGTCTATACTGTCCCACCATCTATAAAATATATAATATTTTAATTCTTCTGGACAATCTTCTGAATCTACAAGTTTATATAATAAATGTCCTCTATTAAAAGAATCAATAGTTAGAAGTTTTTCATTGAAATCTTTAATTAGATCATTATATTTAATTTCCATTTTGTTTTCATATTCTTTTAATGTTAGTTTTTTAAAATTTTTCATCCTCAATACCTTCTCTTATAATTATTTGTAACACTTGTTGCTAAAAATATATTTTTTGATTCTATACCTCATATATTTTTCCTGTAATTTTATCCTTGTCTCCTCTAACTGATGGCTTAATCCATGTCTTTTTACCCGATTTGTATGTTCTCCAATGACCTCTAACAGTCCAGCCTAATGTATGTCGATTATAATTTCTTTTTATTAAATCACATAATTCTGCATCTAGTGTGAGTTCATATTTTATAGGATTAAGATCTAATTTTAACACTTTCTTTTTAACAGTGTTTGAATTAGATGTTTTATTTAAGTTTTCTTTTTTTGTTTTATGCTTTTTTTAATAGTTGTATTTCTATTTTCCAGTAAATGTGTTAAACCTATAAATTGTGCCATAAACACATTAATTTGTGTAAGAATAACTTCTTGTATATCAGGATGTTGTAAAAAAATTTCGCTTACTTTTGCATTTGTGTATTTCGTTGTCTTTCCTTGTAATAAATTTTTTATATTTATATTAATATTAAAAACATGAGTAAATTGATGATAATAATTCCGATAAATATAATACCCTATAAATACATTATTTTTATCTTGATTAATTTTAAAATAGGTATAGCTAGTAAAATATTCTTCACTATTTTTTGCATTGACTCTATCATAGTCTTTTAATACTCCCTCAGTTATGAAAAAGTTATAATCACTTATAGTTTTTTCTTTTTTTATTTTATCAAAAACATTAAATATTTCTTCAATGTTTTCTGAAACAATTTGTATAGTATTCATTTCTTTTAATTGTCGGAATGTAAAAATTTTTACGTCATTTGCTTCTTTTACTTTCCACATTTTCAACTCTCCCTTATTTGATATTTTTATCTTAATTAATTTTGAAATTCCATGACATGGGAATTTTCAACAGCGACAAAAATTGTCTCATTATTTTTTTTAGAGTTTAGTTATTTCTTTGACACTTCTTATAAAAGAGATAAACTCGTTATAATTTCCAGTTGCTAATTCTTCAACTTCATCTTCGTTTTTTAATAAATATAAATACAATGATTGGTCACAACATTCTACTATATAACTTCCAACTTCAACTAAATTTTCTTTATCTACTTTTAAAAAATCACCTGTAAAAGCATATCCATTCGTCTTTGTATCGTCTACACTTGTTATCTTTTTTGACCAATGCTTATATTTTCTAAAATGATAGTTACTACTATTATAACAATTATGTGTATAAATAACTTTTTTTGTTTTTTCGCTTTTCTTTCTTATAATATTATTTAATGCATTCCTAACTTCTTTTAAATCTTCTAAATCTAATAATAATAACTGTGCCATTATTTTATTATCTATCATTATCGTTACCTCCTTAGTTAATTGAGGTCACATAGGTTGACCTCAATTATATCTCTATATAACATCTAAGCAATATTGCGTTAATGTAATGGATTTAAGAGTATCTTTAAGTTCCTACTGGTAACCCAGATTTGGGTTGCGAAATATAAATATCTTTTATACCACTTTATACTATATATTCCTCTCAAAGTTCTCTCCTGTACTTCTATAAGCCATTCTATTTCTTCTTTAGTTTTAAGAGTATACCATACTTTACTATCTAGTGAATAAACTTCTAGCTCATTATTTCTAACTCTAACTCTCCCTAGTTGTTCTCCTAACATTTTAATAGCAACTTTTCTCTTTTAAAGTTACTCTTTAACAATAAACACAAGTTTAAATGTTTATGTTCTAGGTAATATTTAAATAATATATCAATTTCATTTTTTTTATAAATGTTGCCAAGTTTTTCTAAACTACTATTTCTTATTTTATCTGTTATAAATAACTCTTTAAGTACCTTTACAATCTCTTTAAGATTATCTTTACTTAGTTCTTCTATAAGCTTATTTTTAAATTCTAAGATTTTCACATTTGTTCTTTTTTGTAAAACTTGAGATCTATATAAACATATTGTATTTCTAACCCCTACAGCTTTGTTGTGGTAGATTTCGTCAAATTCTACAATGTCAAAATTTACATCTTTAACTAAAGTATTAAAATTGATGTTATCTATTGTATCTGCTGTAGATCCTATTATTTTCTCTAATTCTGTTGTTATTTTGTTCATCATAATTCCTCCCTCGTTTTTTTAAAGCTTGTATTTATTCTTTTTGGAATGTTTTACCTTATGTTTATAATACTACACGAGCTAGTGTAGTATGTCAATAAGTTTTTATTGCCTAATAGTACATTTTTTAGTATACTATTAATCAACAGAGTTAGTACCTGATACTAATAGGAGGTTTTAAAAATGATAAAAATAAAAATCAATGAAGTATTAGAAAACCAAGAGAAAACAGTATATTGGTTGGCAAAAGAAATAGGCATGAGCCAATGGAATCTGAGTAAAATAGTAAAAAATCAAACACAACAAATTAAATTTGAAGTATTAGATAAGATATGTAATATATTAGATTGTAAATTAGAAGATATAATAGAACATGTTAAAAATACAGAAGAGTAGTCCCAATTGGGGCTATTTTTTATGCAGTTAGGTATTATCGAAATACCTTAAATTTAAGGTGGTTGAATATGGTAATGTTCTTGTGGGATTTTACTAGATTAGATTTAAAACGTGGAGATAACAACGACACATTAATCGGTTGTTGTCCTTCTGATAGACAACTAAGACGTACCCAACGTCTCTGTTATTGGTTTAGTCGATAGCTTTATAGATATATTGATTTAAAATCCCTTCACACTGAAAATATGAAGACTTGTAACCGTTCCGACCGTTAAGACTTTTCAAGTCATTTCAAACGTCAACGAAATAATCTCAATTCTGATGCGTTTTATTCAATCATATCTTATCAATACTCATGAACTCATTCCCTTCAATTTCTAGCCTAGTTTCTTATTGAAATTTGAACGTTTGGAGGTATGTATATTTATAATAAAAATAAAAAAAGATATAGAACAAATAGCCTAATATTAAACTATCCATCCTATATCTATATTAAATATATCCCTATTCTAAATAAAAGTTAAAACTAATGTTTTTTTATTATCTCCTATTGTATTTTCAATAATTTCATTCATTAATTGAATACTGATTGGTTGATGCTGCTTTTTAATTATTTTGCAGAAAATCAAAATTTGATCTAGTGTTAATTCATAATTTTTAAACCATGAATCTATTATTTCTTTTTCTTCACCCGTAGCCTGTCTATTAAATCCTATTTTAGTTAAAATTATTGAATAATGATCATAATTGTTTTTATTATGTTTTTTGCGTTCATTATTTTTTTTAATATGATTTACTCTATTATTTTGTACATCCTCCACACTTTTAAATCCATCCTTATGCCAATTTCTTAAAATACCATTTATATATGCAATAGAGCGTTTATCTACTTTTCTAGTATTATAGCAAGCATACAAAATCATTTCCATTGAAAATTTAAAATCATCTATCCAAGAATCAATAATTCTTTTTTCCTCATTATTAAACTGCTTATCAAATTCTAGTTTTTTTAAAATTTCTATATATATTTCGGATTTTTTAGATTTCTGTGAAAGATGTTCTTCCAAGTCTTCTACAGTATATATTTTATTTTCAGACCAGTTTTTTACTATCGTTTCAATACACCTGATACCCTTGATAGATGTTTCTTTAGCTCTATGATATGCTTCTTCAATCATATTACTTGGCATATTATGTTTATTTATCATTTCTATAATTTTTATTTTTTCATCATCCATTAATTCTCTTTCAATAATCTCACTTATTTTATTGAATAATTCTTCATTCCTCTTTGCTTCAATTTGTTTTATATTGTCTTGTTGATTATCCATATGCAGTCCTCCTCTTTTTTTAGTCAAGCTAATTAAAAATATCAGCCATATATTTTTTCCACAAATGAAAAAATATGTAAATTATATTCGACATAATTATATTACATTCTACATTTTTTATCTATCTGTAATATTTTCCATATAATTTAACTTTATTTGTTTTAAGGCAAAATAAGAACTTTATAGTATGTATGAACTATATTGTGTCAATACTCCAATATAGAATCTGCTAAGATGTTGGAAAGTGGATTAGGGTAAAAATAAAAGAGCAGCTTAAATACTTCTCTTTTTACAAATCTAATTAATTAAATTAAAAACTTTTAGACCTCTGCTTATCAATTTTTTTGAAATCTCTAAGTTTGTTTAAAGAGCTTAGAAAAATGAGCGTTTTATTTAAACAAAACCCTAAAAATTAATAAACACAAGTCTAATAAAATATTATATTTAATTGTTATACGGTCGTACGAACCGATTTAAGAGTAGGTTATAATGTTATAGTGTAAATGTATAGAATGCATTCTAAAGTTGGTTATATAGTTTATAATCTCCAGTTGTTGAGTGGAGAATGTTTCTGATACTTCTTATTTATTTCTTCTGTTGTTAAATCCATATAAGCCTGTTCTGTTACACTTACAGAAGAATGACCTAAAATTTTACTTAAAGTAAAGAAATCTCCTCCGTTTAATAAGTAGTATTTTGCAAAATTATTACGAAGTTGATGCGGGTGTATTTTTATACCTATTTTTTCTCCTGCTTTTTTTAATTGTGTTTCATATGCGTTTATAGTTAATTGTGTTCCTTTATTTGTTGGAAATAGAAACTCTGTTTCTATATATCTATCTTTATATTGCAACCATCTTCTTAGACTATCTCCCATCCTAATACTAAAATAAACATACCTTTGATTTTTGCCCTTAGTATTTTCTACTAAAATAACCTTGTTCTTTATATCTATATTTTCTATTGTAAGAGTTAAACATTCTCCTATTCTCATACCTGTATCAAGTAAAAGCTTTGCTATAATTTGATTTCTATATCCATGTAATTTTGTTGTGTCAAAACTTCTCAAAAGGGCTTTAAATTCCTCCTCTGATATTGTCTCTTTCATTTTCCTTTCAGTTTTAATTTTTTGTATTTTCTCAACTGGATTTTTTCTAATTTCATTTTCTTCATACAGCCAATTAAAAAATACTTTTATATTTCTAATATAATTGTTTATGGTTGCATCAGATATTTCTTTTTTATAATCTTTTCGGTTATGAGGTTTATTTATTTCTATACTTTTTTGATTGCTAGTAGTTGTATATTTTCCTCTTTCTCTTAAATATTTAATATATTGTCGGATATGACCAGTCTGAACTTTTTCTACTTCCTCTACAGCAAATTTTTCTTGCATGTATGAACCAAATAATTTTAATGTCTGTTCATATGCTTTCATCGTTTTTTTAGACAAGTTTTTCGAAGAACAGTAGAGCATAAAGTTCTCCAATTGAAATTCAAAATCTGTCATTTTCATAAAAAAAACACCTCCATATTATGATTTTTTCAAATCAATAAATATGAGGTGTTTACAGGCTTACTAATAGACAGTTTATTGCTTTAAAACCTAGTTTATAGGTTTTCTGTAAGTGGTGTTAAATAAATAACATCAGTTCAATACATTGGAAACACTTTATCTTGCCGCTTTATGTTCAAGTCTTAATTTATCTGCAACCATTGCGATAAATTCAGAATTTGTTGGCTTTCCTTTTGTATTATGAACTGTATATCCAAATAATTGATTTATAGTATCAACCTTTCCTCTACTCCAAG
>JAOASG010000036.1 GCA_025210235.1 Vallitalea sp.
AAATTAAGATTTAAATACTCTTCGTTATTTTCTACTTTCTTAAGACTAACTATATTCATTTGATTGCTCATGGTTTTCTCCTTTCTAAGCTATTTTTTGACTATTAATAATATCCAACTGCATACTTAATTCCATTGATAAGTTGTAACTATCAATAAGCTTAATAGCTTCTTCGTATCTGTTCTTTAGCGTGTACCCATAGCTACTAATTTTGAAGTAATTTTTATATTGTCTACCAAGTTCTGCATAGACCCTGTTTCTAAAAGATGTATCGTTGTATGCCTTAGTTCGATAACCAATCAATTCAACTACTCTTTTATTCCTAGCTAACTGTAAATAATTTTTCTGTTCAGGAGTTACGTAAGTTTCATCATTAAGCTTGTCTATTCTCCTGGCGTTCTCTTGTACGTCTGCTTTAAGTTCCTTAACTGATTCAGCTTGTAGGATTATCATATCCTCATATGACATTGTTTTCTTCACTCTGAAATATGTATCTTCTAGTTCCTCGTAAACTTCCCATGCCTTATCGGTGTCTAATATCTTAGCGTGATGCAGAGCGCCTTTTTCTGTCCAGAGGTATAACCGTCTTGTTTTGCTTGGATTTTGTACACCGATATTATCGTGTTGCAAAAATTTCTTAAGTTCCTCCCCTTGTAAAAGATAAAAATGTTTACCTTCCTGAAATCTTAACTTATGATTGTTAAAATTATCGTGAATGTTCCTTGCTGATGCTCCATAGCCTTCTGCTAACTGTGTTGTTAGTAATACGCGTTGCTTTTGATGTTCAATAACTGCTAAATTATGCATTTAATCATTCCTTTCTTCTAAATTATTTTACTTCACTTTTTCTTTTATACAGCTTTTCTTTTGTTGCTTATAGGCAACATTGTTTGTAAAAAAATTTCATCGACAGTATACTCGGTATGTAATTTATTATTTATATGATCAGAAATTATTTTGCATTCGCTTAATGACCAAGGTTGAATCCCATTTTCCTTTTTGCAATATTGTCCTGCTGTTACACCAATAATTTTTGCAAATTCTTCTTGTTTTGAACCAGTTAATTCTCTTAAATATTTTAACGCGTGAAATTTTTTTGATTTAATCTTTAATGACATAGAATCTCACTCCTTTCCTTGTGGCTTATACGCAACTCAATTATACCATATAGGCAATATATGTCAAGAACTTTTTTTCCTATAAGAAACTTTATTGTTTACAAAAAGCAATTATATATGTATAATATAAACTATATTAGAAAAGGAGATTAGTATATAAATGAAAAGTTATAATAATGATATTTTTAGGAAAACTTTATTAAATCTTAGAAAACAAAGACAAGTGAGCCAAGAAGAATTAGGAAAATATGTTGGCGTTAATAAATCTACAATTTCAAAATATGAAAGAGGAATTATTGTTCCTACTTTAGATATAGCTAGAATGATTGCTAAATTTTTTGGTGTAACTGTTGAATACTTAGTTAACCCGGAATATGATAACAAATCTAAAACAATAAATAACAACAATGTTTCAGAATTAATCGGTCTACCTAAAGAATACATTAAAGCTGTTAAAATAGCAGAAGCAAACAATATATCTCCTCAAAAATTAATTGAATTAATCAACTTTACTATAAGTATGAGAAATGAAAGAGAGTGATACAATGAAAGGGACCACTTATAAAAGAAAAGACGGTAGGTGGGTTGGATGCGCTGACTTAGGAATTATTGATAATAAACGTAAACGTAAATATGTTTATGCAACAACACAAAAGGAAGCTCGTAGAAAACTAAATAAATTAATATATCAAATAGAAAATAATTTATATAAAAACTCTGATAATACAACTTTCTATTCCTTTTTAAATGAATGGTATAAAATTCATAGTCCTAAAATTGCTACAACTACTGGCAATTTATATAAAATGTATATTGAAAAACATATAAATCCAGAAATCGGTAATATTAAATTGAAAGATTTAAAACCGGTTGTTTTTGATAGGTTTTACAATAGTAAAATGAAATCTTTATCACCAAATACTATTATTAAATTACACAAACTTATACATTTATCCCTAAATTATGCAGTTAAAAATGATTTATTAGCAACTAACCCCTCAAATAATGTAACCTTACCCAAGAAAACAAAATATACTCCCAATATCTATACTGAAGAAGATTTTAATAACCTATTAAAAATAGTTCATGGTACATTTGATGAAATTCCCATCATGCTTGCAGGAGTTCTTGGGCTAAGGCGCGGTGAAGTTTTTGGGTTAAGATGGACCGATATAGATTTTAAAAAGCGTACAATTTCAATAAGTAACACTCTAGTAAGATGGGATGAATATTTAGAAAAGGATCCTAAAACTGATATGAGTAAAAGAACAATAATCGTTCCTGAGTTCCTATTAAAAATACTAAAAGACTACCTATCCACTCTTTCTGTTGTACCTGAAAAAATTTGTGATAAATACAAGCCTGATTCTTATTCAAAAAGGTTTAAGAGATTGTTAATTAAAAATGAATTACCAATAATTAGATTCCATGATTTAAGACATTACAACGCTATAATTATGCTTAAATACGGAATATCAGATAAAGTCGCAGCTGAAAGATTAGGTCATAGCCAAATTTCTACTCTTAAAGAAATATATCAACATACTTTAAAGGATATGCACGAAGATGCTGCTAACACTTTAGAAAATGCATTCATAAGCATGAAAAAATGACATCCCATTTTGACAGCCATCACTTTATCTTTCTTATGCATAATAGTATTATAAGCCACTATTATATTCATTACTCGCAAATACCAAACCATATTACATTAAACAGTTCCCTTAAATATCAGTTTCTTATAAGATACTTATACTAGACTAAGGATCTAGTGTCCATTGTGGACTTGGGGGTTCGAGTCCCCCCAACTGCATTACATATTTTGACATAATTAAAGGCTATATCGTTATGATATTAGCCTTTTTTGTTATGTTTTTTATCTACTTGCGTTTTGGTCTTGTGACGTTAAGACTTTAATTGACGGCTTGTTTTACATACTTATACTTGCTAATAATTGCTCAATTGGCATCAATTTTACTTTCGCTATAGTATATGAATTAGCATATTGATAATACATTTTTGTAGTACTTAAATCCTTATGCCCAGCTAACTGCTGTACATAAAAAGCGTCATTAGTCTCCATGCACTTCCTAGTAATAAATGTATGTCTAAATAGATGCGTATTGCCTTTTGTTATCCCATTATTTTTTACGTTAGTATCTATGTATGACCTGATGGTTCTATTAGTAACACCTTTACCATCTCTATTAACAAACATTAGATTTTGATTTTCGTCATTAAATGGAATTATTCTTTTTTGCATATATTTATTGACAGCTTTTATAGTTGCTATAGAAATAGGAACACGTCTATCTTCATGCCCTTTACTTCCTCTTATATTAATATATTTATGCCTAATATTTATATCCTCAAACTCAATCCTTGTTATTTCAGCTTGTCTCATTCCTGTATCAAGTAATAAACAAAATATTGCTCTTTTTTGCAATGCTGTTACTGAATTACCTTGTATACTAGAGAATATTAATTGTATCTCATCATCAAGGTAAATATCTTTAATAGGTTTATATCCTTTCATTGGTGGTATTTTAACAGATAAGTCATGCTCTATAAATTCATTCCTATAAAGATATTTAATAAATGCTTTTACGTGTCTCCAATATGTTTTTACAGTATTTACACTAATATCTTTATTCCTTAAAGATATTATAAATTTCTGCAAATCTTTTAATTCTAATTCTTGAACATCTATATCACCTATGAAGTTATCAATAAATATATGTTTTACTATATTATTATAAGTCTTAATAGTAGACTTATATATTCCAGATACCTCTTTTTCAAATATAAACAAATCATATGTTTCACTTATTTTCATATATCATCTTCCCTTATATATAGTTATGTGTTATAATAAATTATAATATTTTTTGAAGTTTATAGACTATTTCCTGTTTTTGAGTAGTCTATTTTTTTTGTCCTTAATTACTTGATAATCTCTTAATAATTCGCTTGAAATTTCTTCTCCAAGCACACCAAGTTCTGATACTAAACCATATTGTGTATGATTGTCATTCATATTTGATAATACGTCACATATATCTGTTGTAAAATCAGTATCGTTATTATCACTATATACGGATAAACTTGCAACATTATTAATAAATTTCCTTTTAACTAATTTCTCATTTAAATTTTTATTATATTCTCTTGATAATTCATCTTTTTTACTTGAAACACTTTTAATTTTACATTCTTGCAATCTCTTCCACCAAGAACACGTTTTACTATTCTTTTCATATGTCATTAAATCATGATTTATGTAATTAAGAAATATCACTCTATTATCTATTATCTTAAATAGTCTATGTAATCTATAATCTTTTGAGTTATCAAGTAAAGGTAATGCGTTAATTTGTTTATCAGAGTAATAATAAAATTTTCTTTTAGTTTCAAATTCTATATTACATATTATAGTTACCTTTGGCATTATTAAATCTGCAAATGCTTCAATGTCTTGACGAGTAGTTTCTTCATTATTAAGCAAATCCAATATCCTTTTCTTAATTGTTTTATCCTGTCCATATTGAAGATAAAAATTTAACCTTGCTGTATGTAACTTGTCATAATTTTTATGTTCAAAAGCATATTCGAGACAATATTTATCATAAAAACTAATCAATTTATGTTCATACCATTTATGAATAAAAAATGCTTTGTATCCTTGTTCAATAACCTCTCTAGTCTTGTTATATATCCTAATAAATACATTGTTAGATTTTCTATTCCCAAAACATATATAATCTTTAGTTAGTTTAGTCTTAGAAAATTGACGTTTTATTTTTCCTTGTACCCCATATGATTTCATAGTTGTAACTAAAGTACTTTCTAAAACTTCATCTTTAAAGTGTTTTCTAGGATTTTGTATATAATTAGTATGGTAACAATAGTCAATTCGATTTTCCCTAGTACATTGAGCACTTAAGTTATAATCACTCAATACTTTATCAAGTGTTTTAAGTGTTTCTTCTAATACTTTGTCAATAGGCTCAATCCATAATGGCATAGACCTAATTTTTATTAATATTCGTGGGGTTTTTTCATTTCTATAAAATTCATCTACAAATATATCATACCTATCCTTGCTAGTAATACAAAGTCCATAAGTTGCGTGTCTCTTAGCTTCATATATTAATCCATACTTAAAAGGTGTTTCTTCATAACTTTGCATCATTTGTCTTTTACATTCCAATAAATCATTAATTAATTTTTGAACTCGTATATTTTCTTCATTATCATTTGTAATAAAACATGAGTAATAAATATTGTCTATATTATGGATGTATTTTTTATTCAATTGATTAAAATATTTATTTTGTATCTCTTGATTTAGTTCTTTATACATTTTTGTTCTAGTTATGTCAACTCTAATACTCATTATATCACTTCCTTTTTTACTCAATACACTATTTGAGTAAATTTTTTTTAGTCATATTTTCAGTTTTTATGTGGCTTTAGGCTATTTCCTACGTGGGACGTATTACAAGACTGTCCCACCTTTAGAAATATGTGTATACAAATACATTTCATTGTATATTTATTTATCTTTTTCTTAATTATTTTGATTGATTAGTTCCTTTCATTTGAACATAATCGGGAGTATCAATATTAAAATGTGTATCGTAACTGTTATACAGCTTATTGGTATGAAATAAAATTCCCCTATCATACCTATCCTTACGATTAATCTTTCCTCTTCTAACTGAATAACAATTATAAGTTGAAAATCTAAACAAACTCCATCCATTAACTTCTGTAGCAAATTGGGTTACACGTCTTAAACCACTAGCTACATCGTCTAAATCTTGAGCAGTATAATACATATTGTAACCAGCATGTCTATGTTGTCTTAATGCAATTATTACGTCATTGGGGATAGATTTCCAACTTAGTGACGGAAACAAAATACTTGCTTCATCAAGAAAAATATTTGCTCCAAAATGTTTTTTCTGAAGAATCCAATCATATAGAGTTGAAATTTCATCATTTGATATGTATATAGCATTTGGAAACATTTCCTCATTAACTTTAAAGTTAGTAATAATAGGGTTTTCATCTTTCATCTTAAAAACTCTATCCATAAGACTACCTTTATCTTCTTTAATTAGCTTTTTCATCATCATTAAAGTTTTACCTGCACCTGGTAATCCTGTTATTGCTTCAATCATCAAATTCCCCCTCATCTTCTCCAATCTTTCTTACTTTTTTCTTTCTTCGTTTCCTTGCAATTAACTGCATGTAATCTTCATCAAAAACAATAGAATTAACACATTTTTGAACAAATTTTATATTGTTCTCAAATCTTACAAAAAATATAGCTTTATCAATTTTATGTGTAAAAAAAACAGTTACACAAATAACAATTATATATAACATATCACCCAGCTCCTCGAATTAAATTTATAACACGCATTGATGCCCAAAATAATATCAATGCAAATTTTATACTTATCAATATACCAAAAAAAATCAAAGATTCCTTAATTGGAAATATAAAATTAAGTTTTTTACCTAAATCAACTAAATATGTTAAACTTCCAGCAAAGTCCACATCAGATAAATCAACTCTAGGAATTTTCCCAACTATCCAATTAAGCATTTTACTTATAGCACTTAAAATACTTTCTAATATCAAATAATCACCTCTTAAACCTTAAACTGCACATCAAATAAATTAATAATAAATAAAACAAACGAAACGGTTAAAATCGCTAATAAAATAGCCCTAATAGGTTTTATAAAAGCCTTTAAATCCTCTCTATTTAAATCCATTATTACAAGTTTTATGCCTTGCCAATTAGTTTCAATTTTAAATTCATCCCCGATATCTTCGTTAAAATCTGTATCATTAAGAAGTTCTTCTATTGTTTTAGTAACTTCTTCATGTGCACCACCAGTTAGTTTTTTAATAGCATCCTTTACAGCATTGTCTAATGGTTCAACTATATCGGGCATACCATCACTATTAGAGTCAGTTAAATCGGGTTTAAGTAACTTTGTTAACAACTTTTCAATTTTATCTAATTTATCTGTAGTAGTAAAAGTTATTGTATTACTTCTATGGTCATAAGGATTTTTAGCATACAACGTATAAGTAGTATTTGGAGCCAAATTATTTATAGTGTATCCTGTACCATTAAAATCATTTAATATCTTACTATTATCAAGATATAAATCTACTTGCCAAAAATCAACAGTATCCCAATTAACATGAACTTTATCATCAGATATTTGAACAACTTTCAAAGGATACAATTGTTTATTAATTGTAATAGGGGTATATCTAGATATCGAATATTTACCATAATTATCAATTACTTTATAATAAACAGTTTGATTATTGTCTAATCCATGTTCAGTGTATAAATTAGTATTAGAACTTCCCATAAAAGTCCAATCTTTCCTATTAAAACTTTTATAAATATCAAATTTAGGATATCCCCCTTGAATATGCAAGTCAATTTGCCCTGTTATATGAGACATACAAAAAAGTTTAAGACCATAGACTAATGCCTTATTTGCTCCCTCTCCTGTTGTTGGTTCTCCTGTAGCTTGTCCTACTTCATCTATATTGCTAGTACTATTAAAGCTTAAAAAGTCACGTGGATTTTTTCTACATATTAGTTTTCCATCATCATCTATGAGTCTAACTTCAAAATGTAAATGTGGTCCTGTACTCATGCCAGTACTACCAACATGACCTATTAAAGTTTTTCCCCCTGTAACTGCTTGATTTTCTAAAACACCAATATCCCGTAAATGTGCATAAACAATATAATGTTCGGACGAGAAAGACTCAACTACTACCATGTTTCCATACACACTATGATTTATAACTATCTCTTTTACTGTTCCCGTAGTAGCAGTATACACATTAGTTCCACTAGGACAAGCAAGATCAATCCCATAATGAAAACTTTTTTTCTTTGTTATAGGGTGAATACGTTCACCAAATTCCGAGGTAATAACATACTTACTTTTTAATGGAAAAGAGAAATTATTTTCCATTGCAAATGCTATGTTATTTGGTAAAAAAATTAAAAAAAATAACAGTAAAAAAACTGTCTTAAATATCTTTCTCATATATACACCTCTTAAATAATTATCCCCCCAAAAAAGAGGGGATATAATAATATTATTTAGATTTTTTAACAGCCTTTTTACCAAGACCGATTAAGAAAAATGCACCAACAATAAGACCTAATAAACCAAGTCCAGCTAACAACACAGTCTTAGAACTTCCTGTTAAAGAAGTAACTAAGCTTGTCACCCAATCTGTAACAAAAGTAAAATCAAATGCACTTTCTGCCAATAATGCTCCCATATAATAGAACCACCTTTCAAAATTATATTTTTTTTATTTAGATTTCTTAACAGCTTTTTTACCAAGTCCGATTAAGAAAAATACACCAACAATAAAACCTAACAAACTAAGAACAATAAGTAATATAGTCTTAGCACTTCCCCTAAGAGAAGCAAATAAATTTTTTACCCAATCAGCAACAAACATAAAATCAAAATTCATTAATATTTCGCCTTTTTTAATAGTTTCAAAACTATTACTTATATCTAAAGATTTACTATCATAATCAGTAACAGTAAAATCAATATTAACTAATGAACCATAATCATTATCTAAATTAACAGTTAGTTTATTAGAATCAATATCATAACTATTAAAAAAAGTTGCTGAATTATTTACAAATGTACTTATATCTTTACTAAACGTATAAACAACGCTATCATTTTGCTTCAACTTATCCGTTCTATTAACATCCAATAAAACCAATGGTGCAGGAGAAGTCTTATAAATGAAACTATCTTCTACATATTCAGTATCATTAATAAAAGCTTTAACTTTTACACTATAACTTGTATCTGGCACTAAATGTTTAAATTCATATTCAGTATTTTTGGATGAAATTACAAAATTATCATTCAAGTAAAGTTCATATTTAATAGCATCAATACTTGAACAAACAAGCTGATACTTAATTTTCATTGAATTAAAGCTTTTATCCAATAATTCACACTTAATTCGTGGAGTTGAAAAAACTTCAAACTCGTAAAGCATTGCACCATTTCCATCACCACGAGCTATCATATACAAACTATTTATTGCAACAGGCTCATTAAATATATAATAAGTACCCCCATGTTTAGATATAGATTCCTTTGTTGTATATTTAACCTTAACACCATCTTTCATAAAATAAAATTTATGCATATTATACTCTTTAATAAAATAACCCGTAATAGTTATATTATCAAATTTATAAGTGTAATCATCCCTAAAATGAAGCTTAAAATATGTATTTAAATCATCATCAATAGAAGCAGAAGGTAAATTAAAATCACTTAACGCAGAATCTTCGGTATTATAACTATATTCAGAAGCAAACGAAACAACGCTAAAGCAAAAAAATGAAACAATAATAATTAATAAACAACTTAACTTTTTAACAATATTAATTCCCCCCTAAGTACAATCTACAAGCTTCAATATAGATATAACCGTACCAGCTAAAACACCTAAACCTATAGAAGTTGCTAACGCTACATAAATATTAATACACATCACCCCTTTAGAATATTTTTTTAATTAGATTAATTGCCAATCTAATCAAAAAGAAAACTGCAGGGGTAATAACAAATATTTTAAATATATCATATAAAAACATAATTACCTCCTACCGCAACTGTTAACAATCAGCAATATAACTAATATCATAACAACTATTAAAGATACTACTGCAATAAAGTCCATAATTTGTAAGAAACTTATTTTAAAGGAATCTAATATATTTACTATTTTTTCTAATTGTTCTATAATATCAGTATTAATATTATCTTGTTTAACATTAGTATTAACTGTATTTATAATTTCTTGAATAAAATCAACTCCCTACAAATAAGTCACTTATAAATTATAAAATGCATTACACACTACGCCTACTTCCTTAATCCTATTCTAAAGATTCCGCGGGAGCGACCGCTATTTAAAACCAAGAGCACAGTCAATGCATACACATTATTGGTTACTTTAGTGTCTTTGTTATTTTTTATATCTTTAGAATAGGTCAATCGCTAATCTATTAATCGCTCACAATAAAAACCAATTGTTCACTATTAACAGATGCTCATTCTACGTATAATGCACCAAGTTTAAGGCATTTGGTATGCCTTTCGCTTCGCTGTTCTCCTCGCGTGCGAGCAGAGAACCGAAAGGCATACCCTAAAACCTAAAAAATAATGCCTTAATACAAATTACTTAGCTTGCTTAATTTCTAGCTTATGCAATGGTGTAAGGTCACTAAATAGAACATTGCCTTTATTAATTTTTAATACTGCTTCACACTCGCAAGGGAACTCTTGCCCTACGAATTTTTCATAAACTGTTGTATCTTCAATTTTAAATGTTACTACTGGAAATCCTAATCTTGTTTCTTCTGGAGTATAAGGCTGTTTATCGTATACGTCAGCCTTTAAACTGTTTATTTCTTTTCCATCAATCGTTCCAATAAATCTTTTAATTCCTAGTACGGTAACTTGTTGTTTCATACCATTCATTTTATCAATTCCT
>JAOASG010000037.1 GCA_025210235.1 Vallitalea sp.
CATGATGTATTGCATGGTGCAATCTATTGGAAATGAATTATCTGTTTTGCAAATATCTATTTACACTTGTGTATTACTACTTTGTTTTATAATTAGAAAGATATTTTTGCAGAAAAATATATTTCAACTCCAAAAAATTGGTTGCTTATCTATAAAGGATTTACGTTTAAAGATAGGTGAACACATGCAAAAAATTAATTTAGGATATTTTAATCAAAAAAGTAGTGGTTATATAATTGGTACTCTTACAACAGAGTTACATGATTTAGAAGTTATCTTAACTCATCAAGTGGCTGATATTTTGAAAATAATATTACTAGGAGTTATTTTGACAGTTTTTTCATTTGTTATATGTCCTTATTTAGCAATTTATCAACTAGTATTAATGGTAATTGCCATTGCCATCGTCATATTAGGAATGAAGAAAATTGTACTAGAAGGTAAAAAGAATAAAATTGCAGTGGAAGGTTTGGTTTCTAGGGTTGTTGAATATATAGAAGGTATTCAGGTGTTTAAGTCTTTTGGTGTTGTAGGAGCAAATTTTAAACGATTAAGAAATGCGCTTTCAGAATTAAAAAAGAGTAATATTAAAACGGAGTTTTCCTTAACTCCAAACATTTTTATTTCTCGTATTTTAATTGATTTATCATTTCCATTGTTTTTAATCTTGGGAGTTCAAATGTTATCTAAAGAAGAGATTAGTGTTGTTTCATTTATCTCGTTTATTATGCTAAATCTCGGGCTCTCAAACATATTAAAAGTAGGGTTGCCTAAATTTGTTTTATTTAGATATTTGACTTTAGCAAGTGAGAATTTAATATCTGTAGAGAATCAAGAAGAAATGCCTTGCGGGGATAAAGAAGTAAATATTTCTTGTTATGATATAGAGTTTAAAAATGTTTCTTTTTCTTATGAAGAGAATGTTTCTGTTTTGCAAAACATTAGTTTTGTTGCAAAAATGGGAGAAACAACTGCTTTAGTTGGTCCCTCTGGGAGTGGGAAAACGACTATAACAAATTTGATTGCTAGATTTTGGGATCCCCAAGAAGGAGCGGTAATCATTGGAAATAATAATATTAGTAATATTAGCCCAAATGAACTATTAAAAAACATTAGTATGGTTTTTCAAGATGTCTACCTTTTGCAAGATACTGTATATGAAAATATACGAATTGGGAATTTAGATGCAACCGATAAAGAAGTAATACAAGCTGCTAAGGTAGCTAATTGTCATGAATTTATAATGAAAATGGAAAAAGGCTACAACACAATGGTGGGAGAAGGGGGATTTACACTTTCTGCAGGGGAAAGACAAAGAATTTCTATCGCAAGAGCATTATTGAAGGATGCCCCCATTGTTCTACTAGATGAAGCAACTGCATCATTGGATGCAGATAATGAAATAGAGATTAAACAAGCTATAACAAAACTAACTAAAAATAGAACGGTTATTGTGATTGCACACAGGTTAAATTCAATACGTGATGCCCATAAGATTATAGTTCTAAAAGATGGTAAGATTCTTGAGAGTGGTAATCATGATAGCTTAATTAAAAATAAGGGTTGGTACGAAGATATGTATTCTCAAATGAAGATTTCGGAAGGATGGAAGGTATGATGAATAGGGTAAAAAATAAATCAGGACTAAAAAGGTTAGTACAAATAGCAACAACAAAGAAGGGTATAGTAATATTAGCGGTTATTTTTCTTGTTATTTCAGCATTAGCTTCCTTTTTGCCTTATATCTCAATTTATTATATAGCCTCTGAGATATTAGCATCATTTGCAAAGACAGTAGAATTAAATACTGATCAAATCTTTAAATTAGCATGGGTACTTATTATTGGAAGTGCAATAAATATACTCGCATATTTTGTAGCTTTGTGCCTATTACATAAGGCTGCATTTGAAACTATTTATAAGTTAAAAAAAGATGTGTTAAAGCATTTTACGGAGTTGCCTATTGGATTTGGTATAAAAATGGGCAGTGGAAATATTAGAAAAATAATAGATGAAGATATAGGTAATACAGAAGATTTTTTGGCTCATCAATTTCCAGATTTAGTATATACAGTTACATCTTGTTTAATAACCCTTGTTATTCTTATTTTAGTTGATTGGAGATATGGTGCAGTATGCTTAGTCATTATTGGGCTTGCGGTTTATATACTGGGATTATCATTCAAAACAGATTCGGCTAAAATTCATATGCAAGAGGTTTTTAAAGCAAATGCGGAAATGAATAATTTAGCGGTTGAATATGTAAGAGGAATTTCTGTATTGAAATTATTTAACACTACGTTGGCAACATTTGAAAAATTTTATAATGTTATAAAAGAGTATACAAAATCGGCTATTAAATATACTTTAAAACTAGAAAAAACAATGTCCACATATACAGTTTTGGTTCATAATATTTATATTTTTATTTTGCCTATTATAATATGTGTTGGACGTAATACAAATAATTATTATGCATTTGTATCAAAAACGGTGTTTTATATAGTGGTTGCACCATCAATTACAATTACAATGCTAAAAGTTGTTCATTTGATTTCAAAAACATATCAAATTCAATATGGAATTCAAAATATGGATATGATACTTGAAGAACAAAGAATAAAATCTCTTTCTAATTCAAAAGAAGTTATAACATCATATGATGTTGAATTTAAAAACGTTACCTTTTGTTATGACAAAGCTAAGAAAACACAAGCATTAGAAAACGTAAATTTTACCGCTAAATGTAATAAAATAACAGCTATTGTAGGGGCATCAGGGAGTGGAAAAACTACCATTGCTCACTTGATACCAAGATTCTATGACGTAAATGAGGGACAGATTATGATAGGAGGAGTAGATATACGAAATATCGAACCAAATCAGTTAATGAGTTTAGTTGGTTTTGTTTTTCAAGATAGTTATTTATTTAAGAGAAGTATAAGGGATAACATTGGAATGGGATGTGAAGACGCAACAGACGAAGATATTATTTTAGCGGCTAAAAAAGCATATTGCCATGATTTTATTGCAAATCTTCCACAAGGATACAATACAATCATTGGAAGTGAAAATGTACACTTATCTGGTGGTGAAAAGCAAAGGATTGCAATAGCAAGGGCTATATTACAAAATCCACCAATTATTATATTAGATGAAGCAACAGCATTTAATGACGCTGAAAACGAATACTTAATTCAAAAGTCTTTTGAAGAACTTCTTTCTAACAAAACAGTCATTATGATTGCACATCGCTTAAATACAATAAAAAAAGCGGATCAAATTATTGTTATGGATAGAGGCAAAATTGCAGAAGTTGGGTCACATGATGAATTAATTAATAATAAAGGAAACTATTATTCTATGTGGGAAACATATAGCCAAGCTCAGCTATGGCGTATCGGAGGTGAAAATATTGGATGAAATTAAAAAACTACTGTATATTTCTGATATTAGTAAAACTAAATTAAGAAAAGCTGTATTTGCAAGTGTAATATCAAATCTGTTGGTTATGATTCCGATTATTATTTCTATTGAGGTGTTAGTGGAAATTTTAAAGCCACTATCAGAAGAAGCAATTAGCTTTGATAGGATATGGATATTATTTTTTGTAGGAGTATTTGTAATGATTCTAATGTTTTTAGCCACAATCTATGAACATAGAAAGTCTTTTGTTGCTTCTTATTCAGAGGCAGAAAGCTACAGAATAAGAGTTGCTGAGCACTTACGGAAGCTTCCTATGAGTTTTTTTAACACGAAAGATTTGGCTGAGATTACAACAAATATTATGGGAGATTGTGCTTCCATTGAAATGGTACTTAGTCATATTTTACCTCAAGTTATCGCAACATGTATATCAACTACTATTATTAGTATTTGCCTTTTAATTATTGATTGGCGATTAGCTCTTTGTGTAATTATAACTATTCCAACCGCTATATTTATTATATGGGCAAGTAGAAGAATACATAAAAAATGGGTGAAGAGATTAACCAACTTAAAGCTTGAACAAGAAGAAGCTATGCAAGAATATATTGAAGGAATTAAAGTTATTAAATCATGTAGAACTTCTAAAAATAATTTTAAGCACATTGATAATATTCTAACTTCTATGAAAAATATGCAACTAAAAGGTGAAATAATAACAGGAGCTTTTTTTTCTGGTTCTCAAATAATTCTTCAATTAGGTACAGGAATAACAATATTTGTTGGGATAATGCTATATGTAAATGGACATGTTAATATTATTCCTGTTCTTTTATTTTGTCTGTTATCTATTAGGATATATGGTCCTATATTGGTTCAAATCGTATCGTTGGCAGAATTGATGTATTATCGATTTGCTACCGAAAGGATGAGGGAGTTAATGTTAATTCCAACGGTTAGTGGAGAAAAAACAATACCACTTTCAGATTTTAATATATATGTAGAAGATGTGAGTTTTGCTTATAATGAAAAAACTATAATAAATAATGTAACAATACCTTTTTGTGAAAATCAAATAACCGCCATAGTTGGACCATCAGGAAGCGGGAAGAGTACATTAATAAAATTAATTGCCAGATTCTGGGATGTAGATCATGGGAAAATTCTTATAGGCAAGTATGACATAAGAGATATGAAACCAGAACATCTTATGAAATATATCAGTATGGTATTTCAGGATGTTGTTTTATTTAACGATACTATATATAATAATATTAAAATTGGTAACAAAAATGCCACTGAAAAAGAAATAATAGAAGCTGCAAAATTAGCTGGTTGTGAGGATTTTATAAAAGATTTACCTGATGGCTATAATTCATTTCTCGGAGAAAATGGGAAAAAACTATCTGGTGGTGAGAGGCAAAGAATTTCTATTGCAAGAGCATTACTTAAAAATGCTCCAATTGTTATTTTGGACGAGGCTACATCTTCTTTAGATACTAGAAATGAAAGTATTGTACAAAAAGGAATTTCTAAACTCATTGAAGGCAAGACTGTTATTGTTATAGCTCATAAGTTACGTAGTATAGAAAATGTAGATAATATTGTAGTTTTAAAAGATGGAGAGATTGAAGAAATGGGTAAACATAAGGACTTAATGAGAAATAATGGATTATATAAAAAGTTATATACTCTACAAGGTGAGAGTTCAAAATGGAGTGTGAATTAATTTGAAACAAATAAATACCCGAATGTTTTTGTGAATTAATAATATAATATTCGGAAAATCTATTGACATATAGAATCTCCTTTGATAATATATTACTATAAAATTTTGGAGGTTAAACCAATGGATAAATTTTTTAAGTTAAAACAAAATAATACAGACGTTAAAACAGAGATCTTAGCAGGGTTAACTACTTTCATGGCAATGGCGTACATAATTATTGTTAATCCACTCACACTAGTTGGCCCTGAGTCACCACTATTTGGTGCAGTTCTTACTGCTACATGTATAGCTGCAGCAATTGGTTCTTTAGTAATGGGATTATACGCTAACTTACCTTTTGCACAAGCACCAGGTATGGGTCTTAATGTATTTTTTGCAGTAACACTTATGGGTAAGATGGGATATACATTTAATCAATCTCTTGCAGTTGTATTTATATCTGGATGTGTATTTTTAATTCTTACTGTAACAGGTCTTAGAGAAAAAATTGTAAATGCTATACCAGCAAATATTAAATTTGCTTTAACAGCAGGTATTGGATTGTTCATTGCTTTAATTGGAATGAAAACAGCAGGTATTTTAGTTGGTACAAAGGATGGTTTTTTCCTTGCTGACTTTACTAAATTCAATGATTCAAAAACTGCTATACTAGCTATTATTGGTTTAATTATTATTGGATTACTTATGTTATATAAAATAAAAGGAGCATTACTTATAGGTATAATAACTACAACAATTCTAGGGATACCTTTTGGTATTACAAAGATAGCTTCTTTAAAAACTGCAAGTTGGACACCACCAAGTATTGAACCAACATTATTTAAATTAGATTTTTCAGGGTTATTTGCAGATAAAGGAGTAGGACAAACATTATTAACATTATTAATGGTAATAGTTGCATTTACTCTTGTTGATATGTTCGATACTATTGGAACTTTAGTTGGTACAGCTACAAAAGCTGGTATGGTAGATGAAAATGGAAGAGTATTAAGAATGAATAAAGCTTTATTTGCAGATGCAATTGCAACTACAGTTGGAGCATTAATTGGAACATCAACAGTAACTACATATCTAGAAAGTAATACAGGTGTTTCTGAAGGTGGAAGAACAGGACTTACAGCAGTTGTTGTAGCAATATTATTCATATTAGCATTATTTTTATCACCTATAGCATTATTAATTCCAGCAGCAGCTACAGCACCAGCACTTATAATGGTTGGGGTATTAATGATTGGTGCAGTTAAAAATATTAACTTCGATGATCTTGATGAAGCTATTCCAGCATTCCTTACTATGGTAATGATGCCTTTTGCACAAAATATATCAACAGGTATTGCTTTTGGTTTCATTTCTTATGCATTCTTAAAATTATTTAAAGGAAAAGGTAAAGAAGTACATCCTATTATTTATGTATTAGCGATATTATTTATAATTAAATTTACTGTAATAGGTGGTTAAATTAAATTTAATATAGAATAAAATTAAATATTTTATCTGTATAACTGGCGGAAATTGGGATAACCCATAGGGAGTACAGATATATTATGCCGACCGCCTGGGCGATTAGACCGTATTAAGTCTATATGCTCAGGCGGTCTATTTATTTTTCAGTTTGCTTTATGTTACAAATATAAGTAATAGAAAGGAAGAAAAAAATGAATAGTTGGTATAATTTTAAAGCTGGACTTTGGAAAAAAGAGATTAATGTAAGAGATTTTATTCAAAAAAATTATACTCCATATGAAGGCGACGATTGCTTTTTAAAAGGAGTAACAAACAGAACAAAAGAGATTAATGAAAAGTTTTTACAATTAAAAAAGAAGGAATTAGAAAATGGTGTACTTGATATAGACACTAAAACAGTATCATCTTTATTAACATTTAAACCAGGATATATTGATAAAGACAATGAAATAATAAAAGGATTACAGACTGATAAACCTTTAAAGAGAGCTATTAATCCTTTTGGTGGCATTCGTATGACAAGAAACGCTTGTGAGGCGTATGGTTATGAAGTTGATAAAAAAGTAGAAGAAGAATTTACTTATAGGACAACTCATAATGATGGAGTTTTTCGAGTATATTCAGACGAAATGAAGTTAGCAAGAAAAACAGGGATAATTACAGGCTTACCAGATGCTTATGGTAGAGGGAGAATTATAGGTGATTACCGTAGAGTTGCTTTATATGGCGTTGATTACTTAATTGAGGAGAAAAAACAAGATAAAATTAAATATAGTAATAATATAATGTCTGATGGAAATATTAAATTATTAGAAGAGCTATATAGACAAATAGATTTTCTAGAAAAACTAAAAGAAATGGCTAAAATGTATGATGATGATATTTCTAAATCTGCAAGTAATGCTAGAGAAGCTATACAATGGATATATTATGCGTATCTAGGCGCAATAAAAGAACAAAATGGTGCCGCAATGTCATTAGGTCGTATTAGTACATTTTTAGATATTTATATTGAAAGAGATTTACAAGAGGGTATAATAACAGAGATAGAAGCACAAGAATTAGTTGATGATCTAGTTCTAAAACTTCGCATGGCAAGACAGCTTAGGACTCCTGAATATAATGCACTTTTTGCAGGCGATCCTATGTGGATAACAGAAGCTATAGGGGGTATGGGTGAAGATGGTAGAACTTTAGTTACAAAGAATTCTTATCGTTTTATAAATACTTTATATACTTTAGGATCTGCGCCTGAGCCAAACATAACAATTTTATGGTCAAAAAAATTACCAACTCACTTTAAAAAGTTCTGTGCAAAAGTATCTATAGATACAGATTCTATCCAATATGAAAATGACGATTTAATGCGTTCTTTATATGGTGATGATTATGGTATAGCTTGTTGTGTATCGGCTATGAGAATAGGAAAACAAATGCAGTTTTTTGGGGCAAGATGTAATATGCCAAAAGTTTTGTTAATGGCACTTAATGGTGGTATTGACGAAATAAAAGGTATTCATGTTGGTCCACAGCTTGATCCAATTAGTGGAGATGTTCTTGAGTATAATGAAGTAGTTAAGCGATTTAGAACATACCAAGAATGGTTATGTAAATTGTATGTTAATACTATGAATGTAATTCATTTTATGCATGATAAGTATGCATATGAAAAACTACAAATGGCATTACATGATACAGAGGTTGAGCGAATGATGGCGTTTGGTATAGCAGGTCTATCTGTTATGGCAGATTCATTAAGTGCTATTAAATACGCAAAAGTAATGCCAATAAGAAATGATAATGGACTAATTACTGATTTTAAAATAGAGGGAGATTATCCTAAGTATGGAAATGATGACGAGAGAGTAGACGAAATAACTAAAGAATTAACTATTAATTTTATAAATGAAATTAAGAAATATAAAACATATAGAAACTCAACACCTTCATTATCTATACTAACAATAACATCTAATGTAGTATATGGAAAGAAAACAGGCTCAACACCAGATGGTAGAAAGATAGGAGAACCTTTTGCACCGGGTGCAAATCCAATGCATAATCGTGATTATAAAGGGGCATTAGCTTCGCTTAATTCTGTAGCAAAAATCCCATACGAAAGTTGCTTAGATGGTATTTCTTGTACGTTCTCAATTCAGCCAAAAACATTAGGTAAAAGCGTAGAAGACCAAGTAGGGAATCTGGTTAGTATATTAGATGGTTATTTTGAGCAAAGTGGGCATCATATTAATGTAAATGTAATCGATAAAGAAAAACTAGTTGATGCCATGGAGAATCCAGAAAAATATCCTAATCTAACAATTAGAGTGTCTGGATATGCAGTTAATTTTAATAGATTAAGTAGAGAACAACAAGAAGAAGTTATTAGTAGAACTTTTCATGGAAAATGTTAAAAAAATAGAAAAGGAGATTATTATTATGAAAAGAGCGTTAATTAGTGTTTCTGACAAAACAGGTATAGTAGAATTTGCTAGAAAATTAGTTGAACAAGGAGTAGAAATTATTTCTACAGGAGGAACAGCAAAAAAACTTATAGATAATGGTGTTGAAGTAATTGGGATTTCAGACGTTACAGGTTTTCCAGAGTGTCTAGATGGAAGAGTTAAAACACTTCATCCTAATATTCATGCTGGATTACTTGCTATGAGAAGTAATGAAGAACATATGAAGCAATTAGAAGAATTAAATGTAACTCCGATTGATTTGGTAGTAGTTAATCTTTATCCTTTTAAACAAACAATTTTAAAAGAAGGAGTAACTAGAGAAGAAGCAATTGAAAATATTGATATAGGAGGACCTACAATGCTACGTTCAGCAGCTAAAAATTTCCAAGATGTTGCTGTAGTTGTGGATCCAGAGGATTATGAAACAGTATTAAGAGAATTAAAAGAAAATAATGAGATATCTTATGAAACAAAATTCTACTTATGTTCAAAGGTGTTTGAACATACATCACATTATGATACATTAATTGCAAATTATATGAGAAAACAAAGAAAAGCAGAAGACTTTCCAGAAACTATTAGTATGACATATGAGAAAGTTCAAGATATGAGATATGGTGAAAATCCACACCAAAAAGCAGCATTTTATAAAGAAGTAGGAAATACAAAAGGTTGTCTTACTAATGCAATACAATTACATGGGAAAGCTTTATCATTTAATAATATAAACGACACTAATGGAGCACTTGAATTGTTAAAAGAATTTGATGAACCAACAGTAGTAGGTTGTAAACATGCTAACCCATGTGGGGTAGGAAGTGCTGATAATATTTATGATGCGTACTTAAAAGCATATAAGGCAGACCCTGTATCTATATTTGGGGGAATAATTGTTGCTAATAGAGAGATTGATAAGATGACAGCAGAGGAAATTAATAAAATATTTGTAGAGATAGTAGTTGCTCCAAGTTATTCCAAAGAAGCTCTTGAAGTACTTACTAAGAAAAAGAATATTAGAGTGCTTACACTAGATAATATTTTACAAAAACAACCAAGTACTGCTTATGACTTTAAAAAAGTAAGTGGTGGATTACTTATTCAAACAATAGATAATGAATTACTACCAGAAGATATACAAGTTGTTACAAAAACTCAGCCAACAAAAGAACAAATGGAAGATTTAAAATTTGCTTGGAAAGTAGTTAAATTTGCTAAATCAAATGGTATAGCTATTGGAAAAGACAAAATGTCTCTTGGTGTTGGACCAGGACAAGTTAATCGTATATGGGCGTGTAAACAAGCTATTAGTCATGCTATAGAACATCTAGGAGAAGATGCATTAAAAGGTTCAAGTCTTGCATCAGATGCATTTTTTCCATTCTCAGATTGTGTTGAAGAAGCCGCTAAAGCTGGGATAAAATGTATTATACAACCAGGAGGTTCTATAAGAGACAATGAGTCAATAGAAGCTTGTGATAAATATGGTATTGCTATGGTATTTACTGGAATGAGACATTTTAGACATTAGATTTTTTAATATTAAATTAAGAATTTTCCTATAAATATGATTGGGTTATGTCATTTATACAATTTAAACCAAAATTTACAAGTTGACAATATTGTTTGGTTGTGCTACGGTAAAAATGTAACTTTATATATAGGAGGATTTTTAAAATGAATCAAGGTACGGTAAAATGGTTTGATACCAAAAAAGGTTTTGGGTTTATTTCAGTTGAGGGTGGAGACGATATTTTTGTACATTTTTCAGCTATTATGGATCAGGGATTCAAAAGTTTAGATGAAGGAGACAAAGTTGAATTTGAGGTTATTAATGGGGATAAAGGTCCTCAAGCATCTAATGTAAGCAAAGTATAGTTTATTTATATAAATTAAATATTAAAATTGATTACTTATAATAGATGTTTAATGAAAAAAGGCTGTCTTAAATGTGATAGCCTTTTTTTATAGTAAATTTCCTAGTGACATAGTGAGTTTTAGGAACCAGTAGACTTATAATGTCTAACACCTATTTTCCAAATTAATAAACAAGGAATAATAAATAGTATTCCAAATAGCGGTGAAATAATATGTAATATATTAAATGAGTCTTTATTAACTAGATACATAAGGGGATAATAATTAACACAACCAAATGGGATTATATAAGTAAAGAAATTTTTTACCCACTTCTTATAAATGCCTAAAGGATATTGTGCCATTTCTCTACCACCATGTGTGAAAATATTTCCAATTTCTAGTCCTTGTATAGTCCAAAAACATAAAGTTGCAGTTAATATAAATATTCCTGTAAAAACAAATATACCACTAATAACCATTAATATAAGTATAATAGCCTTTAGTAAATTCCAATCAATAGATACGTTTATAATTGCCCATATTAAAATAATTATACTTTGAATAAGACGACCAACTCTTGTAAATTCAAACCTAGAACCTAATACTTGAATAACTGTTCCTCTAGGCCTTACAAGTATTCTATCAAAATCTCCATTTACTATTAGATTGGAAAAACTTTCAAATCCTCTAACAAAACATTGACTAATAGAAAAATCTATATGAATTATTCCAAAACACAATAATACTTCATAGAAACTCCAACCTGCTATGTTAGTAAATCTTTGGAACATAAAATATATACTAGAGAATACCAAAAAGGGTACAAAAAATTGCACAAGGCAAATCAGTATAAAAGAAGTTCTATATTGTAGTTGTGACTTTAATAATATTTTCATATATTTTATAAATAATTTCATAAAAACCTCCAATTCTAATGTATTCGTAGTATCTCTTACCCACCTTGTACTATAACCTTTTTAAGAGTTTTTTTCATTATAACTTGTCCTAGTATTAAAAGAATAGTTAACCATATAAATTGTATTAGTATACCAGTTAAAGCTTTATTTTTTGGTATATGTCCTAAATAGATTCTAAAAGGCATGTCACAAGTTAATCTAAATGGTAGAACATATACAATTCGTTGAAGCCAAGTAGGCATTAATGGAATAGGAATCGCTAGTCCTGAAAAAAATTCTCCTAAAACACAAAAAACTAGACTAGAACCTGCGGGTGACATTGTAATAAATACTGAAATATACATAAGCATAGATATTGCAACAGTTATAACTAAACCTAGTATAAGTGATATACAAAATAGTGAGAACGTTGATAAATCTATTGGTAGTGATATATTATATGGTTTTGGAAGGATAAAAGATATACATAATACAGGTAAACAACGAAGAAGAGTATTTGAAACTCTACTTGCAATAAGTTTTGAGTACCAAAATCCATATAGATTAATTGGTCTACATAACTCATATGCTATATTTCCCTTAGTAATTAAATTAAATATCTCGCCATCTCTAAACCAAGGCATTATAAAAAATAAAAAAGCTTGTTTAAGCCAAGTATAAGTTACTAGTTCATTGAAAGAAATTGGTTGAATAGATGGATTACTACTATAAAAAGCATCAAAAATCATTATGAATATAAATCCAAAGGATAATTGTGTAAAAATACTTGCAATAGCTGCAATTCTATATTGCATGCCAGTAATTAACCGCAATTTAAAAACAGATAGATAGGATTTCATATTGCATACTCCTTATATAATTTTACAATAATTTCGTCAACGGGTTGAGTTTGTACAGTTACGTCAATTAGTTCAAGTTGGTTTGATAAATAAGAAATGACTTCTGATACTAATATTTTATTTGTATTAACAGATAGTATGGCACGTTCTGATGAATAAGATAATTTTTTTACACCTTCAATATTAATATTATCGTTGGTTTCTTTATATTCAATAGTAATAATTTTATTATCCGAATATTTACTTCTAAGTTCATTAAGATTTCCATCGTATAAAATAGTACCTTTACCGATCAATAGTATCCTATCAGCCAATGATTCTATATCACTCATATCATGTGTTGTTAATATAACAGTAACGTTTTTTTCTTTATTAATCGTCTTAATGAATTTCCGTACCGCAATTTTAGAGATAGCGTCTAAACCAATGGTAGGTTCGTCTAAAAATAGAATTTGGGGTGAATGTAATAAAGACGCTGCTATTTCACATCGCATACGTTGTCCAAGACTTAATTGTCTTACTGGTGCATTAATAAAATCGTTAAGTTGCAACGTTTCTGATAACATATTTAAATTGTTGGTGTATTCTTTTGGGGATATTTTATATATATCTTTTAGTAATTCAAAAGAATCAATAACAGGGACATCCCACCATAGTTGGGAACGCTGACCAAATACAACACCAATGTTTTTAACATGATCGATTCTATTTTTCCATGGTACATTACCCATGATGTTACAATTACCGCTATCTGGAACTAAAATACCACTCATAACTTTAATTGTAGTTGATTTGCCGGCACCATTGGGACCAATATAACCTACAATCTCACCAGTGTCTATTGAAAATGAAACATCCTTTACAGCATTAATTGTAGCATAATCTCTGTAAAAAAGAGATTTGAAAGAAGCTTTCACACCAGCAGAACGTTTGGCAACTTTAAAAGATTTACATAAATCTCTTACTTCAATCATAAACAATACCTCCTATCATAAACTATTATTTTGCCTTAAATTTTGGGGCAGGGAAAAATAGTATACTACTATAATTTAATCAAGTCAAGTGTTATTTAATTAACTTAATATTATATTATTATTACAAATTATTTGGAGTACAATTGATTTTTGTAGATTAATTATTGTGACTACTATCTCTATAATGTAAAAATATTAAAAAGTTATATGAGTATATAGGAATAATAAGGAAATAATGCTTGTAATATTTATTTAGAAAGTATATATTATTAGTATTGGTAGGAAAAAATTAGGTGATTAGAAAATTTAAGAGGCTAATACTATTACTATATTAAAATTCAATGTAGGTAAGTTGAATTTAAGATATCTGCATTATTAAACAATAAAATGGAGAAAATAAAATAGGTTATTTCCTAAAAAATAATTATTTGTAAAAATTTAAGAGGAGATGAATTAAATGGTATTTGAAATAGAAAAATTATACCATGGTTTTAAATTAGTTGACGAACAACAAATAGAAGAAATGAATTCTATTGGAAGAGTATTTGAACATGTAAAAAGTGGTGCTAGACTTGTATCTATATATAATGATGATAATAATAAGGTTTTTTCAGTAAATTTTAGAACACCACCTAATGACGATACAGGGTTACCACATATATTAGAGCATTCAGTTTTATGTGGATCAAGAAAATTTCCAATAAAAGACCCATTTGTTGAACTTGTAAAAGGTTCATTAAATACATTTCTTAATGCTATGACATTTTCTGATAAAACAATGTATCCTGTTGCAAGTTGTAATGATAAAGATTTTCTTAATCTTGTAGATGTATATATGGATGCAGTATATTATCCGAATATATATACAAAATCAGAAATATTTAAACAAGAAGGTTGGCATTATGATTTAAATAATGTAGAAGAAGATATAACTATCAAAGGGGTAGTGTATAATGAAATGAAAGGTGCTTTTTCTTCACCTGAACAAGTATTATTTAGAAAAATACAGCAATCTTTATTTCCAGATACACCTTACTCTTATGAATCAGGCGGAGATCCAGATTATATACCAAACTTAACTAATGAACAGTTTTTGGATTTTCATAAGAAATACTACCATCCATCTAATAGTTATATATATTTATATGGAGATAGTAATGTAGATGAGATGTTACAATGGCTTGATAATAATTACTTAAATGATTTTGATTGCATAGACATTGATTCACATATACCATATCAAAATGCATTTGATGAGTTAAAAGAACAAGTTGAATATTATCCAATTTCATCTAATGAGAGTGAAGATAATAAGACGTATTTAAGCTATAACATAGTAGTAGGAAATGCTACTAATAAGATAGACTATCGTTCTTTTGAAATTCTTGAATATGTACTTCTTGAAGCGCCTGGAGCACCACTTAAAAAAGCTTTAATTGATGCTGGTATAGGAAAAGATGTTTTTGGTTCTTATGATAATAGTTTATTACAACCTACATTTAGCATTGTTGCAAAAAATTCAGATATTTCCAAGAAAGATGAATTTGTGGCAATAATAAAAAATACTTTGAATGAAATAGTGAAAAAAGGAATTGATAAAAGAAAAATAGAAGCAGCTATTAATTATTTTGAATTTAAAATAAGAGAAGCTGATTATGGAAGATATCCAAAAGGGATTATTTATGCTATGATGTGTATGGATAGTTGGTTGTATGATCAAGATCCATTTATGCACCTTAAGTATAATGAAACTTTTGAAATATTAAAAAAAGGACTTGAAACAGACTTTTATGAAAAAATTATTAAGGAACATTTATTAGAAAATAATCATGCTACGTTACTTACTGTTGAACCTAGAAAGGGTTTAATTGCTAAGAGGGAAAAAGAATTAGAAGAAGAGTTAAGTAAATATAAAAAGTCTCTTTCTAATTACGAAATAAATGAATTAGTAAAACATACTATTAATCTTGATGAATATCAAAGTGAACACGAATCAAAAGAAGATCTTGAGAAGATTCCTTTGTTAAAATTAGAAGATATAAAAAAACTACCAGAAAAACTTCCTTTGGAAGAAAAAGAGATTAATAATATTAAAGTATTAACACATCCAGCTTTTACAAATAATATTGCATATATTAAATTACTATTTGATACAAAGAAAATTCCAGAAGAACTTATTCCATATATTGGTTTAGTTACTAGTGTTTTAAAGAAAATGGATACTGATAATTATGAGTATAGTGAGCTATCTAATGTTATTAATATTAATACTGGAGGAATAAGTTTTAATGTTTTTGTTTATGGACAAAATAACGAACCAGATGTATTTTTGCCTAAGTTAGAAGTTTATGGTAAATGTTTTTACGAAAAAATACCTCAACTATTTGAATTATTTAATGAAATAATGTTTAATACTAATGTATCTGATGAAAATAGATTATTACAGATTATTTCAGAAACAAAATCAAGAATACAAATGGTGCTTACAAGTAGTGGACACATTGCCGCTGCTTCAAGAGCTGAAAGCTATTTTGCGAATACTGGATTATACAAAGAATTAACAAGTGGCGTATCTTTTTATCATTTTTTGGATAACCTTGAAAATAATTTTGATGCAATGGCAAATGAAATTAGAGCTAACATGAATAAAATTATTAAATACGTTTTCAAGCCAGAAAATCTAATAGTAAGTATAACAGCTGAAAAAGAAGCTTATGGATTATTTAATGAAGAAGTTAAAAAATTCATTGATAAAATGGATAATTCAATCCTTGAATTTGATGATGTTAAATTCAAGCATAATAAAAATAATGAAGGCTTATTAACATCTGATAAAATACAATATGTTGCAAAAGCAGGTAATTTCATAACTAAAGGATATAAATATACAGGTTCACTGAAAGTATTACAAACTATTACTAGTTTAGATTACTTATGGAATAATGTAAGAGTTAAGGGTGGAGCATATGGTTGTATGAATTCATTTTCAAGAAATGGAAATGTTTATTTTACATCTTATAGAGATCCAAATCTTAAGAAAACTTTAGATACCTATGATAATATTTATAGTTACTTATCTACATTTGATACAGATGATAGAGAAATGAATAAGTATATTATTGGTACAATTAGTAATTTTGATAGACCATTAACACCATCATCAAAAGGTAATAAAGCATTAAGTGCGTATATCAGTAATATTTCTTATGAAGATTTTGTAAAAGAAAGAGAAGAAGTTCTAAATACAACAAAAGAAGATATTAGAAAAAATGCAGATTTAGTAAAATCTGTACTAAAACAAAATAATATTTGTGTTGTAGGAAATGAAAATGAGTTAGAAAAAAACAAAGAAATATTTAATGAATTAATCAATTTGTTTAATTAAATTAATCCATAAAAAGTTCTAGTATGACTTTCTATAAAAGATATTGTAATCAACGCTCTTAGGATTACTATAACTTTTATAGAAATTAGTCATTTACTTTTTATGGATTAATTAGATAGATTAATTCACAAAAAGTATTAGTATGACTTTTTATAAAATATATTGTAATCAACTCTTTTGGGATTACTATATATTTTATAAAATTTAGTCATTCTTACTTTTTATGGATTAATTAGATAGATTAATTCACAAAAATTGACAGGAGGAACATTTTGGATAATTTTAAATCAGGATTTGTTACAATAATTGGAAGACCTAATGTAGGAAAATCTACATTAATGAATCAAATAATAGGACAAAAAATAGCTATTATGTCAGATAAACCTCAAACAACAAGAAATAAGATACAAACAATTATTACTACAGATGAGGGACAAATTATATTTATTGATACACCTGGTATTCATAAACCAAAACATAAATTAGGTGAATTCATGAATAAGACAGCTGTAGATACATTTAGAGGAGTAGATGTTATCTTATGGCTTGTAGAGCCTAATATGAAAATAGGTAAAGGTGATGAATATATAATTGCACAATTGGAGAAAATTAAAACACCTGTAATATTAATTATAAATAAAATAGATACTATAGATAATAACGATGTTTTAAAGGTTATAGATACTTATAAAGATGCTTATGATTTTGCAGAAATTGTTCCTGTATCAGCATTAAAAGGTTCTAACACGGAAATTATCCCTAGTATATTATTTAAGTATCTTGAAGAAGGACCTCAGTTTTTTGATGCAGATATGATAACAGATCAACCTGAACGTCAATTAGTTGCTGAACTTATAAGAGAAAAAGCTCTTCATCTATTACAACAGGAAATACCACATGGTATTGCAGTTGTTATTGATAGAATGAAAGATAGAGATAATAAGAATATTGTTGATATAGATGCCACTATTATATGCGAGAGAGATTCTCATAAAGGAATAATAATTGGTAAACAAGGATCTATGTTAAAACAAATTGGGTCAAAAGCAAGAGTTGATGTTGAAAATTTATTAGGATCTAAGGTTAACTTACAAATTTGGGTTAAAATTAAAAAGAATTGGCGTGATAGTGATTTTTTACTTAAGAATTTTGGATTTAATCAAAAAGATATAGATTAAATAAATTAGGTTTATAAAACTATTATAAATAGGTCTTAAGTACTATGGAACGATATTTTTAATTACTGATTTTATGCATATTAGACGTAATATAATTTTTGTCAAGGGTAAAAAATTTCATTTAACATGGGAATATGTGAGTAGTATATAAACCCTTAAAAAGGAAAACCTAAAATATAATAAAATATATTTTTAGGGGGTAACAAAATGTTAGAGAATATATTATGGAATTTATTTGAAAATACTGGAAGAGTTGATGTTTATTTGATTTATAAAGAACATCAACCAAGTACTTATCAACATGTAGAAACACCAAGGACATATGAAGTGAAAAAATGTGCAAACAGTGATTTGGCTTAGAGAAGATTTAAATAAGTTACAACATTAATTTGCAGAATAAAATTAAACATCTATATTTTATTTTGCAAATTTTTTATTAGTTATTGCACACGTGTACATTTTATGTTAAAATGATTCGTGAAAGGGAGATAATAATGAGTATTACTATTAAAGACATTGCTAAATTGGCAGGTGTGTCGCATGCTACGGTTTCTAGAGCATTAAATGATAGTCCGTTGATAAGTGACATAACTAAGAGTAAAATAAAAAAAATAGCAAAAGATAATAACTATATTCCAAACTATAGTGCAAAGAGCTTAAAGCTTGATAAATCATATAATATTGGAGTTTTTTTATCAGCTTTTGAAGGTACTAGTGCTTCTTTCTTTTATAGTTATATAAAAGGCATTAATAAGTTAATGAAAGAAGGAAATTATAATTTAGTAGTTAAAGCTATTGATGATTTAGAAGGTAATTATAGCATGGTAAATACTAAACATTATGATGGGATTTTGGTTATAAGTCAAAAAAAAGAAGATGATGTATTTATAAGTTATATTGGCTCATTAAATATTCCTGTAGTAATATTAAATAGAAAAGTTAATATAAAAGGAACAACTTGTGTTTTTTCAGATGATAGAGATGGGGCTTATCAAGCTGTTAACTTTTTGATTAATCAAGGACATAGAAAAATAGGCTTAATAAAAGGTAAAGAGGGGTTCTTAAATAGTAAAGAAAGATTAGCTGGTTATAAACTAGCTATGGATAAATCAGGAATCTCAATAGATAATAATTATATTACTAGTGGTAAATTTGATGTTATAAGTGGATATAATGGTATGAATAAAATATTAGAAAATAATAAAGAATTACCAACTGCTATGTTTTGTTCAAATGATGAAATGGCTTTTGGTGCTATAAGAGCCATTACTGAAAAAGGACTTAGAGTACCTGAAGATATATCAGTAGTTGGATTTGATGATATTGATATGTGTAAATATATAACTCCCTCTCTTTCAACAGTTAGAAGAGAAATAACAAAGGTAGCTTATAGTGGTACAAAGATACTTTTTAATATGTTAGATAACAAAAATAGTAATGATGTTTCATTTACGAAAATTGAATGCAAGTTAAAAGTAAGGCAATCAATATATAAATTAGATTAATTGTGGATGTTTTTAAAAGCTATATTAAAAGCTAATAAGTATTAAATTTTAGCAATCATGTACACGTGTGCAAAAAAGAAGGAAGGAAATAGTGTTATGAAAGAATTTTTATGTAAAGATTTTTTATTGGAAAATGATACTGCAAAGAAATTGTATCATGAGTATGCAAAAGATATGCCTATCTTCGATTATCATTGTCATTTAAGTCCTAAGGAAATTGCTGAAGATAAAAAATATGAAAATATTACAGAAGTCTGGCTTGGTGGAGACCATTATAAATGGAGAGGAATGAGAAGCCAAGGTATAGAAGAAAAGTATATTACTGGTGATGGAAATGATAAAGATAAGTTTATGAAATGGGCTAGCACAATACAATATTGTATTGGTAATCCATTATATCACTGGACACATCTTGAGTTATCAAGATATTTTGGTGTTGACAAGCAATTAAATGAGGAAACAGCAGAAGAGATATGGGATATATGTAATAAAAAGTTACAAGAAGCTAGTTTTAGTGCAAAAGGGTTAATCAAAAGATCTAATGTTAAGGTAATTTGTACAACTGACGATCCAATAGATGATTTGAAATATCACAAGATTATAAAAGAAGATAAAGATTTTGATGTTAAGGTATTGCCAACCTTTAGACCAGATAAATGTGTTAGTATTGAAAAAGATAGCTTTTTACCTTGGATTAATTCTTTAGAAAAAGTAGTGAATTATAAGGTGAATAATATTGATGCATTATTAAAAGCAATGAATGAAAGAGTTCAGTATTTTCATGATTTAGGATGTAGAATTGCTGATCATGGTCTTGAAGGTGTTGACTATGTAGAAACAGAAAAAGAAGAAATTAATAAAATCTTCCTTAAGAAACTAGCTAATGATGATATTAATGAAGAAGAAATTATTAAATTTAAAAGTTATATGCTTGTGTTTTTTGGAAGATTATATGCAAAGCATAATTGGGCAATGCAATTGCATATGGGATGTATTAGAAATGCTAATACAAGAATGATGAAATTCTTAGGACCTGATACTGGATTTGATACTATCGGAGATTATAGTATTGCAGAAGGATTAGCAGGGGTACTAGATGCTTTAGATAAGACAAATGAATTACCAAAAACTATATTATATAATTTGAATCCTTGTGATAATTATGTTTTAGGTACTCTTATTGGATGTTTTCAAAATTCAGATGCAAAAGGCAAAATACAATTTGGTTCAGGTTGGTGGTTTAATGATCAAAAAGACGGCATGATAAAACAAATGACTGACTTAGCTAATCTTGGTATGCTTAGTAATTTTGTTGGTATGTTAACAGACTCTAGAAGCTTTTTATCCTATACAAGACATGAGTATTTTAGAAGAATATTATGTAATGTAATAGGTAAGTGGGTTGAAAATGGAGAGTTCCCATGTGATATGAAGTTACTTGGAACGATTGTTCAAAATATCTCCTTTAATAATGCATTGAATTATTTTGAGGTATAGATATAAGTTACATATAATATAAAACGAAAGGAAAGTAAGTTTATGGAAATGACTTTTAGATGGTATGGCAAAGATGATCCAATTTCTTTAAATAAGATTAGGCAAATACCAGGAATGAAAGGGATTGTATCTGCAATCTATGATATCCCAGTTGGAGAGGTATGGCCACTAGATAAAATTATCGAACTAAAAAATGAAATTGAAAGCTATGGACTTGAATTATCAGTTATAGAAAGTGTACCTGTTCATGAAGATATTAAGATGGGATTAGATACTAGAGATAGATACATTAATAATTATACAGAAACTCTTAGGAATCTAGCTAAAGCTGGTATTAAGGTAGTTTGCTATAATTTTATGCCAGTTTTTGATTGGACTAGATCTAATCTTGCATATGATTTACCAGATGGTTCTAACGCGCTAATTTATAAAGAAGAGGATGTACAAAATATGAACCCTCTTTCAGGTGATTTAGAGTTACCAGGTTGGGATACTAGCTATTCTAAAGAAGATATGAAAAATTTACTTGAGTATTATCAAAATGTTACAGAAGAAGATATGTGGAATAATTTAAAATATTTTCTTGATAGAGTAATAAAAGTTGCAGAAGAAGTTAAAATCAAAATGGCTATACATCCGGATGATCCACCATGGTCAATTTTTGGATTACCAAGAATAATTACAAATAAAGAAAATATCGAGAGATTTTTAAAATTAGTTGATAGTCCATATAATGGATTAACATTATGTTCAGGATCTCTTGGTGTAGACCCTAATAACGATGTAGCACATATGGTTAGATACTTTGGTAAAATGGGAAGAATACATTTTGCTCATATAAGAAACGTTAAGATTACTGGTGAAAAATCATTTGAAGAATCTTCACATTTATCAACTGATGGATCATTAAATATTGCAGACATTGTAAGAGCGTATAAAGAAATTGGTTTTGAAGGTCCTATTAGACCAGATCACGGTAGAATGATTTGGGGAGAAACAGGAAGACCAGGTTATGGGTTATTTGATAGAGCTTTAGGAGCAACTTATATTAATGGATTATGGGAAGGCATTACAATAGAAAATTAGGAGGCTGTAAAATGAGTAGATTAGACGATAAAGTTGTAGTTATTACCGGAGGCGGAGGAGTTCTAGGTAGTTTCTTTGCTAAAGAATTAGCTAGTAATGGAGCAAAAGTAGCTGTACTTGATTTAAGATTAGAAGCTGCGGAAGAAGTTGTAAGTGAGATTGTTAAAATGGGTAATAAAGCTATTGCAGTAGCATGTAATGTGCTTGATAAGGAAAGTGTTATCAATGCTGAAAAACAAATATTTGATACTTATGGAGCTTGTGACATTTTAATTAATGGAGCAGGAGGAAACCATCCAAAAGGTACTACAGATAAAGAATACATGGAACCAGAGGATTTAATAGGTGATAACGATGTAATGTCATTCTTTAATTTAGATGACAAAGGAATTGAGTTTGTTTTTAATTTGAATTTTATGGGAACATTAATACCATCTCAAGTTTTTGGAAAGAGAATGGCAATGAAAAAAGATGGAGTTATATTAAATATATCTTCTATGTGTGCTTTTTCACCACTTACTAAAATTCCAGCTTATAGTGGAGCCAAAGCAGCAGTAAGTAATTTTACTAGATGGCTTTCAGTACATATGTCAAAGATGGGTATTAGAGTTAATGCTATTGCACCTGGATTTTTTGTAACTAATCAAAATAAAAAATTATTGTTAAATGAAGATGGAAGTTATACAGATAGATCTAAGAAAATTTTAAGTCAAACTCCAATGGATAGATTTGGTGAACCAGAGGAATTATTAGGTACACTTTTATGGCTTGTTGATAATAAAACATCAGGATTTGTTAATGGTATTATTGTACCTGTTGATGGAGGTTTCTCAGCATATTCTGGAGTTTAATTGAATAAAATGTGTTTACATATTTTGAAAAAATATATAAAAAAAGACGGTTTAACTGCTTGCAGGAAAACCGTTTTTTGCATTATAAGCTTAATTAATGAGCCTATACCATCGACCCGGAAACCTTCAAAAATGTTACATTGTAAATTCCGACATTGATTTATCAAATGTATCTATTATTTTACTTAAATTTTCGGATGCATATTTTATTTGTTGTCCAGTATTAGATGTTTCTTGTATTTCTTTTGCTATTCCTTCTACAGATGTGATTGTATTGGACATCTCTGAATTAGTATATAAAATAGCTTCTTCCATTTTATTACTAGCTATTGCATGTTGAGAAGTAATCATTGTCATATCTTTTGAGGCATTCATAATATTTTCCATTGAAGTCAATATTTCTTGAATTTTTTCTGTAGTAAGTGATGATTGTTTGCTTGTCTTTTTGGAGAGTTTAGCATTTTGAATAATTACTTCATTTACATTATTTAATTCAATTATTATCTCGTTAGATAACATTTTTACATTTTCCGCTTCTCTGTTTGTTTCTTCTGCAAGTTGTCTTATTTCATCTGCCACAACAGCAAATCCTTTCCCAACTTCTCCAGCTCGTGCAGCCTCAATTGATGCATTTAATGCCAAGAGATTAGTTTGGTCTGCTATTTTAGTAATTGTAGTAACAAAATGCTGAATATTTTCTATTTTTTCTGAAAGAATATCAGCTTTATTAATTACTTCATCAGAAGATTGTACTACTTTCTTAGATAAGTCAACATTAGTTTGAACAAATTGAACTATTTCATTAGCATTATTAGTAACTAATTCAACTTGATGTTCAACTTGATTACTACTTTCTGCAGCATTATTAGAACTTTTTGAAATACTATTAATCATATCTAATATTTCTGTTGTTTTTTCTCCAAGATTATTTACTTGTATATTTACAGAATCAACATATTCTTCTACATTATTGATGCTGTTTTCAGAAGTAGCAATAACCTTTTGGAATCTTTCAACAATATCCTTCATATTTGTATTAGTAGTTGACATTGTTTGATGATACTTTTCTAAAAAAACATTTAAAACATTTTTAACTATTGTTAATTCATCATTTGATTTATCTTTAAAACGATAGGAGACATCTAAATGTTCCCCAACACTTTTGATTTCTTTTATTAATTCCTTCATAGGTATAATAATTGAAAAACTAGTTGAGACTCCAATTAGTATTGCAAATAATAAAACTAATATTCCAGAAATTATAGTTTGAGAAATTGCAGTGTTTATTTTCTTGAAGTATATATCTTTATTAGTTTTTGCTGTGTTGTGACTATATTTTATTATTGTATCTATTCCACCTATAACTCTATCTGCTTTGGTTTTTGTATTTTGTTCATTTAAAAAATTAATGATTTCTTTGTCTCTTTTACCAGCTCTTAATTCATTAGCAAGTTTATGTATAACTATTTCATAATCATTAAATGCTTCTTTTACCTCGGATAATAATTTTTTGTTTTCATTAGTGTTTGCAGTTTTTTCATATTCACTAAGTGAATTTGTTACATAACCACAATTATCAACCATTGCTTGAATAAATTTCTCATCTCCTGTGGTTGAACGATAAAAGTTAATTATTATTTGATGCATATAAAAATTAGCTCTTTCAGCTGTTAAGATACCTTGTGTTCCTTCATTTACAATAACATTTACTTCTTGATTTCGTTGTTTCATATTATAGATTTGAACTAAAGAAGTAATAGTGTATAAAATAGTAAAAAAACAAACAATTATTATTAACCTATTCTTAATACTTGTTTTTCTTAAAAAAGTAAATTTCATGAAGTTATCATCCTTTTCTTTTGTATTGTATTAAAGTATAATGTAGTATTTTATACCTATTATAACATAAAAGTAATAAAGCAAAAATGGTACTTTAAGATATAATACAATAGGAAGTTTATCTTATTTTTTCCTTTTTTTAGGTTTTTTCTTTACAGAATAACCAAATGTTCCAAGTTTTTCACCAAGTTCATAGTATGCTCCATGTGAATAGCATATTGGATTAGTTTTATCAAGGTGAAATTTATTGTTTTTATCAATATAAGTTTCATCTACATGAACAGCTACTACTTCGGCTGTAAACATATCATGAGAGCCTAGTTTTACAATATCTTTAACTTGACACTCAATATTAACAGGACTTTCTAAAATTAAAGGAGCCTTAACTTTTGTAGCTTTTTCTATAGTTAGATTCATCTCTTTAAATTTATTTAAATCCTTACCCGATTTTACACCACAAAAATCTACTGCTTTTACTATTTTTTTACATGTTAAATTAATAACAAACTCTCCAGTATTTTTAATGATATTATATGAATGTCTATTAGGACGAACAGAGATATATGTCATTGGTGGATTAGTACATATTGTTCCTGTCCATGCAATGGTAAGTACATTGTAATTCTCTTTATTGTCGCCGCAAGTGACTAATACGGCAGGAAGGGGATAAATCATATTTCCAGGTTTCCAATTAATTTTTGTCATAGAATATTCTCCTTTATTATAAAAAACTAATGATTTTTGGTTTTTAATTTTGAGGTAACAATATTATTATATATATATTATAAAAAAAATCAATTAAGGAAATTAAATAATAATAAACTAGTCAATTAAGCTATTTGTGATTCGCCTATTTTTTTCTACAATGTAGATTTTTTTATTAAAGGTTCTGATATAAAAAATAAGATTTATTAAAAAATGGAATAAATGGCAAAAATAGCTAAAGATTAGGAAATATTGACATTTATTACAAAAAAGGTTAGAATTGTAGATATATTACTAGAAAGGGGACATTATATTGAAAAGTATTAAAACTAAAATGGTACTATCTTTAATTGTAATTATTTTATTTGCTTGTTGTGGATTAGGGTTCATCTCATATAACCTTGGCAAGAATGCTTTGGTTTCTAGCATGGAACATAATTTGACTATTATTTCAGAAAAATCTGCACATTTAATTGAGGAAAGAATAAATACTGAACTGGGTAAATTAAAAATTATTGCTGGAAGAACTAGAATAACAGATCCTAATAATTCTTTAGAAGACAAGCTCGATGCATTAAGAGAAGAAGTAAAAAGAAATGGCTACCAAATGATGAATATTATTGATATTAATGGAGATTCTATATCTACTAATGGTAAGACTTATAATCTTAGTCAGAGAGAGTACTTTATAAAAGCAATGAATAATGAATCAAGTATATCTGATTTAATTGTTAGTAAAGAAGATGGATCATTAATTGTTGTTTATGCTGCCCCTATAAAATATAATGGAAATATAAATGGTGTTGTTATAGGTATTAAGGATGCAATATCTTTTAGCGAACTAATAGCTGATATAACAGTAGGGGAATCAGGTTATGCATATGTTGTTAATGAAGAAGGTCTTATAGTTGCTGATAAAGATACAAGTAGAGTAAATACTGTTAATTTATTAAAAGAAAGCGAAAAAGATAAGTTAAATGATTTAAACAAATTACTTAATAAAATGATTAAAAAAGAGTATGGAAGTGGTACTTATAACTATAATGGTATTACAAAAATGATTGGATATAGTCCTATTTTAAAAACTCATTGGTCTATAGGAATATCTGTTCCTCGAAGTGAAATTTTGTCTGAATTAAAAGGGTTAAGAGATGGTACATTAGGGTTATCAATTTTGATATTAATAATTGCTGGGATTTTAATATATTTAATAGGTAATTATATTACAAAACCTTTGAAATATCTATCACAAGATATAAATACATTAGCTGAGTTTGATTTAAGTATACATAACGATAGTAATACAGGAAAATATGTAAAGAGAAAAGATGAGATTGGGACTATTGCTCAATCATTATCTATTATGCAAAAAAGTTTTAGGGATTTAATAAATAAAATAATATTAGCATCAAATGAAATAAACGAATCCTCATCAGAGATGAGTAAAACAATTCAGCAATCAGCAATATCTTCTAATGAAGTGGCTTCAACCATTGAAGAAATTGCAAAGGGAGCTTCAGATCAAGCAAAAAATACAGAAAATGGATCACAGACAGCATATGAACTTGGTGATCTTATTCAACAAGAATATGATAGTATGGAAGAAGTAAGCATGAGTTCTGGAAAAGTTACTCAACTTGTTAGTGAAGGATTAATTGAGCTAAATGATTTAATGGAAAAAACAGATTTAAGTGGACAAGCTATTGATGAAATATTTGATGTAATAAAAAGAACCAATGATAGTTCAATAAAAATATCTAAGGCAAGTACAATGATAGCCTCTGTAGCAGAGCAGACAAACTTATTAGCTTTAAATGCAGCGATAGAAGCAGCAAGAGCAGGAGAAGCAGGAAAAGGTTTTGCTGTAGTTGCAGATGAAATTAGAAAGTTAGCAGAACAATCTACAGAATCTACTAAAGAAATTGATATGGTTGTTAATGAGCTAATAACTAATGCAAGTCAGGCTGTGAAAAGAATGGAAGAAGTCTCAGTCATAGTAAAACAGCAAATGGACAGTGTAAATGTTACGGAAACTAAATATAAAAATATAGCAGATGCTATAAATATTTCAGGTAATAGTATAGAGCAGTTAAATACAATTGGAGAAGAATTACAAAAGAAAAAGGATAATATAATTGATGTTATTCAAAACCTATCAGCAATAGCTGAAGAGAATGCTGCCAGTACAGAAGAGGCAGCGGCTTCTACACAGGAACAGTCTGCTTCATTAGAGCAAGTAGCAAGTACAAGTGAAAGTTTAGCTGAAATGGCTGTTGAATTAGATAAAGAAGCATCAAAATTTCAATTGTAGATTTATTAGTGATTTCAATAATTATGAGTAATTATAAGAAAAGTTATTTAATTTATAATAAGCAAGAGGACGTTACATACCAGTAATAGTTCTCTTGCTTTATTTAGTATTGATTTGGTATAGAAATCGTATTTGGATATTTTGTTTAGTAATGATATAATAAATATACTAACAACTAACATATTAATTTAGTAAGGATAGGTAAACTATGACAACTTTTTATAGTAGTATCTTTATAATAATTGGGTTATTCCTCTTTTCGCTAGGAGTGGTTGCATTTCAAAATAGAAATGTAAAGGGTATATATTATCTAAGTATATTTATGTGGACGATATCATTATTTAATATATTATGTGGGTTACATATTGTTATACAAAATCATACTGCAAAATATATTTTTCATGAACTAAAATTCTCAGTACTTCCTTTTATACCAGTATTGATGTTTTTATTTATATTAAACTACACAAATAAAGAAATAAAAATAAAAAAATGGTTTATTGTTGTAATTTTTATAATACCCGTATTAACTATTATATTAAATGCAACAAATTCTGTACATAATTTTGTTAGAAAGTATACTTGGATTGAACAAATAAATGGAATTACAATGGTAATGAATGATAATAATTGGTGGTTCTATGTTCATTTAATATATTCTTATATAATATCAATTATTGTTTTAATAATAAGTATTAAGAATTGGTTGAAATCATCAGATTATACCAGGAAAAAAATTACTATTATTATTTTTGGCGCCTTAATTCCATGGATATATAATATTTATTATTCCATAAGGAGTTTAGTTTCAAAATCTTTAGATTTAACTCCAATGTTCTTAGCTTTTACTGCGTTGATATTTCTATATGGAATATTACGTTATAAATTAGTTGACATTTCTCCTATGTCTAGAAGTATGGTTTTTGATATGTTAAATACTCCAGCAGTAGTTATTGATAATAATTATAAAGTTGCTGATATAAATCATGCGGGAGCAATATTATTAAATAGATCAATTAATGAATGTATAGGACTATGTATTGATGATTTAACTTTTCTAGGACAAACAAAGAATATAGAAGATTTTAATAAAAAAGAAATCGTATTAAACAATAGTTATTATAAAACAATTGTTTCTTCTGTTATGGATTCTAATAATGAATTAATAGGATATGCTATACTTCTAGAGAATATAACAGATCATAAAATGTATTTACAAGAAATTGAAGCGCAAACATTTAATGATTCAGTAACAGGATTAAATAATAGAAATTATTTTCAAAAGAGATTGGATTTTTATACTAATGATAAATGTACGGGTAAGTCTTTAGCTATTGTTATAATGGATTTAAATGGTCTTAAGATTATTAATGATAGTTTCGGTCATGATAAAGGAGATAGTATATTAAAAGGTTTCGCAACAATTTTAATTAAAGTATTTAATAACGCAAATAACATAATTCGTTTAGGCGGAGATGAATTTGTAGTAATTATTGAAGACATAACAAAAGAAGAAATTGAAGTGAAACTAAATGAATTAGATGAAATATGTAAAAAGCATGACACACATTTAATTAGTGTATCTTATGGTTATAGCATAATAAAAACAGATGAAAAAACCTTAAATGAAGGATTAAAGGTAGCAGATATTAATATGTATAAGCAAAAACTTAAACGGTCAAAAAACTTCCATAAAATAATTATGGCAGATTTTTGGAGATTATTGGTTAATAAATTTCCAAATATTAAAGAAAAATCTTCAATATCTGGGAAACTAGCAGTAACTTTTGGTCAATATATTAAATTAAATAGATATGAATTAACAAAACTAGTTGATATAGCTTTAATTTATGAAATTGGTTTAGTAACTTTAGTATTACCTAATGGTAAGGATTCATTTAATCAAGAAATTAATAATCAATCTATGATTATTAATGGATATAATATACTATGTAGTTCGAAAATTTATTCTCATCTAGCAGATATTTTACTTCACTCAAAAGAATCATGGGATGGTAATGGTTATCCCTATGGATTAATTCAAGAAGAAACACCTTATCTTTCAAGAGTTCTAGCTTTAATTAAATATCTTGAAGAGATAATTTTACAAAATGAAGTGGATATGGTTAAAAATATTAAAAAAGAAAGTGGCAGTAGATTGGACCCATTACTTGTATCAAAATTAGTTGAGTTTATTGAACTAGGTAATTTTAAAAATTTAGGGGACTATAATTCTATTACTACTATTAATTTTATAGATTATTAAAGAGATTGGTATAGGTTTTATTTACTTAAAATAAATCATTTGCTATAATAAACAAAGCAGTTTTGAAATAAATAATTAGGTAATTGTATTAAATAATCAACTTAATGAAGTTTCGCATTACTTAAATAAATAATATTTAGTAGGGATAAGTATGAGTGAAATAAAGACAAAAGGTATTGTTGTAAGTGAAATGCCTATAGGTGAATCAGATAAACGTATAGTATTAATTACGAAAGATAAAGGAAAAATAACTGTTTTTGCAAGAGGGGCAAGAAAAACAAATAGTAAATTTCTTGCAGGTTCACAAATATTTTCTTATGGAGAATATATATTATATAAAGGCAAATCATCTTCTTATAATCTACAGCAAGTAGAATTAATAGAGTCATTTCACAGTATAAGAAGAGATATTAATGTATTAGTGTATGGTTTATATATACTTGAGTTTTGTCAATATACAATTGAAGAAAATGCTCCTAATAATGCATTAATGAAACTTATGCTTAAAACTTTACAAGTATTAGTAAAAGGAATTATTGATTATGATCTAATAATGAGAATATTTGAATTAAAGGCAATGAGTTATATTGGGTATACTCCAAATGTTATTAAATGCGGTAATTGTGGTTTAGAAGATGATAATTATAATTTTAGCACTATATTAGGAGGTATTGTTTGTACTACCTGTTCGAATCATCAAAAAAATATAATAAAAATAAGTAATAGTACTATATTTACTATGAGGTACATTCTTTCTACACCTATTAATAAATTATATAGTTTTAATGTTGAATCAAACATTCTACAAGAGCTAAAAATAATAACAAATCAATTTATTGAATATCATCTTAATCATAAATTTAAATCGTTAGACTTTTTGTACTTGACATAAAAAGGCTGTTTTGTTATACTTTTTTTGGATTAAACACATATAGAAGAAAATTGGATTATTGTAATTATATAGTAATTCTGTAATGATGAAGAGAAGTAGTTAATTATTAATCTTAATAGAGAGTTCGGGTAGGTGGAAGCTGAACAAGATATAATTTGCGAAGGGCACTTTTGAGCAGATAAGAATTTTAAGTGGATGTGTAATGCATCAAATAGGGTGGAACCGCGGAAGATGTTCTTTCGTCCCTTTTTAGGGATATAAGAATGTCTTTTTTTATTATTAGTTTTACAATTGCTATTTATATGAGAGGAATGATAAGATGGAAAAGACAATGGAAAAAATAGTTGCACTAGCAAAGGCTAGAGGATTTGTTTATCCAGGATCAGAAATTTATGGGGGACTGTCAAATACTTGGGATTATGGTCCTCTTGGAGTAGAGCTTAAAAATAACGTAAAAAAAGCTTGGTGGCAAAAATTTATAAAAGAAAGTCCATATAATGTAGGGATTGATTGTGCTATATTAATGAATCCTCAAGTTTGGGTTGCTTCTGGTCATGTAGGAGGGTTTAATGACCCATTAATGGATTGTAAAAGCTGTAAAGAGAGATTTAGAGCAGATCAACTTATTGAAAATTATATGAAAGATAATGGTCTTGAGGTTGAAGATGCAATTGATTCATGGACTAATGAACAAATGAAGAATTATATTGATGAAAAAGGAATAGGATGTCCTTCATGTGGAGAGCATAATTTTACTGATATAAGACAATTTAATCTAATGTTTAAAACATTCCAAGGAGTAACAGAAGACGCTAAAAATACTGTTTACTTACGTCCTGAAACAGCACAAGGAATTTTTGTTAACTTTAAGAATGTTCAACGTACATCAAGGAAAAAAATTCCTTTTGGGATTGGTCAAATTGGTAAATCTTTTAGAAACGAAATTACACCTGGTAATTTCACATTTAGAACAAGAGAATTTGAACAAATGGAATTAGAATTTTTCTGTGAACCAGGTACTGACTTAGAGTGGTTTGAGTATTGGAAAAATTATTGCGTTAAATGGATACTATCTCTTGGTATTAAAGAAGAAAATATGAGATTAAGAGATCATAGTGAAGAAGAATTATCACATTATAGTAATGCAACATCTGATATTGAATACTTATTCCCATTTGGCTGGGGAGAATTATGGGGTATTGCAGATAGGACAGACTTCGATCTTAGAAAGCACCAAGAACATTCAGGTAATGATATGACTTATTTTGATGATGCTAAGAAGGAAAAATATATTCCTTATTGTATTGAACCATCACTTGGAGCAGACAGGGTAACATTAGCATTTTTGTGTGAAGCATATGATGAAGAAGAATTAGAAAATGGTGATGTAAGAAAAGTATTACGTTTCCATCCAGCACTTGCGCCCGTTCAAGTAGCTGTACTTCCATTATCTAAAAAGTTATCAGAAGATGCAGAAAAAGTGTATACTATGTTAGGAAAACATTTTAATGTTGAATACGATGATAGAGGTAGTATTGGTAAAAGATATCGTAGACAAGATGAAATAGGAACACCATTCTGTGTTACGGTAGATTTTGATACACTTGAAGATAATGCGGTAACTATTAGAAATAGAGATACAATGGAACAAGAGAGAATTAAGATTAATGAACTTGTTTCTTATTTTGAAGAGAAAATGACATTTTAATAAGAAATGTATAAAATAATTATTTTAAGGACAATTTTATTAGTAAATTGGACAAAATATATATATTAGTAGAAAAAATAAAAAAAAATCTACTTATTTTGTTTTTTTGTGTTATAATATATGTCGGACTAATGTCTAGGTAATATTTAGTAATACAAATAATATTCCTATTAGGAATATCTTTGCTTAGGAAAGTAACTACAAATATAAACTTTCCTATAAGATAAAACAAAGAGGTTTTCCTCTAGTTTTTAATATAAATAAAAAAAGACTAACAGGAGGTATATTTAATGAGCAAGAAATATGTTTATATGTTTAGTGAAGCTGACGCATCAATGAAAAACCTTCTTGGTGGAAAAGGTGCTAACTTAGCAGAAATGACTAAGCTAGGACTTCCAATTCCTCAAGGATTTACAGTTTCAACAGAGGCTTGTATTAACTATTATGATAATGGAGAAGCAATTTCTGACGATATCAAAGGACAAATCGAAGAGGCTTTAGTAAAAGTTGAAGAGATTAATAATAAGAAATTCGGAGATAATAGTCAACCTTTATTAGTATCTGTACGTTCAGGAGCTAGAGTTTCTATGCCTGGTATGATGGATACAGTACTTAATTTAGGATTAAATGATGTATCTGTTGAAGGTTTTGCAAAAGCTACAGAAAATGCTAGATTTGCATACGATTCTTATAGAAGATTTATTCAAATGTTCTCAGATGTTGTTAAAGGACTTCCAAAATCAAGATTTGAAAGAGTTTTAGATGATATAAAAGAAGCAAAAGGATACGCAAGTGACTTAGATTTAACAGCTGATGATTTAAAAGACGTAATTGAAGCTTTCAAAGGTTTATATAAAGAACAATTAGGTGAAGAGTTCCCTCAAGATCCTAAAGAACAATTAATGGCTGCTGTAGAAGCTGTATTTGGTTCATGGAATAATGAACGTGCAATAATCTACAGAAGAATGAATGATATTCCTGGTAACTGGGGAACAGCTGTTAACGTTCAAACAATGGTATTTGGTAACATGGGAGATAGTTCAGGAACAGGTGTTGCATTTACTAGAAACCCTGCAACTGGTGAAGCTGGAATCTATGGAGAATACTTATTAAATGCACAAGGTGAAGACGTTGTTGCTGGTATTAGAACTCCAGAACCTATAACAAGATTAGAACAAGATATGCCAGAAGTTTATAAACAATTCATGGAAATTGCAAATAACTTAGAAAATCATTACAAAGATATGCAAGATATGGAATTTACTATTGAAAAAGGTAAATTATATTTCTTACAAACTCGTAACGGTAAAAGAACAGCTGCTGCTGCATTAAAAATTGCTGTTGATTTAGTTGAAGAAGGTTTACTTACTCCAAAAGAAGCATTAATGAAAGTTGAACCTAAACAATTAGACCAATTATTACATCCAAACTTTGACGTAGCTGCATTAAAAGCTGCAGCTGTAGTAGCAAAAGGTTTACCTGCATCTCCAGGAGCTGCTGCTGGTAAAGTTTACTTTACTGCTGAAGATGCTGCTGAAGCTGCAAAAAGACAAGAAAGAGTTATCTTAGTAAGACTTGAAACTTCACCTGAAGATATCGAAGGTATGTATGCAGCACAAGGTATCTTAACTGTACGTGGTGGTATGACTTCTCATGCAGCGGTTGTTGCTCGTGGAATGGGTACTTGTTGTGTATCAGGTTGTGGAGAAATCAAAATCGACGAAGAAAACAAAGTATTTACTGTTGCTGGACAAACTGTTAAAGAAGGAGATTATATTTCTTTAGATGGTTCAACTGGTAATATCTATATTGAAGATATTAAAACTGTAGATCCAGAAATCTCTGGTGATTTTGAAAAATTCATGTCTTGGGCAGATGAAGTTAGAACATTAAAAGTAAGAACAAATGCTGATACTCCAAGAGATGCACAAAAAGCTGTTGAATTTGGTGCAGAAGGAATCGGACTTTGCCGTACTGAGCATATGTTCTTTGAAGAAGATAGAATTGCAAAAATGAGAAAAATGATTGTTGCTAAAGAAGTAGACGAAAGAAAAGCTGCTTTAAATGAATTATTACCAATTCAAAAAGGTGACTTCAAAGGAATGTATGAAGCACTTAAAGGAATGCCTATGACTGTACGTCTTCTTGATCCACCACTTCATGAGTTCTTACCTCACGAAGAAGAAGATATCAAAGATTTAGCTAAGGATATGGGAATTACATTTGAAGAATTAAAAGCTACTGTTGATTCATTACATGAATTCAACCCAATGCTTGGACATAGAGGTTGTCGTTTAGCAGTAACATATCCTGAAATTGCAGAAATGCAAGCAACAGCAATTGTTGAAGCAGCAATTGAAGTTAAAAAAGAAAAAGGATATGATATTGTTCCAGAAATCATGATTCCATTAGTAGGAGAAGTTAAAGAATTAGCTTATGTAAAAGAAGTTGTAGTAAGCGCTGTAGATAAAGCTATCGCTGCTGCTGGTATTGATATGAAATACAAAGTTGGTACTATGATAGAAATACCTCGTGCTGCTTTAACTGCTGATATTATTGCTAAAGAAGCTGAATTCTTCTCATTTGGAACTAATGACTTAACTCAAATGACATTTGGATTCTCTCGTGATGATGCAGGTGCATTCTTAGAAGATTACTACACTAAAGGAGTATTTGAATCAGATCCATTTGCAAGACTTGATCAAACAGGTGTTGGTCAATTAGTAAAAATGGCTGCTGAAAAAGGTAAAGCTACAAGACCTGATATTAAATTAGGTATTTGTGGTGAGCATGGTGGAGATCCAGCATCAATTGAATTCTGCCACAAAGTAGGATTAAATTATGTATCTTGTTCTCCATTTAGAGTACCAATTGCTCGTTTAGCTGCTGCTCAATCTGCTTTAAACAACTAGATTATAATTGATTTAAATTATAACTAATATAAATTAAATTTAATAAATACTAATAAAAGCCATCAGTATATCTGATGGCTTTGCTTAGTATAGTTTTATATAATTAATTTGATATATAATGAGGTGTATGTAATGGATTATAAATTAATAGCAATGCCAATAGTAGGTGCAGCTATTGGATATTCTACTAATTGGATTGCAATTAAGATGTTATTTCGTCCTTATACAGAAAAGAAGATTTTTGGATTTAAAGTTCCATTTACACCAGGATTAATACCTAAAGAAAGAGAAAGAGTAGCTAAGTCCATTGGTGAAGTCTTTGAAGAATATTTATTGACAGACAGGGTAATAATAGATGAATTATTAAAAGATACTACAAAAAGTCATATATTAGAATTTGTAAATAATAGAATATATAATGATGCAGGAAGTATTAATATTGAACATATAATTCAATCAGACGATAATAAAAAGGTAATTAATAAGCTAGAAGAAGTAATATCTAATAAAATAGTAGATTTGATAAATGAAGATACTATAAAAGAAAAGATACAGGAAGTTATCTCTGATCAAATTATCCAAGGGTTTGTTAATATAAAAGTTCGAGATATAATAACTGATTCTGTTTTAGAGGGAAATTATATAAAATTTATTAATAATGATAGAATAGAAAATATAATAACAGATTATTTATTAGAGATACTAAGAGAAGACAATAAAATAAATAATGTTCTTGATAAAAATATAATTGAGAGTTTAAAGTCTACAATTTTATATAATGTAGATGTTTTAATGCAAGAACTTGATGTTTTTAATAATGAAAATCTTAAAGAAAAAGCTATTGGCTTAATCGATACAACTATAAAAGGAAAAGTTGGAGCTCTTGGAGCTATGTTTGTAAATGCAGAAAGCATATATGAATCAATTGCAATTAAATCAAAAGAGAAGTTACAAGAGCCTGAAGTAAAAGAAAATATTAATTCTTTTATTAATGTAAAAATTGATAATTTTATAGATAAACCATTTAGTGAAATACTTGCAAATGAAACAAGAGAAAATTTAGTACACTTTTTAGCAAAATATTTTATAAATAATCTTAAGGGGTTAAATATTAATTCACTTATAGATATAAATAATAAAGATATCAGCACTATATTTAACAGTATATCAGGAAAAAACTTTGAAGAAGAAATTCGTAAAATAGTAAGAAATAATTTTGAAGAGCTAATCAATAATGATAAAGTTATAAATAATATTAATTATTTAGTATCAGCTTTTGTATATAAAATAATATGTTGTGACATAAAAATAAATGAAGTTGATAAAAAACATATAGATGCATTTATACTAAGTAAATATGATTATTTTATTAATAAGCAAATTACGGAATTAATTAAAGAAGTAAAACTTAGTAAAATAATAGAAAAGCAAATTAATTCATTTGATATTAAAATGCTAGAAGACATTATTATATCAATTGCAAAAAAAGAATTAAACGCTATAACAATGTTAGGTGGATTACTAGGATTTATAATTTCATTATTAGCTGCTATACTATATTAATAGATATGCCAACGAAATAATTTAAAGTTATCAAATGTAATTCCCTACATGATATGATTCAAAGAGATGGCATTTACGGAAGAATGCCATCTCTTTAATATTTAGTGTTATACTGTTGACATATCTAGTAATTCAGGCTTCAAGGTATGAGCCACATCAGAGTCAGCCAAAACAATAAGAAAATCACCTGCATATATTTTATATTCACCATTAGGAATAAGTTCTTTCTCTCCACGTTTAATGCCTACAACAAGACAATTATTTGGCCAGGTTATATTTTTTATTTTTTTATGTTCAATTTCTGAGCCAAACATGACAGGTACTTCTAAAATAACTTTTTCATCAGTTGCATTTTTTAACCAATTACCTTTTTTGTTTTTTAATAGACGTTCTAATAATATGTCATAAATAGCACCTGAGTTTAGTATATCTGTTACAATCTGAGCAACTAAACAAATTGTAATTAGTGGTAGTAGGTGATTAAAAGATCCGGTCATTTCTGTAACTAAAATACTACCTGTTATTGGTGCTTTTACAATAGCTGTGAAATAAGCTCCCATAGCTAATGTTATAAAGTTAAGGATATAAGTTGAATCAATTCCTATTAGATCAACACAAACTTGCCCAAAACCTTTACCTATAAGTGCACCAAGTACTAGTACAGGTAGGAAAATTCCACCTGGTACACCAGAACCATAGCATATTACAGTAAATAATAGTTTAGATACGAAAAGAATGCAAATAATTCGTAGTAACATATTACTTCCTGTCAATGATACAATAAGGTCATGCCCTCCACCTAGAATATCTGGTATTGTAAATGCAATAATTCCTGATAAAACAAGAGGTATTATTGGTTTAAGCAGATAATGAATTTTACTATTACCATCGATATATGTCGATGCTAATACTAGTAATTTATTAAATACACACCCTAATATAGCAGCAACAATCCCTAATAAAATTATTAAACCGTAGTATTTAAGAGGTAATACACTAAGGTTAGTAAAATCAAATATAGGGGTTAAACCAAAAAAATTACTTGATATAAAGTCAGCAGTTATAGATGCACCCATTGCACACATAAGTATGACAGGTGAAAAATTTCGGTGTAGTTCCTCAAGAGAAAATATTACTCCTGCTAATGGCGCATTAAATGCTGTGGCTAATCCAGCACTAGCACCTGCTGTAACTAAATATTTTTCTTCTAGATGTAGACGTTTGAATACACGACTAAATCCTAAACCTACAGTAGCTCCCATTTGAACAGAGGGGCCTTCTCGACCTAATGATAAGCCACATCCAATTGACAATATTCCACCAAAAAATTTTAAGATTAACTCTTTTAACCAATTAATATTAAGTTGCCTTACAAGAAATCCTTTGATTTGAGGGATACCGCTACCTTTAATCATAGGATATTTTTTTACTAACCAGCCTAAAAATAAACCTACAAGTATAAGAAAAGCAAACCATATTACTCGATACCCCACATTTGGTGTAATGAAGCTGTAGATATTTTTTCTTATTTTATCAGCATTACTTAAACATAATCGATATAGTACTATAATTATTCCCGATAATAATCCTACAAATATACCTTCTAATATAACTTTTAAATCCAATGTATACCAATGATTTAATGTATTGGTTGTTTTGTTATTCATAAAAAACACCTTTCCTTTGCAAACATTTGTTATTATAGTGCGCATATTAATAATTGTCAAATATTTCTTTAAGTACAGAAATTCAATAAATATTTAATTTTATTGTATATTTGTTAACAAAACTGGTTGTATTATTAATAACTATTTTATGATATTCCTATAATTTAAAGATAAAAATAATAGTATAATTAATTTTAGTATAACTATTTAATATTTAAGAGGATATTTTTAGTACAACTTATTTGCAAAAATTATACATAATTTAAATAATACATTTAAGAGGAATTTAGTAATTAGTGGAGTATATAATAATTATAAAGTAATTTTTATCTCATGATGCAGTTGCTTTTCTAAAATAATTTTTAGATGAAAAGGTGGAAATTATATGACCGATTGTTTAAGAAAACAACAAGAGAACTTAGAAGATATAACGTTAAATAAATATGCAACAAAAAGTAAAAATTCAATAGGTAGAGATGTTAATGAAGAACCTTGTGATATTAGGACGGAATTTCAGAGAGATAGAGATAGAATTATTCACTCAAAAGCGTTTAGACGGTTAAAACATAAAACTCAGGTATTTATTTCTCCTGAAGGTGATCATTATAGAACAAGATTAACACATACATTAGAGGTAGCTCAGATTTCAAGAACAATTGCTAGAGCAATTAGAGTAAATGAGGATTTAACGGAAGCAATAGCATTAGGGCATGATTTAGGGCATACTCCCTTTGGACATGCTGGAGAATTTGCTCTAAATGAAGTTTGCCCATTTGGGTTTAAGCATAATGAGCAAAGTATTAGAGCAGTTGAAAAATTAGAGCGTAAAGGTAAAGGTCTTAATTTAACATGGGAAGTGAGAGATGGTATTATTAACCATTCGACAGCGGGTAAACCAAATACATTAGAAGGTAAAATTGTAAGACTATCAGATAAAATAGCATACATAAATCATGATATAGATGATGCAATAAGAGCAAGGATTCTTAGCCAAAATGATTTGCCAAAAGAATATACTAGTATATTAGGAATAACTTCAAGAGATAGAATAAATAATATGATACATGATATTGTAAGAAATAGTATGAATAAAAACGATATAATTATGAGTGAAGATATAAAAAAAGCAATGAATAATCTTAGAAGTTTTATGTTCAAAAATGTATATATAGGATCAAAAGCAAAAGAGCACGAATTAAAAGCTCATAATATGCTTAAACAATTATATGAATATTTTATTATAAATAGAGATTTATTACCTGATGAATATAAAAAAATGATTTCTAATAAGTCTGAACCATTAGAAAGAGTTGTTTGTGATTACATTGCAGGCATGACTGATAGATATTCAATTAACTTATTTTCTAAGATATTTATACCATCATCATGGAAAGAGATATAAATGCCTTTTATTATTTTTAATATAAGTATATAAATACTATTTGTTAATTAATCATAATGAGAATTAATTGATTTAAATAAAGTTATATTTTTTTAAAGGAATTTATAAAAACATGTCGAAAATTAATAGAGTATGAAAATAAAAATATACTAGACTTTCAATTTTTAGTAATAGAAAAATCATATAAAATGTGTTAACTTAAAGGAGTTTTTATTTTAATATGTATTATCCAGAAGAATTAATAGAGGAGATAAGAATTCAAAATGACATTGTTGATGTTATTTCAACATATGTACAATTAAATAAAAAAGGAAATACTTATTTTGGATTATGTCCATTTCATAACGAAAAAACTCCATCTTTCTCAGTAAGTAGTGATAAACAAATGTATTATTGCTTTGGCTGTGGTGCTGGGGGTAATGTCTATACATTTATTATGGAGTATGAAAATTATTCATTTATAGAAGCAGTAAAACATTTAGCAGATAGAGTACATATTACTCTTCCAACAGTTAAAATGTCTGATGAAGCTAAACAAAAAATGGATTTTAAACATCAATTAATTGAGATTAACAAAGTTGCTGCTAGGTATTTTTATTATCAATTAAAATCAGATAAAGGAAAAACAGTAAATGAGTATCTAATAAAAAGAGGCATTAGTGAAGAGATACAAAAAAAATTTGGACTAGGGTATTCTAACATTTATAGAAATGATTTATATAAATATCTAAGTGAACGATATAGCAAAAAAGTAATTAGTGAATCTGGGTTAGTTATTCAAGAAAAAAATACTCCAGGAGATTTTTATGACCGTTTCTGGAATCGCCTTATGTTTCCCATATTTGATGTACATAATAGAGTTATAGGATTTGGAGGACGTGTACTAGGTAATTTTACACCTAAATACCTTAATTCGCCTGAAACAAAACTCTTCGATAAAAGACGTAATCTATATGGACTTAATTTAGCTCGTACATCTAGAGAAGATTATATTATAATTGTTGAAGGATATATGGATGTTATTTCTTTATATCAATCAGGAATAACTAATGTAGTTGCTTCTCTTGGAACAGCATTTACTGTTGAACAAGGAGCATTATTAAAAAGATATACAGATAACGTCATAATATCTTATGATAGTGATGGGGCAGGGAAAAAAGCTACACATAGAGCTATTCCGATATTAAAATCAGCAGGTCTATCTGTGCGAGTTTTAAGAATAGAAAAATATAAGGACCCTGATGAATTTATAAAAAACGAAGGTAAAGAAGCTTTCAATAACTTAATTGAAAAAGCTATATCAGGAGTAATGTTTGAAGTTGAAGAACTTGAAATTAAATATAATTTAAATGATCCTGATAGTAGGACTAAATTTCATAATGAAGTAGCAGATAAGTTATTGGTTATAGAAAGTGAATTGGAAAGAGATAATTATTTAGAAGCAATTGCAAAAAAGTATAATACAAAAAAAACACTATTAGAAAAATTAGTTATTGAAAAAGGTAAAAACAAAGGTATTGTAACATCAAGACAAAATGTAGTAATTACTAATAAAGAAAAAACAAAAAATTCAGAAGATGGAATAATATTAGCACAAATGAGTATATTAACATTAGTTGCAAATAGTTATGATATCTATTTAGCGGTGAGAAAACATTTAGATACAAAAGAGTTTCTTGATGAGCTTTATAGAAAAGTTGCTAAAGAGGTTTATAAGGCGTATGAAGATAATAGAAAAGTTGAATGTGCTGTTATTATAAATAAATTTATGGAACTAGAAGAACAAAATAAAGTAGCAAGAATATTTAATAAAAAAATATCTTTTGAAAACAAATTACAATTAGAAAGAATAATTAACGACAGTATTAAATTATTAAAAGGTGCGTATATTGATACAAAATCTCGTACAATAAACAATACTAATGATCTACAAAAACTTATTTTAGCTAAAAGAGAATTACAAGAATTGCATATATCTCTTAAGGATGGTTAGACTAGTAAACACAAAGAAAGGATGGATTCTAGATTATGGCGAATGAAGAGAATTTAAGTAAGTTTGAAGAGAAGATGAAAGCCTTAATTGACTTGGCCAAAAAAAAGAAAAATGTTCTTGAATATAAAGAGATTGAGGAACATTTCGGTGATATGGTTAATAATGATGATAACATTGAAATTGTATATGATATATTAGAAAAAGCAGGTATTGATGTACTAGGTTTAATTGAAGAAGAGGAAGAACCTGCAAAAGAATTAGATTTATCTTTACCTGAAGGACTTAACATTGATGATCCTGTAAGAATGTATTTAAAAGAAATAGGAAAGGTACCACTTTTATCAGCTGAAGAAGAAGTAGATCTAGCTATGAGAATGGAAGCAGGAGATCAAGAAGCCAAGAAAAAATTAGCAGAGGCTAACTTAAGACTGGTTGTTAGTATTGCTAAACGTTATGTAGGACGTGGTATGTTATTTCTTGATCTTATCCAAGAAGGAAATCTTGGGCTTATTAAAGCAGTTGAGAAGTTTGATTATAGAAAAGGATACAAGTTTAGTACTTATGCAACTTGGTGGATTAGACAAGCAATTACAAGAGCTATAGCTGATCAAGCCAGAACAATTAGAATACCTGTTCATATGGTGGAAACTATTAATAAATTAATAAGGGTTTCAAGACAATTATTACAAGAATTAGGTAGAGAACCTGTACCAGAAGAAATAGCAGAAGAATTAGACATGCCTGTTGATAAGGTAAGAGAAATACTAAAGATTTCTCAAGAACCTGTTTCTCTTGAAACACCTATAGGGGAAGAAGAAGATAGCCACCTTGGAGATTTTATTCAAGATGAGAATGTACCAATTCCAGCAGATGCTGCTGCTTTTACATTATTAAAAGAGCAATTAGTAGATGTACTTGATACGTTAACAGATAGAGAACAAAAAGTTCTTAGATTAAGGTTTGGACTAGATGATGGAAGAGCTCGAACATTAGAAGAAGTTGGAAAAGTATTTAATGTTACTCGTGAAAGAATTAGACAGATAGAAGCAAAAGCCCTTAGAAAATTAAGACATCCTAGTAGAAGCAGAAAGCTAAAGGATTATTTAGAATAATTATTTTCACCACATTAATGTACGATTGTTGTACTTTAAGTGGTGATTTTTCTCTTTTACTGTATATACTCTTATTTACTTTAATTTTCGCAGGAGGTTAGTATGGAAATATCTAATAGATTAAAAGCTATAAGCGAAATGGTGGATGATGGTTCGATTATAGGAGATATTGGGACAGATCATGGGTATATTCCTATTTATCTTGCAAAGCATAGTAGAATCAAGCACGCTATAGCTTGTGACATTAATAAAGAACCACTAGAAATAGCAAAAAAAAATATTAAAAATCATAACGTAGAAGAATATATTGAGACAAGGTTATCTAATGGGTTAGATAAAATAAATAGAAATGAAGTAGATACTATAATTATTGCTGGAATGGGCGGAATACTTATTAAAAACATACTTAGTTGTGGCAGTGATGTTATACAAACTGTTGATAAATTAATTTTATCACCACAATCAGATATAGATTTGGTTAGAAAAAAAATACATGAATTAAATTTTAAAATTAGCGATGAAAGATTACTAAAAGATGGAGGCAAATATTATAATATAATATGTGCAGTTAAGGGGCATGAAAAAAAATACAATACTATAGACTATAAATATGGTAAAATATTGATAGACAAAAGATCAACCATACTTAAAGAAAAATTGTTATTGAAAAAAAACAAGTATACTAATTTAATATTAAATCTTCAAAAACAACAAACAGACAATGCTATTAAACGAAAAGATGAAATAATTATTGAGTTAGATACTATAAATGAGGTGTTAAAGTGTCTATAAAATGCATAAAAATAATTGAGAAATTTGATGAAATTGCATCACCAAGGTTAGCAGAAAATTGGGATAATGTAGGTCTATTGGTAGGAGATTCTAATGCTAATATAAGTAAAATATTAGTTTCATTAGACGCGACTGATGAAGTTATTGATGAGGCAGTTAATAATCATGTTGATATGATTATAACTCATCATCCAATTATTTTTAAAGGAATTAAAAAGATAAATACTGATACTGTTTTAGGAAAAAAAATAATAAAGTTAATTAAAAATGATATTTGTTTTTTTTGTGCACATACTAATTTGGATTCAGCTAGTGAAGGACTATCAACTTTATTAGCGAATAAGTTAGAAATAAAAGATAGCAAGATTTTGGTGCAAAGTATTAATAATGACGAGATGAATTCATGTGGAATAGGACGAATAGGGACAATTAATGAAATGACATTAGATAAATTATGTTATTATGTTAAAGATAAGCTTGAATTAGAAAGTTTAAGAGTTATTGGCGATCTAGATAAAAGAATAAAAACAGTTTCAGTTAGTCCAGGTAGTTCGATGGAATTTGCGAAAGAAGCGTATAAAATGGGAGCAGATGTTTTTATAACAGGCGATATTAAATATCACGATGCTCAAGAATTTGAAGAAAAAGGTATGGCTCTTATTGATGCAGGACATTTTGGAACAGAAAATATAGTTGTTCCTATGTTTGAGCATTATTTAGAAGATTGTTTTGGTAATGATATAGAAATTATTTCATCTACAAAGAGTAAAGATCCTTTTGCTACTTTGTAGGAAAGTGTTACGAAAATAGCTAGTAGTTTCTGCGGATATGGTATAGGGTAATATTCCGTCAGCAGATTAAACGTCCATGTTTAAACAGCTGAACTCGCCGTCCATGGCTCGCTGCTTCATATTACTTACCATATCCGCTAGGCTCATTATAATCTATTATAAAAACGGGGGTATTACTTATGAGTAACTTAGTAGAAATAGTTTTTCCAGATGGAAGAAAAAGACATGTTGAAAAAGGCATTTCGTTATTAGAATTTAGCAAGAGTTATCAAAAAGAATTCAAATCACCAATAGTACTAGCTCTTATGAATAATAAGTTGAAAGAATTAAGAAGTCATATAAATGAAGACTGTACACTTGAATTTTTGGATTTAACAAACAAAGATGGCTATAGAACTTATTTAAGAAGTGTTTCTTTCTTAATGATTAAATCAGTTTATGATATTTTAGGAAAAGAGCCTTCTAACAAAGTAATAATTCATTATTCTTTAAGTCGAGGATTTTATTGTGAGCTAAAAGGTCATGAAGTAAATGAAGATTTTTTACATACTCTAAAGGAGAAAATGGATGAGTTGGTTGAAAGAGATATTACAATTGAGAAAAGAACAGTAAGCCTTAATAAAGCTATTGATATATTTAGAGATAATTTTATGGAAGATAAAGTTAGACTATTTAATTATAGGCGAGTATCTAATGTTAATTTATATCAAATAGAAGATTTTGAAGATTATTTTTATGGATATATGGTTCCTAGTACTGGTTATCTAAAGAATTATGATTTACTAAAGTATCAAAATGGATTTATACTTCAATTTCAAAGTATGAATAAGCCTATGAAAGTTGCTCCTTTTACTGCACAGGAAAAACTATTTAATACATTAAAAGAATCATCTGACTGGGGAGAAATAATGGATGTAGAAACAGTTGGAGCCCTTAATAATAAAATATCTGATGGTAAGATAAATGAACTTATTTTAATAGCAGAAGCATTGCAGGAAAAGAAAATTGCAGCTATAGCTGATACTATTATGAAAGATATTGATAAAAAGAAAATAATATTTATTGCAGGGCCATCATCTTCAGGGAAAACAACCTTTGCACATAGGTTAGCAATACAATTAAGAGCAAATGGTTTGAAACCTCATCCTATATCAGTAGATAATTATTTTGTTAATCGAGAGTTAACACCTAGAGATAAAAATGGAAATTATGATTTTGAATGTTTAGAAGCGCTTGATATAGAGCAATTTAATACTGATATGTTGAAATTGTTAGATGGAAAATCAGTAGAGATGCCTCATTTTAACTTTAAAATTGGAAAAAGAGAATATAATGGACAAATGCTTCAGTTAGAACAAAATGATTTATTAATTGTTGAAGGTATTCATTGCTTGAATGATAAGTTATCAGTAGGTATACCAAAAGAGAATATATTTAAGATATATATTAGTGCACTAACTCAATTAAATATTGACGATCATAATAGAATACCTACAACAGATGCAAGATTAATTAGACGAATTATTAGAGATAACACTTATAGAGGTACCAATGCACAAAAAACTATAGCAATGTGGCCTTCAGTGCGAAAAGGAGAAGAATTATATATTTTCCCATATCAAGAAAAGGCAGATGTAATGTTTAATTCAGCTTTAGTGTATGAATTAGCTGTGCTTAAACAATATGCTGAACCATTATTATTTAGTATACCAAAAGATAAACCAGAATATATAGAAGCAAAGAGATTAATTAAATTCTTGGATTATTTTTTAGGTGTAAGTAGTGAAAAAATACCAAATAATTCTTTAATTAGAGAATTTGTTGGTGGAAGCTGTTTTAGATAGCATAGACTCTTTGTTTTTACAATATACTAAACCATCAGCATTAATATGAAATTAAAAAAGCATGGGGGATAAGTCTCCATAATGTCCATAAATACTCAAGCTCATTAATGCTCGATGGTTTAGTTTTTATACAATATTAGAAATTCCAGTTGGAGTTGTTATGATAATTTCCGTTCCAACTTCTAATTTACTTCTTACTCTAATCTTTCCTTGATGTCCTAGAATAATTATTTTAGCAATTGATAAACCAAGTCCATGACCACCAGTTTGTCTAGTTCTTGATTTATCTGAACGATAAAACCGATTAAAAATATTACCTAAATCTTCCTTACTGATTCCAATTCCAGTATCTTTTATACTAATAATTATATTTGATTCTAATTCATAACATTTTAGAATGATTTTTCCAGAAGGAGGAGTATATTTTATAGCGTTATCAATAAATATTCTTATTGCTTGTTTTAATCTACTACGGTCACCACATATTAATAGGTTAGGTGTAATTGAATGTTCTATTATATGTTTTTTGTCAATAATACCTGTTTCTTTTATAACTTCATTTAATAATTCGTTTATATAAAAGGTTTCTTTATTATACTGTAGTGTCTGATTATCATGTCTAGCAAGGAAAAGGAGATCTTCAACTAAATCTTTCATGTTTTCTGCTTCGTTTTTTATTGCTTCAATCGATTCATTTAGTACTTCTTCATCTTTTTTGCCCCATCTTTGTAACATACTTGCGTACCCATCAATAATAGATATAGGGGTTCTAAGTTCATGAGAAACATCAGAAACAAATCTTTTCTGTTTTGTATAATCAGAATTAAGGCTATCAAGCATTTTGTTTAGTGTATAAGCTAAGTCTTTTAATTCATATTTAGCTTCTTTGATATTTAAACGTGCATTCATGTTATAAATTGAAATTTCTTTTGCGGTAGTTGTCATAGAATATATTGGTTTTAAAACTTTTTTACTTTTTAATGAACCAAACAGCCAAATGATAATTAACCCAAAAATTTCTCCAGCGCCTAAAAGTATAGCTATTATAAATAGTGAATTTTTATAACTACTTAGGTTTATGTAATAATATATTTTATAGTATTTATTATTAAATGAAATAATGTCAATATATGGTATTTTTCTAGTTGATTTAAGATATTCTATATAGTTAAAAGTTGAGTGTGGATAAGTTACTTTATTTATGGTATCGTTACTTGAATATAATATATTATCCGTATTTAGTTCAGTAATTAAAACATCAGCATTTCTATTAACTGAAATAGTTGATAATGTTTCTTTAATATTCGAGTTAGATGAACAATTTTGTTGTAGTAATTTTTCATCTATTGATAGTTTTGTAGGCATACATATTTTTAAATGTAAATATGGGTAGCCTACAATAATTATAAAAAAAGTAAAACAACAACTAATAAAATATAGAATTAAATAGTTAAATGTAATTTTTCTTTTTATAGAAAATCTTAAGTTGTTCAAATTAATATTAAATATATTAGCAATATATTTTAAAATAGTATATGGTAGAATTAGAATATGGGTTAAAGTTTTTTTGAAAAACATAAGTGTATTATACAACATCTTTTATTAAGTATCCTACTCCACGTACGGTATGAATCATATCCATACTATATTTTTGGTCTATTTTCCCTCTAAGATATCTTATATAGACATCAATAATATTTGTATCTCCATAATATTCAAAACCCCATACTCTTTCTAGTATATTTTCTCTACTTAGAACTATATTTTTGTTTTCTAGTAGATATGCAAGTAATTCAAATTCTTTCTTTGTTAGTATTATTTCTTCTTTATTTACTTTAACTTGACGTTGTTGCTTGTTAAGGGTTAAATTATTAAAGCTTAAGATTGAATCATTTATGGTATCAGTTTTTTTGCGTTTTAATGCTACGCGCATTCTAGCTAACAATTCTTCTATAGCAAATGGTTTTGTGATATAATCATCAGCGCCCATATCAAGACCCATTACCTTATCTGAAACATCATCTTTAGCTGTTAACATAATAATTGGAACATCAGATGTTTGGCGAATTCTTCGACATACTTCTATACCACTTAATATAGGTAACATTAAATCAAGAATAATTAAATCTATATCAGGGTTGAGACCTTTTTCAAGGCCCTCTCTTCCATTACTAGCTATATGTACTGTATATCCTTCATATTTAAGTTCAAGTTCTAAAAATCTAGCAATTTTCACTTCATCTTCTACAATCAAAATTTGTGCCATTGAATCACCTCTTAGTTTTCTATATTTACTTCATTAAAATCGTCGTCTTGGGTTACTTCAAGTGTTGAGATAATATCATCATCTTTTTTGTTATATGAATTATATGAATGAATAATATTATCTTCTTTGTTATTATGTGTTGTATATTTCTTGTTATTATAATCAATTAGGATTTTACAGTCTGATAATATAATAATTAATAATATTATAATTATTTCTGGTGGGGTTATATTGATATCATCTAGACTTACACTTAATAAAAATGTACCAATCACTATTATAAATATTGGAAGATTAATTAATAACTCTCCTTTTCTAGTAATTATTAGTTTATATGACATTATTTTTTTTAGTATTGAATTTATTTTATCTATTATTTTACGAATAATAGAAGTTTGTTTTCTATCTAAATATCTTATTGCTTTATCTATATTTCCGTTAGATTTATTAAGTGCTTTTTCTGCTTCAGCATAGCTTATATTCATTTTGTTCAATATTATTTCTATATCACTTTCTTTGATAATCATACAAAACCTCCTTTTCAGCAGTTTTAGGTAATTATAAAGATATTTAATTTCTTATAAGATACTAATAAAGTCATTAATTTGATTCTATGTTTAGGGACCTAATTCTTTATAATCAGTATTATATAATTTATTTATTATCATTAGTTTAGTATAAAATTAAAATTTAATTAGTTTTATACTAAACCAACATACCTATTATAAAACATTAGATTAAAATTATAAATGGTTTTTAGCGAATTTAATTGAAAAATATATATTGACAAATGTGTATGATAATGATATTATATTTCTCTGAATGAGTAAGCTAAATGGTCGCGCATACAAATGCTGAAAAGCTGTATGTGAGGAAAGTCCGAGCTCCATAGGGTAGGATGCCAGATAACGTCTGGTGGAGGCGACTCCAAGGATAGTGCAACAGAAATAAACCGCCAAGTTTACTTGGTAAGGATGGAAAGGTTGAGGTAAGAGCTCACCGCCCTTTTGGCGACAAGAGGGGCACATGTAAACCCCATCTGGAGCAAAACCGCATAGAAGAGCAGACAGCGGCGACCCGTCGCGCTCTTGGGTAGGTTGCTAGAGCTTACTGGTGACAGTAAGTCGAGATAGATGACCATTCATGACAGAACTCGGCTCATCGGCTTGCTCATTTATTTAAAAAGTTTAATATTCATTTCATTATTCATTATAAAATATGTACTTGAAAATATCTAATATTGTATTATACTAATATTAGAAATAAGTTTTTATTAATCAAAAATAATAATCTATTATATGTTAATAGAACTTACATACACTTCAGATATCATTGCTAAAATATCTTATCAGTACATAATAAAACGTCAAAAAATATACATCAAGCTATCTTAGCTTTACTTCTAAATAAATTCCCAAAAAAAGCAGGTATTAATTTAAATGTTTTAATTATTAATTCTAAAAATAACTTTTGCATCTTAACTTAAGCATATCATAAAAAATCAAAATTCCCAGTAATTATAGAGATATTAATGCTATTCGCTCCATGAAAACAATGTTATATATGCATAATTACAGTATGTTTTGAATACCAATAATAATAAGAGAGTATTTTTATGTGGTATTCACATAAAGGCAATCGCCAAAAAATAATTTAGGGGTGTGATTTATGGAGGAAATAATTAGTTATTTAAAAAGAAAGAGTCAACTAATTTATGACATCAATTGCATCAAAAAATATATAGAGGGAGGGGATTATGATAATAGTTTAAAAAATGCTTGGGAAATGTACAAAAAAGAACTTGCAGAAATTAATGAAAAAATAGAAAAACTTAAGATGCCACAACTTCATGAATACGAAATAAAAAAACAAAGTATCTTTAATTCAATTAAAGAATACGAAGAAAAAATTAGATTGTTAAAGACTCAATTAAAAGAGTTAGATAAGCTAATCATGAAATTAAGCGCTAATTAGGAGGGTAAAATATTTTATTAGGAAAAAATTCTAATATACGATAGTAAGGAGAGTTGGTATGGATAAGTTAAAAAAGTGTCAATGTGAAGATATGAGTGAAGAAGAAAAATTTGCAGTGATTGAGGAATTTATTGAAGAATATAGAGATAAAGAAGGCGCATTAATACAAGTTTTGCATATAGCTCAAACAATTTATGGATATTTACCTATTAATATCCAAAAATTGATTGCAGATGGATTAGACAAGCCTTTATCTGAAGTGTCAGGGGTTGTAAGTTTTTATTCATTTTTTTCAACCGTTCCAAGAGGGAAATATACAATAAGTGTTTGTTTAGGAACAGCTTGTTATGTTAGAGGTGGTAAAAAAATCTTAGATAAACTTCAAGAAATATTAGGTATTGGAGTTGGAGAAACGACAGAAGATAATAAATTTACACTAGAAGTTATGAGATGTATTGGGGCGTGTGGGTTAGCACCTGCTATATCGATAAATGATACGGTATATAAGCAAGTTAATCCAGATAAAATAAATGAAATATTAGATAAATATTAGAAAGGGGATGAAGCTAATGGCAAAAATAATGAGTGTAAATGATTTAATAGAAATAAAAAATAATTATGATAATCTAACAAAAAGATATCAATTTAAATTGCACGTATGTTTTGGTGCTGGGTGTATATCTTCCAATTGTAAAGCTGTTAAAGATGCTCTAGTTGATGCTCTTAAGAAGTATAATTATGAAGATAAAGTATTAATAAATGAAACGGGATGTATAGGAGCTTGCCATCTAGGACCATCCCTGCTTGTAGAACCAGGAAATATATATTACATAAAATTACAACCAGAAGAAATGGAAAACATAGTTCTTACTCATTTAATAGGTGGAAAAATAGTAATTGATAAATGTTATTTTGATGAAATTTCTAATAAACATATTAAAGTATTAGATGAAATTCCTTTTTTTGAAAAACAAAAAAAAATTGTTTTGAAAAAATGTGGAGATATTGATTTTAGTTCAATTGATGAATATATTTCTAATGATGGTTATATGGCACTTGGTAAAATGTTTGAAAAGAAAAGCTCACAAGAAGTGATAAAGGAAATAAAGAATTCTGGACTTAGAGGACGAGGTGGTGGAGGATTTCCTACAGGACTGAAATGGGAATATGCAGCAAAATCTCAGTCAGATCAAAAATATGTTATTTGTAATGCAGATGAAGGTGATCCAGGAGCATTTATGGATAGAAGTTTGCTTGAAGGTGATCCTCATTCAGTAATTGAAGGAATGACAATTGCTGGTTATGCAATCGGAGCGACTAGAGGTTTTGTTTATGTTCGTGCGGAATATCCTATAGCAGTAGAACGGTTGAACATTGCAATTGAAAAAGCAAGAGAATATGGGTTGTTATCAGATAATATAATGAACAGTGGGTTCTCTTTTGACATTGAGATTCGTATTGGTGCTGGAGCATTTGTATGTGGAGAAGAAACAGCGTTAATGAATTCTATAGAAGGAAGAAGAGGCGAACCAAGACAAAAGCCTCCATTTCCATCAGATAAAGGTTTGTTTGAACAACCTTCTATAATAAATAATGTAGAAACATTAGCAAATATACCTTGTATTATGTTAAATGGTGCTAATTGGTTTAAGTCATTTGGAACAGAAAATAGTAGTGGTACAAAAGTATTTGCTCTTGCAGGAGCTATTAAAAATACTGGAATTGTTGAAGTACCTATGGGAGTGACTTTAGGCGACATTATTTATGATATAGGTGGAGGAATAAAGAACGGTAAAAAGTTTAAGGCGGCTCAAACTGGAGGACCATCGGGAGGGTGTCTAACTAGTGACTGTCTTAATATACCAATTGATTACGATTCACTAAAATCAAAAGGTGCTATCATGGGTTCTGGTGGGCTAATAATAATGGATGAAGATAACTGTATGGTAGATGTTGCAAGATTTTTCATGGAATTTGTACAAGATGAATCCTGTGGTAAGTGTGTTCCATGTAGATTAGGAACAAAAAGAATGTTAGAGATTCTTGAAAGGATAACACAAGGTAAAGGAGAAGAAGGAGATATTGAAAAACTTATAGAGCTTGGAGATACTATTAAAGAAACTGCTTTATGCGGTCTTGGTCAAACTGCACCTAATCCTGTTCTAAGTACAATAAAAGAATTTAGAGATGAATATGAGCAACATATCAGGGATGGAAAATGTAGTGCTGGTATTTGTGCAGATCTTTTTATTTCTCCATGTCAGAATGCTTGTCCTGCAGGAGTAGATGTACCTGGGTATATAAGTTTAATTGCTGCAAATAGGCTAAGAGATGCCTATGATCTTATTCGTAAAGATAATCCGTTTCCTTCAATATGTGGAAGAGTGTGTACCCATCCATGTGAAAGTAAATGTCGTAGAAAGCAACTAGATCAGGCAATTGCCATTAGAGATCTTAAAAGATATATTGGAGATGCTATATTAGACGCTAATGAACCTTTTGATGAATTAGTATTTCCACCAAAAGGAAAATCTATAGGAATAATAGGAGCAGGACCATCGGGTCTTACTTGTGGATACTACTTAGCAAGACTAGGTTATAGCGTTACTGTTTATGAATCACATGATATAGCAGGTGGTATTTTGAGGTATGGTATTCCTGAATATAGGTTGCCTAGAGATATATTACAAAAAGAAATTAAATCTATTGAACAAACGGGTGTTAACATACTACTTAATACAGAAGTTGGTATAGATATAGAATTTAAAAAACTTAGAAAAGAGCATGATGCTGTTTATGTAGCCACAGGTACACAATACTCTAATAAAATAAATGTAAAAGGCGAAGAAATAAAAGGAGTATATCATGGACTAGATTTTCTAAAAGATGTTAATAAAGGTAAAGATATAAAAATTGGAGATAAAGTAGCAGTTATTGGTGGTGGAAACACAGCAATAGATGCTGCAAGAGTTGCTCTAAGATTAGGTGCTAAAGAGACTCATATTCTATATAGAAGAAGTATAGAGGATATGCCTGCAGAAGCTAGAGAAGTAGAAGAAGCAATTGAAGAAGGCATTATTATACATACACTTGTATCGCCTATTGAAATTATAGGAGAAGAACATGTAGAAAAAATTAAATTAATTAAGTTAGAGCAAGGTAAATTTGATTCTAGCGGAAGACGAAGACCTAACAGTATTGAAGGTTCTGCATTTGATATGAAGTTTGATATGATTATACCTGCAGTTAGTCAACATTCTGATCTGCCATTTATTAATAAAGATGAAGTTGAAATGACTAAGTGGGGTACATTTGTTGTAGATGACAAAAGTAAAATGACAAATGTTGAAGGTGTATTTGCTGGAGGAGATGTGGTTCGAGGACCTGATACGGTTATATGGGCAATTACAGATGGTAAGGAAGCAGCAATTTCTATTGATAAATATTTAGGTGGTGATGGGGTTCTTAATACTGGTAGAACTATAGAAATTCCTAAACCTGATAGAGATGTTAAAATTTCTGAACATATGAGATTTGCAATGGATAATATATCTCCAGAAGAGAGAAAAAATAACTTTAAAGAAATATCAAAAGGTTTCCATAGATTAAATGCAATTGCAGAATCAATGAGATGTTTAAGATGTGACAAAAGATAGGAGGATTAGAAATGGTTAATATAACAATAAATAATAGAGAGTTACAAGTTCCAGAAGATATAACGATTATAGAAGCTGCTAGAATGAATGGCATTTTAATTCCTAATTTTTGTTACCTAGAAAATGTTCACAAAAATGGTTCTTGTAGAATATGCTCAGTAGAGATAGAAGGAGAAAGAACTCTTAAGGCTTCATGTATGACAAAAGTTAGAAATGGAATGGTAATATATACGAACACCCCAAAGGTAAGAAAAGCAAGAAAGATTATTTATGAATTAATGTTATCTGATCATCCTAAGGATTGTTTAAGTTGCGATAGGAATAGACATTGTGAATTTCAAGAGTTAGGAGAGTTATTAGGGATAACTGATAATACCTATGCGGGGGAAATGTCAATATATTACATAGATGATAATAATCCCTGTATTGTAAGAGATCTATCAAAGTGTGTTTTATGTAGACGTTGTGTAACTATATGTAATGAAGTTCAAGGAGTTGGAATACTTAATAATCAAAATAGAGGTTTTAGTACATTCGTAGGACCTACAGAAACTTTAAATTTAAATGATATTAATTGTACTTATTGTGGTCAGTGTACAACAGTATGTCCAGTTGATGCTCTTAAAGAGAGAGATTCCATTCAAGATGTATGGAAAATGTTAAATGAAGAAGGTAAAAGGGTTATTGTACAAACAGCACCTGCGGTTAGAGCTTCATTAGGTGAGGAGTTTGGGTATGAGCCAGGAACACTAGTTACTGGGAAAATGGCTGCTGCACTTCGAGAATTAGGATTTGATGATATATTTGATACAAATTTTGCGGCTGATTTGACAATAATAGAAGAAGGAAATGAATTACTACAAAGACTTAGTAAATATTTGAATGGAGAAGATGTAGCACTTCCTATGATAACTAGTTGTAGCCCAGGATGGATTAAATATATAGAAAATAGATTTCCAGAGCAATTGGCTCATTTGTCATCATGTAAGTCGCCACATATGATGTTAGGAGCAATTGCAAAGTCATATTATGCTGAAAAAATTAACGTACCTCCTGAAGATATTTATGTTGTTTCTATAATGCCATGTACTGCTAAAAAATACGAAGTTACTAGAGAGGAAATGTTACATGATGTAGACGCCGTTCTTACGACTAGGGAATGTGCTAAAATGATTAAGAGTGCGGGTATTGATTTTAGAAATCTTGAAGATAGTAAATTTGATAATCCCCTTGGTTTATCAACTGGTGCGGCTGATATTTTTGGTACTACTGGTGGTGTTATGGAAGCAGCAATAAGAACTGTTTTTGAAATTATTACTGGTAATGAATTGCCTTTCGATAATCTTCATGTAAAAGATGTAATGGGGCTTAAGTCAATAAAAGAGTCTGAAATATTTATTGAAAAAACTACTGATGAATACAAAGCTCTTGAAGGGCAAACTGTTAAGGTGGCGGCAGCCAGCGGGTTAGCTTCAGCTAAGATACTTCTTCAACAAATAGAAGATGGTGTTTCTCCATATCACTTTATAGAGATTATGGCGTGTCCTGGTGGATGTATTAGTGGTGGAGGACAGCCAAGATTAACAGATGAAAGTGTAAGAGAAAAGAGAATGAATGCTATTTATAGAGAAGATGAAGGGAAAAATTTAAGAAAATCTCATGAAAATCCATTTATTCTTAAACTATATGAAGATTATTTGGGTGAGCCTCTTGGACATAGGTCCCATGAATTATTACATACTCATTATGTGAAGAGAGGGCTTTATAATGAACTTGTGAAATAGATGTTATACCATATCCGCTAGGCTATTGGAATTACTTTTCTTGCATAGATTATTATTTTTTTGTTTAAAATATATAGTATTGGATTTTGATTTTTTATCTAGTATAAGAGAAGGAGAAAATAATAATGAAGCAAGTAAGGATGGCAGTTATTGGAACAGGTATGGCATGGGATAGATTACATCTGCCTGCTATACAGGAATTAGGAGATAAGTATAAAATTGTAGCTATGGCAAATCCTACAAAGGATAAGCTAATTAAAGCAGCAGATAAAATTGGATTGAGTCATGATAATACTTATCAAGATTATCATGAAATGCTTAAAAGAGATGATATTGATGTTGTAAATGTTGTTGTGCCTATAAGTCTTAACTATATTATATCTAAAGACGTAATTAATGCGGGTAAAAATCTTATATGTGAAAAGCCTCTTGCTCCAAATATGGATCAAGCAATTGATTTTGTCAAACTACAAAAAGAAAAAAATGTTAAAGTAATGATAGCAGAAAATTTTCGATATAATGAAGAGAATAATATAATAAAAAATTTAGTTAAAGAAAATAAAATAGGAGATATTTTATATTTTATTAAAAATAATATAACTAATTTTGAACAAGATATGATTGGGAATACTTTTGCAGCAAAAGAGTGGAGACAACATCCTGAATTTCAAGGAGGTATGATTTTAGATGCTGGGGTTCATGATATAGCTGGTCTTAGATATATCTTTGGCGAGGTAGATAGTGTTTCTGCATTTGGTAGCCCAGTTGGGCACGAATACGCACCTTATAATAATATTAATTGTAATATATTATTTAAGTCGGGTGTAGTAGGGTACTATGTATATTGTTCAAAAGGTAAAGAAGCACAGAAGCCTTCTATTGGGCTTAGAATTATTGGTACAAAAGGCATGATTTATTTGGAAGAAAAAACTTGTGGAACAATTAATGTCTTTTATAATGATGGTGGACATGAAGCTATACATTATACACCAAAGAGAGGGTTCTTTAATGAATTTGCTAATTTTTATGAGGCTCTTGTTAATAATCAAAAAATAGAGGTCACACCTTTGGTTGAGTTTGGGGATACAAAACTTATTTTTGCTATGCTTAAATCAGCGGATACAAAACAAGTTATTCATATTGAAGAAGGATATAAATTTATAACACATGTTAATTCTAATCAATTAGTATAATTGTCAAAAATCCATGCAGGCATACTAATTTGTAAGTAATTAGTATGCCTATTACCAAAGTGGTGATAAACACATATATTTTTATTCTGCAAAGCCTTATAATTAGCTTATCTGCATAGAATATTAATGTGGTAAAGTTGAGTTGTTAATTAATGCTTTCGTAAGTAAAAATTTCTTCAATAGTAACATTAAATACTTTTGCTATATCAAATGCTAATTTAATAGATGGATTATACTTTCCACCTTCTAGTCTAACTATAGTTTCTCTACGCACATTTACTTTTTTTGCTAATTCATCTTGTGACATATTAGCTATTAATCGATATCTTTTTAATTGAGTTACTAAAGTACTCATATTAATCACCTAATCTTTCATAATAGGAAAATTATTTGTAAATATTCCAAGGACACCAACAAAGCCTAAGACAGAAATAAGACATAAAGGATTAAACTTAATATTTTTCATTTTAAAACTCCTTTGTGATATATTTGTAACTTTATATGACAAATATATCACTTTAAATTTTGTTTGTCAATGAAAAATATTCCATGATATAATAAAATAAGTACTAGTTTTGCAATTACCTAATAAATGAAAGGAAGAAGATAATGAAAATAGTTATTTTAGATTCAAATACACTTGGAGATGATCTTGATTTATCAATATACAATAAGTTAGGAGATGTAGAGGTTTTTGGTTTTACATCCAAAGATGAAGTCATAGGAAGAATTAAAGATGCTAATGTTATAATAACGAATAAAGTAGTTCTTAATGAACATAATTTAAAATATGCTATTGATTTAGATTTAATCTGCTTAACAGCTACAGGAACAAATAATGTAGACAAAAACTACACTAATGATCGTGGAATTGTTGTATCAAATGTAGTAGGATACTCAACAAATAGTGTAGCACAGCATACTTTTGCAATGTTATTTTATTTGTATGAAAAATTATCGTATTATGATAAATATGTAAAATCAGGGACTTATATAGGAGATAAAATATTTACCCATTTTGATAGAAAATTTAATGAGTTGGAAGGGAAAAAATGGGGAATTATTGGACTTGGAGCAATTGGTAAAAGAGTAGCGGTTATAGCAAAGAATTTTGGATGTGAGATTAACTATTACTCTACATCAGGTAAAAATTCTAATGATGAATATAATAGAGTTGACCTTGATACATTACTTAAATCATCTGATATAGTTTCTATTCATGCACCGCTTAATGAAAATACAGATAATTTGATTACATATAATGAACTATCTAAAATGAAAAGATCATCTATTATACTTAATTTAGGAAGAGGAAGAATAATTAACGAAAAAGATCTTTCAAAAGCTCTTAACGAAAATTTAATTGCTGGAGCAGGTCTTGATGTCTTAGAATGCGAACCTATTAATGCAGATAATTTATTGTTAAATATAGAAGATAGTACTAAATTATTGATTACACCACACATTGCTTGGGCAAGTATTGAAGCTAGGAATAGAGTGATTCAAGAAGTAAAAGAAAATATTCAGGCCTTTTATAAAGGTGAGCCTAGAAATGTTGTTAATGAATAAGAAGTAACTGTTAATTACTTCTTAGAATTTTAAAGGAAAGTTCTATATTTAGTAGCAAAATGGAAATGACAGGATTTCTTATTTTTATAAATGGATTAATATAATTTTAAGTTATAGTTTTTAATGATAAAATTTTATCTGATATTTTTATAGACTTATAAATTACTAAATAATTTTTTGAATCAATTTCGCATATATAATTTTTAGTATAATTTTTATTCAATATATTATTTGCTAAAATAAAATCTACAGCTTTATTATAAGCAATAGCAGCTTCGATTTCTGTTTTGTAAGTACCTATTTTATAATATCCATTAATATTTATTTTTGAGATATATAAGTTTTTGTTGTTTTTTATTTTTCTTTCTACGCCGTAAAACTTATTAATTATAACAACATTATGATACCTTAGATTAGTACAATCATTATCCTTAAAATAATAATCTTTACCTACAACAGCAAAGTTTTTGATGCCAAATCTAGATAAAATATTTATTTGCATTCCATAGTCATTAACAAATAAGTAACCATTTTTTTTGAATATTTTGTGATTAGAGTAATAGAATAAATCATCTACATCAAAGATTAACTCAGTATCTCTATTAATATAGTAAGAAAAATAATATTTATGAAGATATATTGGGTTTTTAATATAATGACCAGAATCTCTGTAATTAATTAAAATAACCCATTTTTCAAAACGTATAACATAATTTTCTTCATAATCTTCTATTTTTTTATTGCTATATAATAGATTTTGAGCTTCTATATAAGCATTATGAGCATTTAGCTGATTGTTATAGCTTCCTAAGCTAATATGCTTACCAAGATAAGTAATGGAAGATTTATAATATATCTCGCCGTTTTTTTTGGATGTTTTATATACGCCTTTTAATTTAGTCATAAGATAATAATTCCTTTGCTTAAATTTACAAAAAATGTATAATGTGATAAAATATGGATAACATATAAATTATAGGGGTATGTAACTCTACATAAATTCGGTAAAGGTTACTGAAAAGGTCATCTTTAATACAATGAGTAAAAGATGAGTAAATTATAATTATATTATATTAATTAAATAAAAATAATACAATAAAAAAAAGAAAATCATGGAAATAACAAAATATGCATATAATTACTAACAAAATTAGATTTGGGGTTTTACACAAAAATAATCTATAATTTGTAAATATAACCAAAAAATATTGAAAATCCTAATTCGAAATATCATAATTACACTAAAAAATATAGTTAATATTCTGAAAAAATTAAAAAAGTGACAAAACAGATAGAAGTTAGTTGACATATTATGTAAGTTTTACTATAATCGCTATGACAAGCAAATGTTAAGATATTATTAAACGCTTGTTAAATAAATTCGATTTCATAATTAACATAAGTGTTTGGCTTATATGGATAAATAAATTATGAAATTGTCTATGGTTAAATAAGGAGAAAGATTATGTTTAAAGTAAAAAATCTTCTAAGAGACATATTTTCTTCAATAAAGCATTTATCAAAAAAAGCATACACAAATGGATTAGTTATAATCACAGGATGTATGGTATTAGCGGTACTTTATCTAGGTGTTAATGGATTTATTGGCACTCACACTAACATTAATTCAGTATCGGCTTTGGAAGATGATATGGAAGAAGAAATGGATATTTCTGATGAAAACTCTATTGAAGATGAAGAAAATGTTGATCAACTTAATTTAGAGACTTTTGTATGCGTTGGAAATATTAAAGAGCTTTTAGTGACAAAGCAAGAAAGTATTAACCAAGGTCAACAAATAAGTGACACTAGTAATATAGCTTTTAAAGCAATGAAAGAGCCGGAAGAAAGTAGTGAGAAGAAAGAACTACATACGGCTAGTTATAAAGCTAAAGAAAAAGAAAGTAATTTAGTTAGTCTTTCTGCAAAAGACTATGAAGCTTTAACTAAAATTGTTGAAGCTGAAGCAACTAATGAAGATTTAATTGGGAAAATATTAATAGTAAATGTAGTAATGAATCGAGTAAAAAGTTCTAATTTCCCTAATAACATTTATGATGTTGTACATCAAAAGATTAATGGGAGGGCTCAGTTTTCTCCTATAGATGATGGAAGATATTATAAGTTAAAAGTATCTAACAGTACAAAAAAAGCAGTTGAAAGAGCTTTTAACAATGAAGATTATTCGCAAGGAGCTATGTATTTTGTAGCGCGTTCTCTAGCATCTTCAAATGCTGTAAGCTGGTTTGACAAAAACCTTACAAAAGTTTATCAGCATGGGGTACACGAATTTTTTAAATAGATAATTTTTATATAGATAATATTAGACAATCTTTTATAGGTTGTCTTTTTGTTTTTTAACCATTTTTAAAATACAGTACTGCTTACTAATACTAATGTAAGTGGTTTTTTTTGTTATATTAGAAAATTATCATAATCTACTAGAAGACAATGAAATATTTAGGATTTAGATGTGTACGTTAAAATATAAATTTTCTTAAATATATTTTATTATGTCGTGTTAATGTCGTTATGAGTCATGTTAGTATTATTTTAAGTTAAACATTAAGTTAATCATATGTTTGACAATATATATTAATTACGTACGTAAATGATAACATATTAAAATAATTTAGGAGGATTAGGATATGACAAATTATACACAAAATTTAAATCTATATAAAATAGATCCACTTAAAGATGGTAATAAAACATTTAACATTAATACAATACTTAATGACAATTGGGATAAGATTGATATAAAACACAAGCAACAGGAAACAAGAGTTAATCAAAATAAAGATAAAACCATTATTTTAAGAAATGATATTGGTGATAAATCTGCTTTAAATACTACAGACAAAAGCAATCTTGTAAGTGCAGTCAATGAAGTTAGTGCGTCTATGGCTGATATTGCGTACAAAACAGCTAGTGGAACTGCTAATGCTATTACAATTAGTAAACAAGGATTTACATTAACAGATGGACAATATATAGAATTTAAAACTACTAGTAACAATACAGGCAATATGACTATAAAAGTTAATAATGAAGCTGTAAAAAGTCTTAGAAATGAAGATGGAGAACAATTAAGCAACGGAGATATAGAAGCTAATAAATATTATAAAGCTATCTATAATAGTAATAATGATTTTTTCTTATTAGCCCCTAAAGGTGGGGGCGTTATAGGAATCCAAGAATCCTATATAGGCACAGAAATAGATATTGCACAAATAAAAAAGGGTCAGTATGTATATTGTAGTGATAATACTACATTGGATGACGGTTCTGTTATTGGTGATGAAAAGCTTAGAAACTTATCTACGTATGCTATTTTTATTTATAATAACATGCTCTACGCTTCTTATGACGATGCAATATGGAAATCTAATTTAGATGGTAGTTCTCCAATTTTATTAACAAGTGTGACTACATCTAATATATTTGTTTATGACGAGTATGTATATTATACTGATGACAGAGATGGTAATAAATTATATAAAATGACAATAAACGGAGAAAATAATACAAAACTTTCGGATAAAAAAGCAAGAGAGATTAGGGTATATTCAGACTATGTATACTATAGAAATAGCTTAGATAACGAATATTTATATAGGGTAAAGATAGACGGAACTAATGAAACAAAACTAAACAGCGTGGATAGTAGGTATATGTACATATATAAAGACGATATATTTTATATAAATATGAGCGACCGAAAAATGTATAAACTTAATACGGTAGACCTTAGTATCACAAAAATTAATGATGCTGTACGTATATCAACATCTAAATTTGAAATACATTATGGATATATATTCTTTTCGAGTTCAAGCAATAGCTATTATGTTTCAAGGATGAAAACAGATGGAAGCGGATACGAAGTTATTACAGAGAATTACTCGGATGGACTAATTGTAAGTGGTGGTTATATTTATTACAGACATGGTGGCGACCATGGATATCTTTACAGAACAACAATTGATGGAAAAGATAATCATAAATTAAGTAATAATGTTATGAATTACCCACTTGCATATGGTAGATATGTGTACTATTGTAATAGTGTCGAATCAAGCAAATTATACAGATATATAGATGAAGTTATTATTCCCTCAGTTAATAAGGGGATAGGCGGACAAGGTGATACTCAATTTCAAGTAAAAACAGCAGGTGTCTTGAAAACCAAAATAGGTAATTATAACACTCAAATAACAGGATTTATCAGTAAAAAGCCTATTGGATGGAAAAGTGTTGATTTACAACCAATTGTAAAAACAGCTAGTGGAACGTTTACAAGTAATAGCATATCAAAAAACTTTACAGATGGAGACGGTTATACTTCTGCTGACCCACGCTACTATTGTACTTTAGACTTATCAACCATAGGCTTTGAACCTAAAAAAATAATAATTCAGAGTAACCCAACTGAATTAGAAGTGTTAATGTGGACAAATGGGGATTTTATACAACATGCAGGTGATTTTAGCCCCAATGCGATACATATAGTTAACCATAGTCAATACGAAGAATTTAGATTGCGTACCCAAGGGATAATTGAGTTTCCAGTAAATTACCCCAATGCAAACTATAAATGGATAGCATACGGAGGTGAAGAATAATGAAATTATTACCAAGATTATATTATGAAAAGTTAACAGGTAATTATATATGTATTACTAATCAACAAAGCTGGATTAAAGAAATACCAACCAAAGAACATGACATGGTTGTATATGATGCTCTAAAATCACTTAATACAGGTGCAGTTGATTATATTCAATTAGGATGGAATTATGCTCCATATGAGCACGAATTTCTAACAGGACATTGTACAGGTATTCACTTAGAAACAAGAGAACCTATTTTTAAATATACAGAAGAAGAGCAAGAACAATTACAAGAAATTAAGACTAGAGAACAACTTACCAATGATATGAAAAGTATGCAACAGCAAGTATCGGCATTAGGTAAAGTAATAGTACAATCAAAATTGAAAGAAGGTGAACCAGCATGACAGACTTTGTATTTTGGAAAATGGCTTATGATAATAAGTGGGCAACTAAAGCAGACATTGAAAGTGCCTGTAATTTTAATATGATAACAGCAGACCAAAAGAAAATGATATTAGATGAAGTTAGTACGTCATAGGATAACTAATGCGAACGTACACTTACTATGCGTTTTAAAAAATACCTATTATTAACGAATATATGGGACTATATATATTATCTTTTATAAGTTGCTTTTTATTTGCTTATTCTATTTTGAGGTATTGTACTAAAGTGAAGAGTGTGATATAATCTTAAAAAAATATAAAAAGGAATGAATTAAATGAATATATTATATAAAAGCACTCGTGGTGGTGAAAGTAATATTCCAGCTTCGTTAGCTATTATTAAGGGTTTAGCTTGTGATGGCGGATTATTTGTACCTAATGAAATTCCTAAAATAGATAAGCCTTTAAAAAAATTAGTAGGACTTACATATAAAGAAATGGCTTTTGAAATAATGAAATTATATTTTACTGATTTCACTGAAGATGAATTAAAATATTGTATAGATAATGCATATAATGAGAAGTTTGATACTAGCGAAATAGCTCCAGTTGTTAATAAAGATGATGCATATTATTTAGAATTATTTCATGGTTCTACAATAGCATTTAAAGATATGGCACTATCTATTTTACCTTATTTAATGAAAGTATCTGCTAAGAAACAAAATATTAAAAATGATATTGTTATCCTAACAGCCACATCAGGAGATACAGGGAAAGCTGCTTTGGCAGGGTTTGCTAATGTTGAAGGAATTAAAATTATTGTATTTTATCCAAAAGATGGTGTTAGTCCTATTCAAAAACATCAAATGGTTACACAAAAAGGTGATAATACTTATGTAGTTGGAATAGAAGGTAATTTTGATGACGCACAAAATGGTGTAAAAGAAATATTTAATAATAAAGGATTTAATAAAGTATTAGATGAAAATGGTTATAATTTTTCTTCAGCTAATTCTATTAATATAGGCAGATTAATACCACAAATTGTTTATTATTTTTATGCTTATTCTAAAATGGTAGAAAATAATGATATTAAAATGGGACAAGATATTAATGTGGTTGTTCCAACAGGTAATTTTGGTAATATTTTAGCAGCTTATTATGCTAAAAATATGGGATTACCAATTAATCAATTGATTTGTGCATCTAATGATAATAAAGTGCTTTACGATTTTATGAATACAGGTGTTTATAATAAGAAAAGAGAGTTTATATTAACTATTTCACCTTCTATGGATATATTAATATCAAGTAACCTTGAAAGGCTACTTTACAAAATTTCTGGTAATAATGAAAGTGTAATATTAAAACTTATGGAAGAACTATACACTAAAGGTGAATATAAAATCACAGATGATATGAAGAAGGGACTAAATGATTTTTATGGAAATTATGCTACTATAGATGAAACGTATGACGCAATTAAAGAAGTTTTCGATAATTCAGGATATCTAATTGATTCTCATACAGCTGTAGGGAGTGCAGTATATAAAAAATATAAGGAAGCTACAGGAGATGATACTAAGACAGTTATTGCGTCAACTGCAAGCCCTTATAAATTTACTCGTAGTGTTATGAAAGCTATTGATGAAAGCTATGAAAAATATTCTGATTTTGAATTAATACAAAAGATGTATGAACTTTCAGAAGTAGCAATTCCAAAAGCAATAAAAGATATATTAGAAGACCCTATAATACATAAAAGGGTATGTGATAAAGATAAAATGAAAGAAACAATAGAAGAGATATTAAATATTAGCTAGCAAAATGCTAGCTTTTTTTTAATTGTTTAATGGTGTTTTTTTGAGCATTGACAAATTAATGATTTAATATAATACTATAAGTGTAGAAGTTTTAGTAAAATAATAAGATTAAAGTTAAGTATAATGAAGCAAAATATATATAATATGGACAATGGAGGAATATACATGGCAAGTAGTGTGGAAGATTATTATAAAACACTAGGAGTTACAAAAAATGCAACAGACAAGGAGATACAAAAAGCATATAGAAAATTGGCTCATAAATATCATCCTGATTCTAATAAAACAAAAGAAGCAGAAGAAAAATTTAAGAAAATTAATGAAGCATATAATGTTTTAAAAGACCCAGAAAAAAGGAAGGCGTACGATCAGTTTGGTAATCAATGGGAAAGAGGCGGGGGATATTATTCACAAGACACTAGTTCATGGACTGGGAATGAAGATATATTACGATCTGTTTTTGACTCTATTTTTAGAGCAAATGGCTTTAATAATAATGGGAGAACATCATTTAGAGGATTTAGGAATTTCGGAGGATTCTCCAATATGGGAGGCTTTTCACAACCTAATTCATCAATGAAAGGGCAGAATGTAGAAGTAGAACTTGATATTTCTATATTAGATAGTTATTATGGTGCAAACAAGAAAGTAACGGTTAGTGATGAGACAGGGAAAAAGCGAAAACTAGATATAACTATACCTAAGGGTGTTATAGAAGGGCAAAAAATAAGATTAAAAGGTCAAGGAAATAGTTTTGGTGGAGGACCTAGAGGTGATATGTTAATTAAAATTCATATAGTAGATGACCCTGATTATAGTCTTAATTCCTATGATATTTATAAGGATTTAAATATTACACCATGGGAAGCAGCATTTGGAGCTGATATTGAAGTAGAGACTATTGATAAAAAGATTCAAATTAATATACCAAAAGGAACACAATCTGGTAAAAGATTTAGATTAAGAGGAAAAGGTTTAAAAAGCAAGAAAAAAACAGGAGATTTTTATTTTGTAAGCAAAATAGTAATACCTGATAAACTTAGTAGAGAAGAAGTTAAGTTACTTAAAAAGTGGAAGGAAATATCTTCGTTTAAAGTTAGATAGTTTCATTTTTATTTCCCGATTATTCTTGACACAATTTAACATTTGTACTATACTTTGAATGAAACTGAATTTCATTATCATAAATAGGAGGGATAAAAAATGAAAATTAAAACTAATATTGCAACATGTATGCTTATTATTGCTTTAGTGTTAGTAGGATGTTCTTCTAATACAAAAGTGAGTAGTATAGAGAATAATGGTGCAGAAAAACAGTCGAATGAAGGTACTAATAAAAAAGAACAGGCAGATGTAAATAATGATGAACAAGATAATAGTAAAGAAGCTTCAAGTAGTAAAGGATATCATGGCAAAGAAGGTAAGATAACTATATATCTTTCTGGACCTGAAGCAATGCTTGATAAAATTGAAAAAGAATTCGAGACGGATAATGGAGATGTTTTAGACCTTGTAAAGCTAGGTTGTGGGCCATTAAGACAGAAAGTATGGACTGAAAAACAAGCAGGACAAATCCAAGCGGATATCGTATGGGGTTCTGATCCTTTATTATATCAAGCTCTAAAAGGAGAAGGGGATTTAGTAAAATATATTCCTAAAGATTTTGAAATGATACAAGAAAAATATCAGGTAGGAGATTCTTTTTATACTATAGTAAATGAAAGATATGCAGTAGTTGCATATAATAAAGATAAATTAAAAGAAGATAAAGTGCCTAAATCATTTGAAGATCTAAAGCAAGAAGAATATAAAGGTTCTCTTGTTATGGCAAATGCTAATTATTCATCAACAGCTTTAGCAATAACTTCTGGATTATACCAAATGAGTGGTAATAATTGGGACTATATAAAAGCTCTAAAAGAGAATAATTTATTTTTTGCTAAATCAAATGGGCAAGTTCCATCAAAGATTCAAGAAGGAGAATTTGATGTTGGGATAGCTCCTCATGATTCAATTATTAGATTAAAGAAGAAAGCAAAAAAGGAGAACTATAAAACTCCTATCGAAATGTGTTGGCCAAAAGAAGGTGCATTAGCAATACAAAGACCTATTGCTATTATAAAGGACGACTCAAGACCATCTGCAAATCAAAATATAGCAGAGAAATTTGTAGATTTTATGATATCTAAAAAAGTACAAACAATTACTACGGGAATGGGATTTGTAAGTGTTAGAAATGATGTGCCATTACCACAAGGAATCCCTTCAGATATACAAACTAAAGAGATTGACTGGAGGTTTGCTTATGAAAACGAAAGCATACTTAGAGATGGAGTCAAAGAAATTATGGGAGAATAAATTGATAAAATATACATCGCAGTTTTTTTATAAAGCTGTGATGTATGTACTTTTAAGTTTATTAATATTTATTATAATAGTTTATCCTTTAATAAATTTATTAGCTAAAAGTTTTGATTTAAATGTACTTATTACATTGCTAAATGATAAATCAGTATATAAAAGTTTAATTAATACATTAATGATAGGAATTGGTGTTACTTTTTTTTCTTTATTATTTGGAGGAAGTTTAGCTTGGTTAGTAATTAGAACTGACTTCCAGTTCAAAAAAATAGTTAAAACTTTTGTTCTTATTGGTTTTATGATTCCTTCATATATAATTAGTATTTCATGGATAGAATTTTTTTCAAGAAATGGTTATTTAAGTAGAATATTAAAAAATGTATTTAACATTGATTATAAGTTATTTCCGTATTCCATAATATCAGTAATATTTGTTTTATCTATTCATTTATATCCATTAGCTTTTATGGCTATTTCAAATGCATTAAAAAATTATAGTATGGATTTAGAAGATGCAGCTTTAGTTTGTGGAGCAAAGAGAAGGAAAGTAATAAAAACCATAACTATTCCAATGATAGTTCCAAGTATTTTATCTATTGGTATATTAATATTTAGTAGGTCAATGGCTAATTTTGGGGTACCAGCAGCTCTATGTTTACCTATTGGAAAAGATGTGGCTACAACGAAAATTTTTAGCTATTTATCACATCTTGAGTTGGTGAATGCAACAGTTTTATCATTAATCTTAATAATTATTTCTGCAAGTATATATATTCTTAACTCAAAAATAATAAATAAGAGGAAATATTCAAGTTTTACAAATAAGAAATTTAATAATACTTCACTAATAAAACTAGGTAAAAATAAAAAGATAATTACTGTGTGCGTATTTATTTTTCAATTTTGTGTAACGGGTATTCCTTTAATAAGTATTATTATCACATCTTTTCTAAAAAGATGGGGATTAAAATTACAGTTTAATAATTTTACATTTAAAAATTATATTACGTTATTTACTAATTCCTATACTAATAAATCTTTTGTTAATAGTATTGAATACGGCATAATAGGTGCAACATGTGCTGTATTGATAGGCTCTATAGTACTGTTTTTGTATTATTGTAATAAAAATAAATTAACAAATATATTTATGGTGATTGTTACTTGGCCAATTGCTTTTCCTAATATTGTTTTGGCAGTAGCAGCTACTCTCAGTTTTATTAATAGGCCTTTAAAATTATATGGAACAAAATGGATTATTATTATTACATATATTGCTTTATTTATACCAATTGCAGTTAAAAATATGAGTGGTATTATAGAAAACATAGATTTAAGTTTAATAAAAGCTTCAAAAATGGCAGGGGCTAATTTTATTAGTACTCTAAGAATGGTTATAATGCCTTTAATATCTTCGGGTATGGGTTCAGCATGGATATTATGTTTTTTAATTGCCCTTAGAGAAATTCCTATTTCACTTTTATTATATAGTAGTGGAACAGAAACATTAGGAGTTATGCTCTTTACACTACAATCTAATTCTTATGGATTGGAAATGACGTCTGCTTTAGCTGTGGTAATAATAATTATAAGTTTAATAGGTAATCTAATAGTAAAGAAAGTTAGGAGAGAACATAGATGATTACAGCTTCAATACATAATATCAGTAAAAAATATGGAGATATTAGTGCTATAAAAGGAATAAGTTTAGATATTAATAAAGGTGAATTATTAAGTATACTAGGCCCAAGTGGATGTGGTAAAAGTACATTATTATATTCTGTAGCAGGGCTTGAAAAACCCCAAGAGGGCGAAATTAAGCTTAATGAAAGGCTTCTATTTTCTTCTTATAATAATATATTTATTGCGCCAGAAAAAAGAAATATAGGGCTAGTATTTCAAAATTACGCATTATGGCCTCATATGAATATTTTCAAAAATATAGCATATCCATTAACTATAAAAAAAGAAAACAAAAAAGTTATTAAACAAAAAGTTTTAGATATTTTGAATTTAGTGGGATTGAGTGGAAAAGAAAAAAAATATCCTCATCAATTAAGTGGAGGAGAACAACAAAGAGCAGCTGTAGCAAGAGGAATCATTATGAATCCTGATATATTATTATTAGATGAACCATTTTCTAATTTAGATGCAAAGTTAAGAGAGAGAATGCAAGATGAACTAAAAAGAATTCAGAAATATACTAAACTTACAATGATTCATGTAACACATGATCAAGAAGAAGCTATGAGAATTTCAGATAGAATAGCTATAATGAACAGTGGTAATTTATTGCAAGTGGGAAATCCAGATGAAATATATAATTATCCAAAGGATGTATTTGTTGCAGGTTTTATTGGTAAATCAAATTTATTATCCTATGATATTATAAATTATTATCTAACTGAGGATTATATTAATAAAATAATAAATAAGAAAAAAACAAATACAATTTTAGTTAGACCAGAAGACATATGTATTACTAATTCTGATAAGAATATAATACGTGGTATTATTACGGATAAGTTTAACAAAGGTAGTGTGTTTTTGTATAGTGTAAAAACAAAGGCCAATGAGTTTCTTATACAAACAGATAATACTAGTAACTATCCTCTTAATTCGAATGTAAGTATAACAATAAAAAAAGGTTGTTATATTTAAACTTAAGAATAACCACATTTTCAATATTATTTATGGTATTGTGCAGGATTAACATGCACAATAACATCTTCTATATTATCAAATTTCTTGAGAATATGTTTTATCTGTGCAGATATTGAATGCCCTTCATATACGGTCATATTAGCATCAACAGATATTTTTACAATTAATATGAAGTTTAATCCTATTGGTTTGGAATTTATATCATCAATATGATCAAGTCCTTCTATTGAAGAAATCTGATTTTCCATTTCTTTTTTTACTATTGAATCTATAGTAGTGTCCATTAAAACGGTGTATGATTGGGTAAATATTGATACGCCGGTATAAGCAATCCATAAGGAAATCAAAATACCTACAACACTATCTACAAAATAAATATTATAATGCCCCAAAATAACACTTAATAAAGTTAAAGAAGTTAAGAATATATCATTTCTATGATCTTGAGCATTTGCTATTGCAAGTAAACTATTATATTTTCTCCCTATATTAATTGAATATATATAAAGTAGTATTTTTATGGTAATTGTAATTAAAGAAACGTAAATAAGCCAAGGTGAGAATTGGAATTTTTGTTTATTTATTAGAGAATCAATTGACATTCTAAAAATAGAAAATGCTACAATAAATAATGAGAAACTAATTATCATTGAAAATATATATTCTGCTTTTCCATGACCATAGGGATGATCATCATCTTTAGGAGTAGATGAGATTTTATTTCCTATAAAAGTTATTGTTGAAGCAAAGACATCTCCTGAACTATTAAGACCATCTGCAATCATTGCTTGACTTCTAGTATAAATACCTACAATAAGCTTTATTACAAGTAATAATATGTTACATAAAATGCCTAATAAAGCAACTAATTTTACCTTTTTATATTTCTGCATAATAATACCACCCTTTAATTATCCTTCTCACTATAAATTTAATTTAATTATATATTATTATAAATGTTATGTGCAAGATAATTCTTTATTTTTATGTAATTTTATTTATTTAATATTAGATGATTATTTTTATTTAACTAATTATAATATAAAAAATAGGAACCTATGTATATAGTTCCTTTGAACTATTCAATTTATTTTACTTTATGTAATAATATAAGTAGAAATTAACTTAAAAAATACAACGTATATACTAATTGGAGTGACATAATAATGAGATTTGTACCAGTGAATATTTTAAGGGAAGGAATGTGTGTAGGGAAAAGTGTATATGATAGAAACAATCAACTGTTGTTAGGAAAAGGAAGTTTGATTAGAGAATCATATATTAATAAATTGTTAGAAATGGGATATCAAGGTATATATATAGAAGATACAATTTCTTCTGATATCGAAGTTAAAGATATAATACATGATGAACTCAGAAGAAAGACTGTTAATATTATTAAAGATGTATTTGTTGAAACTAACCATAATAACAATGATTTTTCAAATTATTTAATTGAGACTAAATTATTAATGACACAGATTGTTGAGGAACTGCTAGAAAACAGAGATACAATAGTTAATTTAATTGATTTAAAAATATTTGATGATTATACTTTTTATCATAGTGTTAATGTTGCAGTTCTATCTATATTATTAGGAACTACTCTTGAGTTAAACAAAGAACAATTATATAACTTAGGACTTGGTGCAATACTTCATGATATTGGGAAGATGTTTATAGATAATAGTATTCTTAATAAAAAAGGAAAGTTAACTGACGAAGAATTTTTTGAAATTCAAAAACATCCTCAGTATGGATATAAGTATTTGAAAGAAACATTTCAAATACCGTTATCGTCATATGTAGCTGTTTTACAGCACCATGAAAAGTATAATGGAACGGGATATCCTAATCGTATTTCCAAAGATAAAATCTCATTATTTGCACAAATAATAAGTATAGCAGATGTTTATGATGCATTAACTTCTAACAGACCATATAGAAAAGCATTACTTCCGTCAGAGGCTATAGAGTATATTATGGGTAATGGAGGAGTGATGTTTGATATCAAGTTAGTTAAAAGATTTATAAGTAAAATAGCTCCATATCCAGTTGGTACAGGGGTAGAACTTAGTAATAAATATAAAGGATTTGTAGTAGAAAATTATGAAGATGCTATACTTAGACCAAGAATAAAAGTTGTTTTAGATGATAATAATAAAGAAATTAATGGGGTATATTTTAATTTAAGAAATGAAAAAAGTTTAAGAAATGTTACAATAGTATCTAATAATTTAAGTTTAACACCACAATTATGTTAGAGAAGTTAACACAAAATTTATAATTTAATTAAATAAAAATATTGTTATTTATAACGAATTGAACATATGCTAAGAAGTAAGGTTACTTCTTAGCATATGTTAGCTAATTAAATTTCTTTAAACTGAATAAGCACTAAAAACTAAGAAAATAAGTGGTTTATATTAATATAATTAGGCAATCCTTCTTTATATTCAATATTTGGCTCTCCATAAATTAAAGGTTTTATATATTCTAATAATGGAGCGGTGATATCGTTTTTATCTTTACTAATCCATTCACCTGGGATACGTTTTTCTTTATTAGCTACTTTTTCTATATCGACGTGAGTTATTTCATATTCATAGGAATTATTATTCTTTCTTATAATAGATACCATTTTTCCGGTATAACCCTCAAGAGCATATTCTACAGCTTTTTTTCCTACTAATGTTGATTCTGTAACATCTGTTAAAGAAGCTATATGCATTGCACTTCTTTGTAAAACATTAAGTTCAATAGAACGTACTTTGCAATTTAACTCGTTGCATACAATGTCCTCTAATGTTTTGCCTGTTCCACTTAGTTTTGCATGGCCAAATTTATCATTAGTTGAATTTTGGCAAGCACAAATATAATTACCATTCTTATCTTTGATACCTTCAGATACAGCTACAACTATATTTCGTTTCTTTTTTTGTAGTTGTTTTAAGTTTTCTATAAATTCGGCTATTGAAAAGGGTACTTCCGGAAGATAAATTAAATCTGGAGATGAATTGTTTTTATTACGAGCAAGTGCAGAAGAGGCAGTTAACCAACCAGCATTTCTTCCCATTATTTCAACAATGGTTACGCTAGGTATATCATAGATATAAGTATCATAAGAAATTTCTAACAATGTTGTTGCAACAAATTTTGCTGCTGAACCAAAACCTGGAGTATGGTCTGTTCCGTATAAATCATTATCAATAGTTTTAGGTATACCTATAATCTTAACATCTTGTTTATATGCTTTTGCATATTGTGATAATTTTAAGACTGTATCCATAGAGTCATTACCACCAATATAAAAAAAGTACTTAATATCATTTTGCTTAAAAATATCAAAGATTAGTTTATATTGTTCGTTATCGTCTTCAATATTTGGTAATTTGTATCTACAAGAACCTAAAAACATTGACGGCGTTAATTTTAGTCTTTCTAATTTTTCTTTAGAATCTTTAAAAATAGAACTCAAGTTAATTAAATTATTATTTAATACTCCTTGAATACCATTAATAGACCCATATACTGTATTTATTGCAGAACTTTCTATTGAGGAAGATATAACACCACTTAAAGAAGCATTTATTACGGATGTTGGTCCTCCGGATTGTGCTATAAGACAATTCGACATTTTTAAAACTCCTTTTTTAGTTTAAACAATTTAATAATATAAAATTAATCCTACAAGAAATAATAATACAATAAATTGAACAAAAAATCAATTCATAATGTTAATGTTCATGTTGTTTATAGGGAAAATTTGATTGAATAGACTAATAAACTATGCATATAATAATAGCGTGACATAAAATATAATTTATGTGATTTATAAGACTAACACATGAAATAATAAATATAGTATGATTTGAATTTAAGATAATAAAATGGTATAAATATCTATCGTGTTTATGTTGCAAAATTTCTCGATATATAGTATAATGTAGTCACAACAAAGTTAGTAATTTCCTGGGATGTACGAGAATCCTGCTATTTTGAACCTACATTAGTAATTCGGGAGTTCTACATCTCATAATGGATGTCATGCCTCCATTTTTGCAGGGGAAGACAAAAGTTATGATGCGGACACCCACCTAACGTGAGTTAGGGATCAAAATTCAGGAAACGGCATATCCGGGTATACATATTTAAGAATTAGTTACTATTTCACATAGTAGCTTTTTTTGTGTTATATAATTGATTTTATGCTGACCTACCGCTTCGTAGCGTAAGGCAAGCAAAATCAATTATATAACACTCTTTAATTTAATCTTTCTTTTAGTACTCCTTGAAAATTAATAAGTTTAGTAAATTCCGCAAAAACTGTATCAAATAATAAATCATATCCTTTTTCGTTTAAATGAATACCATCAGCTGCTAGTAGATCAATATAATTTTCTTGGTTTAACATTTTATCATAAAAATTAATAAGCGGACAGTTATAATATTTAGATAAAGTTATAATTATATGTACGTATTGGCGTAAATAAGAATTATTAAGTAATGGTTTTGATATATTTTCATTAACTGGAGGAGGGGTGACCATAATTGGAATAGGAACACAATTGTTTAAACCTGTTCTATTATTATGATTAATAATCTTTTCAATAATAATTTTTAAATTGCTTTCAAATTCTTCCAACGATCTGTGTTTGTTATTATTAGCACAATCATTTGTACCATATTGAACAAAAACTAGATTAGGTTGATGAACTAACACAGAAGATTCTAGTGACTTTATAGATTCTCTAGTTGTAATTGCATTCTTACTAGAATTAATAATATTCCAATATATAGATGGATAATAACTAGGCACATATTTTTCTAGTCTAGTTATATAACTATTAGCCTTACCAACGCCAAAACCATTTGTAATACTATCTCCCAATCCAACAATTGTTGTTTTAATCATAAGATTACCTCCAGTTTGTATTTGCATAATAAAATTATCCCACAAAAAGTAAAAATGACTATAATTCTATACAAGATATAGTAATGCAAAAAGAATTAATTACTTAATATTGTATAGAAAGTCATACTAAATTAATTATGGATTAAGCATATTTACTTTACATTATATAATAATACAAAATACCAATAATTCCAATAGATTTTAGAAAAAAAATTTATGCTCACTAATTTTTTATACTCTGTATTAAATCAAAAAAACCAGGAAAAGAGATATTAATACAATTACTATTATTTATTTTTGTCTCTCCTGTGGCTACAAGGCCTGCAATCGCTAAAGACATAGCAACTCTATGGTCATCATAACTCATAACTTTTGACCCTATTATATTAGGCGAATTAGATATTATCATACCATCATCAGTTGATGTAATGTTAACATTCATTTTTTTTAATTCGGATACCATTGTTTCAATTCTATTAGATTCTTTTACTTTTAATTCAGCAGCATCCTTAATTATTGTTTTACCTTCAGCACAACTTGCGGCAACTGCTATAATAGGTATTTCGTCAATTAATGAAGGTATTAATTCTTTATCAACAATAGTTCCATGTAATTTACTTGATTTAACATAAATATCAGCAACTAATTCCCCATTATAATCTCTTTTATTAAGTAATTCAATATTACCGTTCATATTTTTTAATACTCGAATTATACCATCCCTTGTGGGGTTAATACCAACATTTTCAATAATTAGTTCAGAACCTTTTGTAATTAAACCAGCAACAATAAAAAAAGCGGCAGAAGAAATATCTCCAGGTATAGTTACATCTCTAGCGTATAATTCATTTACAGGATTACAAATGATAGTTGTATCATTAGTTGTAATATTACCACCAAAATTATCTAACATTATTTCTGTATGATTTCTTGATAAAACAGGTTCAACTATTTTAGTTTCTCCGTTAGTATATAAGCTTGCAAGAAGTATACATGATTTTACTTGGGCACTTGCTATTTGTGAATAATAAGTCATGTTGTTAAGTTTTGACCCTGTTATTTTTAAAGGAGCTTTATCATTTTTATTAACAGAAACAATATTAGCCCCCATTTTAGTTAAAGGTTCAAGAATTCTTTTCATAGGCCTTTTTAATATAGAATCATCACCAGTTAATACACAATCAAAATTTTGTGGGGCTAATATACCAGACATTAGTCTTAGAGTAGTTCCGCTATTACCTACATATAGATCTTGTTCAGGCTTTTTAAGACCATATAATCCTTTTCCCTCAACTATAACTAATGTTTTATTAATAGTGATTTCTATTCCCATTTGTCTAAAACAACGAATAGTACTTAAACAATCTTCGCCCATTAAAAAGCCTGTTATTTTGGTAGTTCCTTTTGCAAGAGCACCGAACATAATTGCTCTATGTGAGATTGATTTATCTCCTGGGATATTAATTTTACCTTTTAAACTATTAACTGGTTGTATTATCATTATTGCCTCCTAATGTTATAAGTAGTTAACTCAAACTTCGCACTTTGACTTTAAGTTCAGCAAAATAAAGGCTTATGAGTTATCATCAACAATAAAAAATAGTAGGATCATCTGTATTTTTATTGTTGATGAAATCCTTATTTTAGTTTGCTTTACAGAAATTTATGAAGTGCGAAGTTTGAGTAATTAAATGTAAACTTTGTAATTCATATGTGATAAGATATCAATACTTCTGTTTTGACTTTCTAAATCATAAAAAACAATTTCTAAAACTCCTTGTTGGTGTTCTCGATTATTATTAATACCAATATTTTTAATATTTATATTATTATTGCTTAACAATGTTGAGATTTCAGCTATAATACCTGGCTTGTCAATAACATCAACAGTTATTTTATACGATTTTATTAAAAAACCAGCGTTTTTATCAGAAAAAGTGTTTCGATATTCTCTAGCTGAATCAAAAAAAGAAAATATATCTTTAGTATTATTATTAAGTATATCCATTTTCATAGAAGAAAGTTCTTTTATAAATTCATCTATAACTTTAACTATTTGTATATTATTTGTCAAACATATTTGTTGCCACATTTCGGGAGATGATGATGCAATCCTAGTAATATCTTTAAATCCTCCCGCTGCTAAAGTATGCATATGTTTCTTTGATGTATCTAAGTTTTTTACTATTTTAACTAGTGTAGAAGCTATAATATGTGGAACGTGACTTATTGTAGCAGTAATAAAATCATGCTCATAAGGATCAAGGATAATTGGTAATGCTCCGATACTAGAAATAAGCGTTTTTAATAAAAAAATATTTTTACTTGGTGTGGAAGGCATGGGAGTTAGTATATAATATGCATTTTCAAATAAGTGATATTTGGAAGCATTAAGGCCGCTTTTTTCCGAGCCTGTCATAGGGTGCCCACCAATAAAATTCTTATCACATTTTGATTCAATAACTGAATTAATAATTTTTTCTTTTGTACTTCCTACATCTGTTATTATACAGTCTTCATTAATAATAGGTATTAGTAAATTTAAAGCTTCAATATTATTATTAACAGGTGCACATAAAAAAATTATTTGACAATCATGAAAATTATTATTAATTTCTGTAGTGTATAAATCAATATCACCATTTTCTAAAGCAGTTATTAAAGAGATTTTATCAATATCATATGCAATTATTTTACAAGTCTTGTATTTGTGTTTTATAGCTTTTGCTAATGAGCCGCCTATTAGACCTAGCCCAATAAAGCCAATTTTATTTATATCCATTATAGGTTTTTCCCAACAAGCTTAGAAAATGGTCGTAATTCGTTGCATAGTTTATCAAATTCATCTGGTGGAAGAGATTGTGGGCCATCAGATAGTGCTACAGATGGATTTGGATGAACTTCAATCATAAGACCATCAGCACCTACGGCTATTGAAGCCTTTGATAAAGGATTTACATATGCTCTTTTACCTGTTGCATGGCATGGATCAACAATAACAGGTAGATGACTTTTTTGCTTGATTATAGGTATTGCACTAATATCAAGGGTATTTCTTGTCGCTGTTTCAAATGTTCGAATACCTCTTTCACATAGAACTACATTTTCGTTACCTTCACTCATAATATATTCAGCTGCATTTAACCATTCATCAATAGTTGCTGATAAACCTCTTTTTAATAATACAGGTGTTTTAGTTTTTCCGATTTCTTTTAATAAATAAAAATTTTGCATATTTCTGGCGCCAATTTGAAACATATCAACATATTTATATGCTGTTTCAACTGATTGAAGACTTATAACTTCGCATACAATAGGAAGTCCTGTTTCTTCGCGAGCAGTTGCCATATATTTTAGACCTTCTTCTTCTAATCCTTGGAAAGAATATGGTGATGTACGAGGTTTATAAGCACCGCCTCTTAACATTGTTGCACCAGATTTCTTTATTGCATGTGCAGTTTCAATTATTTGTTTTTCACTTTCAATAGCACATGGACCTGCCATTATAGTAAATTGGTCACCACCTATTACTACATCTCTAACTTTAACAGTTGATGAAGTAGTATGGAATTTCTTATTAGCTAGTTTATAGCTTTCTGTTACTGGGACAATTTTCTCTACTCCACCTAATAATTCAATATTACATTTTGATAATTTGGATTTATCACCAACAACACCAATAATAGTAACTTGGTCACCACAAGATAAATGGGTTTTAAGCCCATGATTTTCTACTAAAGAAATAACATTATTAATTTGTTGTTTATTTACATCAGGTTTCATTACAATAATCATTATTTATACCTCCTTAATTAACTTCGATAACTATAGTAAATTTTCAATAATTTCAAAGAAAATTTCCATCTCTTCTTGAGAACCTAGTGTTACACGTTGGTAAGTATCCATACCAAAATAGAATCCAGGTCTAACTATAATACCTTTTTTTTGTAATTCTACAAATAATTCAAGACTAGGTTTTCTAAAATCAATCATAATAAAATTACCATGGGTTTTAATATAATCAAACCCTAATTCGTCACATTTTTTGTAAGTATATTCTTTAACTGATTTATTTAACTTAAAAGTGTTAGTAACAAAATCATTATCTTGTATAGAAGCTAATGCTCCTGCTTGAGCTTGTGATGTTACATTAAAAGGGCCACGAACTCTATTAAGATAGTCTATAATTTCTGGATTAGATATACCATATCCTATACGCAAAGAAGCTAAGCCATACATTTTTGAAAAAGTTCTAAGAATTATAAGATTGCTATATTCTTCAAGTAATGGTAATGATTCAGGATAGTTATCATCATAAACATACTCATAGTAAGCTTCGTCAAGTACAATTAAAATATTATTAGGAATCTTTTTAATAAAGTCTAATTGTTCCTTCTGTGTTATTATTGTTCCAGTTGGATTATTGGGATTAGAAATAAATATTATCTTTGTACGCTCAGTTACTTTCTCAAGTATTCCATTTAAGTCATAAGTATGATTAGTAAGGGGTACTTCAATTATCTTACCCCCTATAGCAGTAACAGATGCTTTATATTGAGGAAAACTTGGGGTACAAGTTATTGCTTCATCAGAAGGACTGATAAAAGTACGAGCAATCATGGATATAATTTCATCAGAACCAGCACCAAAAATAAGTTGATTAGGTAGTATATTCATTTTGGTTGAGATTTCATTTCTTAAACTTGTGCAATTACCATCAGGATATATAGATGGTGCCTCTAATGTTTTGATAATAGCGTTTTTAGCTTTTTCAGAGCAACCATAAGGATTTTCGTTAGAAGCAAGTTTAATTACTTTTTCAAGATTATATTCTCTTTTTACATCTTCTATAGGTTTACCAGGGACATACGCTTTTAAAGCTTTAACTTCTTTTCTGCAATTAATCATTTTAAAATTCTCCTTTACAATTCTTTTCTTATATCATATTACATTTATTTTATCATAAACTTTATATGTAAAACATATTTTTTGGTTTGTTATATTTTACGCTTAATAGACTCTTATGTCAACACTTTAAAGCTGGAAAGTGAAATGAATTATTACTGTATAGTTTTTTGTGAATTTAAGATTGGTTAAATGATTATTTGGATATTTTTAATTATGGAATATTTAAAAAAATACGGACATTTAGATTTGAGATAAATATAATTAGCCATTATATAATGTGGCATTTAAATAAAGTGAAAAAAATACGATAAAAACAAATATTTTTTGAATTCTAGAAAGGAAATTAATGATTATAAAAGAATATTAATTATATAACCTATTTAGTGGTATAATTAAATGGTAACAAGAATTTTTGAGTAAATATTAAAAATATCTCGTTGCATTTACTGACTTTGTAAAAAATATTCCAATGATTGGGGGAAAAATCCATGAATGTCTACTCATCTGAACAAATTCGTAACGTAGTACTCTTAGGTCATGGTGGAAGTGGTAAAACTACTTTAATAGAAGCTATGGCAAACGTTACAGGAATAACTAAGAGACAAGGAAAGGTTGAAGAAGGAAATACTCTAAGTGATTTTGATAAAGAAGAAATTAGAAGAGGATTTTCAATAAACACTTCGTGCATTCCAATTGAATGGCAAGAGTGTAAGATTAATATGTTAGATACACCAGGGTATTTTGATTTTATGGGAGAAGCAAAAGAAGCAACTAGAGTAGCTGATAGTGCAATAATTGTTGTTTCAGGAAAGTCTGGTGTGGAGGTTGGAACTGAAAAAGCTTGGGAATATGCTGATGAAATGGAAATACCCAAAATAGTATTTGTAACTGATATGGATGATGATCAGTCAAGTTTGAAATCTGTATTAGATCAATTAAAGGATATTTTTGGTAAAAGTATTGCACCTTTTCAAGTTCCAATCAGAGAGGGAGAACATTTTATTGGCTTTGTTAATGTAGTTAAAATGAAGGGAAGGAAATTTGTTAAAGATCATGTGGAGCAATGTGAAATACCAGATGGAATGAGTGATGAATTAGAGCCTGTTCGAGAAATGATTCTGGAAGCAGTAGCTGAGAGTGATGAAGTACTCATGGAAAAATATTTTGAAGGTGAAGAATTTACCTTAGAAGAAATTCAAACAGCTCTTCATAATGGAGTTATTGATGGAACGATTGTACCTGTATTATGTGGTTCGGGTATTCAAAATACAGGAGTTCAAGTATTGCTTAACTCTATTGTTAAATATATGCCTGCACCAAAAGAGGAGCATACAACAGTAAAAGCGATAGATCCAGAAAACAATAAAGAAGTAGACGTAGTATGTGATAAAGATGAGCCGATGAGTGCTTTAGTATTTAAAACTATAGTAGATCCATATATAGGAAGGTTATCATTGTTTAGGGTATACTCTGGTGTTTTAAAAGCAGATTCTACTTATCTTAATGTTAATAAAGAGGAAAGTGAGAGAATTTCTCATATATATGTTTTAAGAGGTAAGGAACAAATTGAAGTAAAAGAAATAAGAGCAGGAGATATTGGAGCGGTTGCGAAATTAAGTAAAACAAGTACAGGAGATACTTTATGTGATAAGAGTAGACCCGTTAAGTTAGAAGGTATTAGTTTTCCTGAATCACTTGCATGCAGAGCAGTCTTTCCTAAAACAAAAGGTGATGAAGAAAAAATATCTTCAGGGCTTCATAAATTAATGGAAGAAGATCCAACAATTAAAGTACAATTAGATTCTGAGAACCATCAAGAATTATTATATGGTGTTGGAGGACAACATCTTGATGTAGTAATAAGTAAATTAGAATCAAAATTTAAAGTAGGTGTTGAGCTTAAGAAACCTAAAGTTCCTTATAGAGAAACAATAAAGAAAAAGGTAAAAGTACAAGGCAAGCATAAAAAGCAATCTGGTGGTCATGGACAATATGGGGATGTTCATATTGAATTTGAACCTTCTGGTGATAGAGAAACTCCTTTTGTTTTTGAAGAAAAGATATTTGGTGGGTCTGTTCCTAAGAATTATTTTCCTGCAGTAGAAAAAGGATTACAGGAATCAGTTTTACATGGTGTTCTAGCAGGATATCCAGTAGTAGGGATAAAGGCAACACTAGTAGATGGGTCATATCATCCAGTAGATTCTTCTGAAATGGCATTTAAGATAGCCACAACGGTGGCATTTAAGAAAGGAATAAAAGAAGCATCACCTGTGTTATTAGAGCCTATTGTAAGTGTAAAAGTAATTGTGCCAGATGCTTATATGGGAGATATTATAGGTGATTTTAATAAAAGAAGAGGTCGTGTTCTTGGAATGAATCCTATTAAAGGTAAGCAAGAAATTATTGCTGAAGTTCCACAATCTGAAATGTATGGATATTCCACAGATCTTCGTTCAATAACACAGAGTAGAGGATTATTTACTCAAAAATTTGAGAGATATGACGAAGCTCCAATTGATGTTCAACAAAAAGTTATTGAAGCTAAGAAAAATGAAGTATAGTTAATAAAAATAAAGGTTATCTATTTTTGAAGATGACCTTTTATTTTTTTTATAGTAAAATCAACTAAAGAACATTATTATTTATGTTATGAGAATTCTTAGCAATAAGTTTTTGTTTATGTAAGTTTCGACATTTATCAAGAAAAACCTACATATTTTATTGACAAAAACATAATATTTGTGTAACATATTTTAATAAAGTAACTATTAAATAAATTATTAAAAAGATATAAAGATGAAAAAATATTGTTAGAGTCCTTTATTTATTAATAATAATTATTAGTGTATGTGGGTGAAGAAAATGGAGGGGTTAAATGGCTATTGTTGTAAAGAATAAAAAAACACAAAATAATTACATATTACTAGGCACTGGATTTGGAGCATTCAACGCATCAAAACCTAATTATTTTTTTGAGAATTTATTACCTTATGAGCAAAAAGGAACGATATCAATGGTAGCAGTATGTGATGAAGAAGGAAATATTTCTTGGATTGATTCTAATGAACTACAAGTTGTTCAAGTAGATGGAATTAGTATTTCTGATATGGATGCATTTAATAAATAATGAACTTAACAATAATGCATAATATATAATATAAAAATATCAGTTCAACTATTAATTACTATTAGTAAGTTGAACTGATATTTTTTGTCTTTTAGTTATTATTATCTAAAGTTTATTAATTTCATCAAGCCACAGCTTGGAAACAGCATCGCTTGGCATTCTTAGGTCCCCTCTAGGAGATAAACAAATTGAACCAACTTTTGGACCATCTGGTAAGCATGAACGTTTAAACTGATGCATAAAAAATCGTTTGTAGAAAGTGGTTATCCATTTTTTAATTATATCATCAGTATATTTTCCTTTAAATGTTTGAAGAGCTAATCGATATATTTTTCTTGGAGAAAAACCATATCTTAGCATGTTATATAAGAAGAAATCATGTAATTCATATGGGCCAACAACTTCTTCAGTTTTTTGTTTAATTTGTCCTGTCTTTTTATCAGGAGGTAAAAGTTCAGGGCTTACAGGTGTGTCAAGAATATCCATTAGAACTTCTTTAGCATTTTCTCCAACTTTATATTCGGTTATCCACTGAACAAGATATCGAACAAGTGTTTTGGGAATAGTTGTATTAACAGAATACATTGCCATATGATCACCGTTATAGGTTGCCCAACCAAGAGCCATTTCGGATAAATCACCTGTACCGATAACTATACCATTTAGTTTGTTAGATAAATCCATAAGTATTTGAGTTCGTTCTCTTGCTTGTACATTTTCATAGGTTGTATTATGATTATCAGGATTATGTTCAATATCTTTAAAATGTACAAGACAAGATTCCTTAATTGGAATTTCTTTAATAGTTACCCCTAAATGATTCATAAGGGAGATCGCATTATTATAAGTTCTATCTGTGGTTCCAAATCCCGGCATGGTTACCCCTATTATATTTTTCCTATCTCTACCTAGAAGATCATAAGTCATAGCACATACTAATAGAGCAAGGGTAGAATCTAATCCACCTGAAATGCCAACAATGACTTTATCACAACCAATATGTGTAATTCTCTTTGCGAGTCCTAATGTTTGTATAGAAAATATTTCTTTACAACGATTACTTCTTTTTTCTATATTGTTTGGGACAAATGGCTGAGGATCAATATATCTTTCAATATTATTATGCTCTATAAGAGCTAAATCAAATGGGATAATAGTATATTTTGTATTAAATTGTGTTGTTAAATGATTAGAATAGGTATTCATCTTAATTCTATCTATCATTAATCTATCAATATCTATATCCGAATAAATCAAATTAGATTTTAACATAAAGCGTTTATTCTCTTTTAATTTGGTTCCGTTTTCATATATTAAGCAATGCCCACCAAATACAACATCTGTAGTAGATTCTCCAAATCCTGCTGAAGAATAAACATAAGATGTAATGGTTTTTGCTGATTGAGAAGATACTAATGCCTTTCTATAAGAACTTTTACCTACTAAATCATTACTTGCTGAGGGATTAAGAATAATAGTTGCTCCATTGATTGAATGAATTGTACTTGGAGGTATAGGGGACCATAAGTCTTCGCATATTTCTACACCAATGCATAAATGTTTATTATCACTATGTTGGAATAAAATTGAAGAACCAAAAGGAATTTTTTGTCCTTCAATAGTAATATTATCATTAATAATTGTTTCTGAAGATGAAAACCATCGTTGTTCATAAAATTCATTATAATTTGGTATATAGGTTTTAGGTATAACACCAAGTATTTTCCCATTGGAAATTACTGCGGCACAGTTATATAATGCATTTTTATACTTTAAAGGAATACCTACTACAAACAAAATATTTTTTCCGGTTGAATAGGTGGTTAATTTATTTAGATTTTCTAATGAACTCTCTAAAAGAGTTTCTTGAAAGAATAAATCTGCACATGTATAACCAGTCATACATAATTCAGGGAAAACTAAGATTGACACATCATTACTTAATGCACTATCTATTAATTTTATTATTTCGTTTGTATTAAAATTAACATCTGCAACTTTAATAGAAGGAGTAGCAGATGCAACTCTAATAAAACCATTATTTATCATTATTATCACTCCATTAATATTTTAATTTAATCTATTATTTACATAATGTATTTATTATACCACAATTATTTCCAAGTATTACAAATAAATTAATCAATTTAAATATTATATTTTTGTTAAATGCATTGTAAAAAGGTAAGATTTTAGGTACAATGAATAATAAGTTTTATATTCTTATTTACTTCACTATTAAACAGACTAATATTTACGTTATTTTTTCTTATAGTAATGATATATTAAACGTATAAAGATAATTGTGTAAGAATATGAAATTTAAATATAAATTAATATTTTATAATTGAAATTATTAAGGAGGAAATTTATGTCAGAAATTTTAAAAATGAGAAAACAAAAAAATATTGCTTTAGTAGCTCATGATAATAGAAAAAAAGACTTAATTGAATGGGTTACGAAAAATAAAGAAACACTTTCAAAACATTTCTTATATGCTACGGGAACAACAGGTAGTATAATAGCAAAAGAAACTAATTTACCAGTTAGAAGATATAAAAGTGGACCGCTTGGTGGGGACCAACAAATTGGTTCTAGAATTATAGAAAATGATATTGATTTTTTAGTATTTTTCTGGGATCCATTGGAAGCACAACCACATGACCCTGATGTTAAAGCATTACTTAGAATTGCTGTTTTATATGATATTCCAGTAGCTTCTAATGTAGCGACTGCAGATTTTGTTTTTTCATCACCACTTATGGATAAAGAATATAATAGATATATTATTGACTATGGGACAAGAATAAAAAGAAAATATTAATATAAACTTATCATATTATTAACTTGATATTTGTTTTAAGGGGACATTATTAAGTAAGGCTATATATGTAGTGTATGGGGAGATATGATATGAAGAATAAATTATATTATATAGTAGGTTTTTTAATAGTATTAATAGTTGGTATTATTTATACTTATACAACGAACAGTGTAGAAGTTGAAATTAATAATGAAGATGGTTTGGTTAATGAGGACAGTTCAAGTGGTTCAAAAGAAGATATTGATGAAAGTAAGGAAAATAACGAACAAGAAGAGGAAGAAGAAAATATATATGTACATATATGTGGTTCTGTAGCTAAAGAAGGTGTATATACGGTTAGAGAAGGAGCTAGAGTATATGAAGCGTTGGAACTTGCAGGAGGATTAACTGAAGAAGCAGTTACAGACTATGTAAATCTTGCAAGGTGTGTAAAAGATGGTGAACAAATTATTTTTCCAAGTAGAAATCAAATTGAAGCAGGAGAGTTTCAATACGATAATGAGGATAATAATTTTGTTAATATAAATACAGCATCTATTGAAAAATTAATGACTCTGTCAGGTATAGGAGAGTCAAAAGCTAAATTGATTATTGAGTATAGAGAAAAAAATGGAGATTATAAATCTATTGAAGATATAATGAAAATTAGTGGCATAAAACAAGAGGCATTTAATAAAATTAAAGATTCTATTATAGTAAAGTGAGGTGCTAATATGTCTAAAAGGATATTAGTAGTAGATGACGAAAAATTAATAGTTAAAGGTATTAAGTTTAGTCTTGAACAAGATGATATGATAGTAGATGTTGCATATGATGGACAAGAAGCATTTGATTTAGCTAAAACAAAACCATATGATCTTGTAATTTTAGATGTTATGTTACCAAAGATAGATGGATTAACAGTATGTCGCCAAATAAGAGAATTTTCTAATATGCCGATTATTATGCTTACTGCAAAAGGCGAAGATATGGACAAAATACTAGGTCTTGAATATGGAGCAGATGATTATATAACAAAGCCTTTTAATATACTTGAACTAAAAGCTAGAATGAAGGCAGTACTTAGAAGAATAAAGACAGAATATAATTCTAATGATTCAGAAGCTGTTATTAACTCTGGTGAACTAAAGATAGATTGTGAAAGTAGAAGAGTATATATTAACAATGATGAAATAAATTTAACTGCTAAGGAATTTGACTTACTTGAACTATTTAGTAAGCATCCGAATAAAGTATATAGTAGAGAGAATTTATTAAATATTGTTTGGGGATATGATTATCCTGGTGATGTAAGGACTGTTGATGTACATGTAAGAAGGCTAAGAGAAAAAGTAGAGCCAAATCCTAGCGAACCTAAGTTTATTCATACTAAGTGGGGTGTTGGTTATTATTATCAAAACAAAAAAGGTATTTAACAGTATAAGAGTTAAAATATTTATATCATATGTGGTTGTAAGTATTATACCACTTATATTATTATCAAATATTTTAATAAATTCTTTAGAGAATTATTATGTTAAAGAAAAAACAAAATCTATGTTTAGACAAGCTAATATTATTGCTACTAATATAATGGTTAAAGGATTTTTAAATGAAAGTTCTGGTATTAATGATTATGTAAGTGTAATTGGTAGTCAAGATTTTGAAAGAATAATTATTCTTGATCAAAGAAGTACTGTTACATTTGATTCTAATGAGATTGATACAGGTAAAGCTTATGCTGCAGAGGAAGTAATTGATGCCCTAAAGGGAAATAGTAGTTCTTTTGTAAAAAAGAAGAAAAATATAGTTAGGGTAATAACGCCTGTAAAAGATGAAAAATTAAATGAAGTATATGGTGTTATAATATTAACTAGTTCCTATGAAGATATTAATAATTCAATTAGTAGTCAAAGAAGTATTTCATATTTGATATTATTGGCATTATTTATACTAATACTAACTTTAAGTTATAATTTTTCTGGGTTAATCACTAAGCCTTTTAAAAAGCTATTGGTTAGTATTAATAAAATTACAGATGGAAATTTGGATGAAAAAATAGTTATAAAAGGAAATAATGAAATTGAAGAGATAGGTACAGCAATTAATCAGATGACTAATAAATTAGAACAGATTGATGAAAGTAGAAGGCAATTTGTAGCAAATGTATCGCATGAATTGAAAACACCGCTTAGTTCTGTTAAAGTATTAGCTGAATCATTATTAATGCAACCTGATGCGCCCAAGGAATTATATAAAGAATTCTTTGAAGACATTAGTAATGAAATAGAAAGAGAAACTACAATAATTAATGATTTACTTACATTAGTTACTCTTGATAAGAATGAGAATGAGCTTAACGTAAGTGAAACAAATCTTAATTTACTTATTGAGTCTATTTTAAAGAGATTAAAACCTTTGGCAGATATTAAAGGTGTAGAAATGGTTTTTGAAAGTTATAGAGAAGTTATTGCAGAAGTAGATGAAACAAAGATATCGCTTGCTTTAACTAATTTAATTGAAAATAGTATAAAGTACAATAAAGAATATGGTAATATAGTTGTTAAACTAAATTCAGATTACGAAAATGCACAGATTTTTGTAATTGATACAGGTATTGGTATACCAAAAGAGAGTGTAAATAAAGTGTTCCAAAGATTCTATAGAGTTGACAAAACACGTTCGAGGGAAACAGGGGGTACAGGGCTTGGATTATCTATAACACAACAAGCTATACTAATGCATCATGGCTTTATAAGGTGTAATAGTGAGTTGGATAGTGGGACAACTTTTGAGGTGAGTTTACCACTAAAAAGGCCGATAAGTGAAAATATATAAATCTAAGAGCTTATTTCGTTGGAGGTGTTATGAGTGGGGAAAATTTTTAAGATTAGTTTTATGATTGTTATTTTGTCACTAGTGTTTACTGGTTGTTATAATAAATCAAATAAAGGAAAAACTAATCCAAGTGAAAAAACCATAAAGATATTTTTATCAGATAGTAAAAAAAATTCTATAGTAGATAAAGAAGTTAACATTGTAAGTGTAAAGAAAGAAGATATAATTACAGAGATATTTGAAATATTACAAACTGGTGTTAAAGATTCAGATGTAATAAAAACAGTTCCATCAAATGTTAGATTGTTAGAAGCAAAGCTTAATGAGACCAAGTTGGTACTTAACTTTTCAAAAGAATATAATAAATTAGATACAGTAGAGGAAAATTTATGTAGAATGTCATTAACGGCATCTCTTCTAGAATTAGATTTTGTTGATGCTGTAGAGATATATGTAGAAGAAGTTCCCTTAAAAGGTACAGATGGAAAAGCAATAGGAGCAATTACAAAGGAACAATTAGTTCTTGGTGATTTAGAGAAACATAACAAAACTTTAAAAAAGGTATTGTTATATTTTGCAGATGAAGAAGGTATTGGTTTAATACCAGAAGAAGTAGAAATTGAGATTAATCCTAATGAGCCATTGGAAAAAACAGTACTAAACTTATTGATTGAAGGTCCAAAGAAAGAATCAGAAGAAAGAACACTTCCTGAAGAAACTAAGATTATAAGTACTTCAATTAGTGAAGGTGTATGTTATGTTGATTTTAGTAAGGAATTTAAAACAAAACATACAGGTGGTTCAACAGGTGAATTACTAACTATATATTCTATTGTAAATACGTTGACAGAACTTCCTGATATTAACAAAGTTCAATTTTTAATTGAAGGAGAGAAACAAGAACAATTTAAAGGACATTTACAATTCAATATTCTTTTTGAGAGGGATTTAGATTTAGTTATTGGGGAGAAGTAAAATTATCTACTCCCCCAATGCTGTTAATTGGGGAGATAAATTTTATATGAAAAGACCGGCTGTTTTTATTTGTCTGTTTTATTTGATGGGATTATTAATTGGTTACTATGTAAAAGATTTTTTTATAATTATTGTATTGTTTTTTAGTATAATACTATTATCAATAATTTTATATAAGACATATTCATGGAAAATATTAGTAGCATTTCCGTTAATATGTTTTTTTGCATATTTAAATATAAACGGTCATTTAATTGAAAGAGAACAAACTATTGATCAATTTTTAATAAAAGATACAGTTTCTAGTAACGTAGAAGGCTATATTACTGATATCAATATTATTGATGATAAAGTTCAGTTAACTATAGGTACAAATACAATTAAAATAAGTAATAAAGTGTATAATAATGTTGGTAAGATTAAAGCGTATGGTAAGGATACTAAAAATATAAATATTGGTGATTATATTAGTGTAAATGGATCTTTAAAGAAACTAACTAGACCTACAAATGAAGGTCAATTTGATGAAGAAAAATATTATAGAGTTAGAGGTATTAAATATAAATTATTTTTAAAAGAGTATAGAATTATTGAAAATAAGCCTGAAAAGTTATGGATGAAGATTATCTATCCCATGAAACAATATCTTTATAATATTAGGTTTAAAGCTAATAAAATATATGATAATGTGTTACCTTCTAATGAGGCAAATGTAATGAAAGCAATGATATTAGGAGAGAAATCTTATTTATCTATAGATACTAAGAACAAATATTCTGAATCAGGAATTTCACATATATTAGCAATATCAGGATTACACATAGCCATTTTAGGATATGGGTTTTATTGGATTATTTGTTTGCTACTATCTAAGAAGAAAGGTGTAATTGTAACTATAGTTTTTTTAATATTGTATTGTATATTAACAGGATCAAGTGTATCTACAGTTAGAGCTGTTATAATGCTTTCAATTGTACTTTTGGCTTATTTATTTGGTAGATCTTATGATATTCTCTCATCTATTTCTATGGGTGCGCTTATTTTATTAGTTGTTAATCCATTTTATTTATGGGACGTGGGTTTTTTGTTATCCTTTACAGCAGTATTAGGAATAGTTTTAATAAAACCTTCTTTAGATATTTTGTATAATCAAAAAAGAAATAATATTATAAGTACATTAAATGTTAGTTTAGCTGCTACTCTCGGAACAATGCCAGTAATAATCTATTATTTTTATGAATTACATTTATATGCTGCATTAGTAAATGTGTTAGTAGTACCATTAATGACAATAGTAGTATTATTTGGCTTTGTTGTGATAATAACTGGAATATTTTCAGTATCTCTTGCAAAGATTTTTGCGGGCGTAGTTTTTTATATACTTAAATTCTATGATTTTTGTTGTGAAGTTACATCGAATATGCCTTATCACAATATTATTATAGGTAAACCTAGAATGATTAATTTGTTGCTTTTGATAGCTTTTCTAATATTATTAGTTATTTTAAATGTTAAAAAGTATAAAGATAAGTATACATCAATAAAAAAATACATGGGAATTCTCTTTTTAGTATTTATAATAGTTAATAGTGTGTTTTTAATTTTACCCAAATCTCTTAAAGTAACTCATTTAGATATAGGAGAAGGGGATAGTGCTGTTATTATATCGCCTAGTAAAGAAGTTTTTGTTGTCGATGGAGGAGGAACTAAAAGAAAGGGTGTAAACGATAAAGATACTGGTTATTATATTTTAAGGCCGTATCTAAAATATAACGGAATTAGTAAAATTAATTGTTTAATTATGACTCATAGTGATAGAGATCATATTGGTGGATTAATTGAATTGATAGATTGTTTTAAAGTAGATAAATTAATTATACCTTATGCATATAAAAATAAGACAGAAGATGATTATTTATTAAAAGAGCTACTAGCAAAAGCTAATAAGAAAAAAGTTAATATTATCTATATCAAGGAGGGTGATGTGATAAAAGGTAGAGATATATCTTTGGAATCTTTATTTCCATTAAATGATACAACTGTATTTCATAATAATAATGCATATTCTTTAGTTTTAAAATTAAAATATAAATGTTACAAACAGTTATTGACTGGTGATATAGAAAAAGAAGAGGAACACGTTATAAATGAAAATATTGCATATCGAATAAAAAGCGATATAATAAAAGTACCCCATCATGGGTCAAAAACATCTTCAACACAAAAATTTATTGAAAACGTTATGCCTCAAATTGCAATTATAAGTGCTGGTAGAGGAAATAGCTATGGTCATCCTCATAAAGAGGTTGTAAAAAGATACAATGAGTTTAGTATTCCTATATTCAATACATCAGAAGATGGAGCTATAACCATTTCTACAGATGGTAATAATATTGGAATAAGTACATATTACAGTAACAGACATAAATGTTTAAGATGTCAGCAATAAATTTTAGAATTAAGTATAAATTAAAGGTGTGAAAGTTGAGCAAATGATATACCATATTAAAAATAATAGGAGTAAACACAAATGAAAGAGTTAAAAAAACAATTGCAAAATAAAGAGTTTTATAATTTATATTTATTTCATGGAGAAGAAAAGTATTTATTGGATATGTATTTAAAAAAGATACTTAATGAATTAGTAGATGATATTAATTCAACTATGAATTATGATTTTTTTGATAAAAGTAATATAAATATAGAAAAATTATTTGATGCTATTGAAACATTACCTTTTTTTGCAGATAGAAGAGTTATTGTAGTTAGTTATGTAAAACTCTTTAAGGGAAAGAGTAATGATGCTGCTAAATTGGCGGATAGGATTTCTGATATACCTGAGTCTACTACTGTTATCTTTATTGAAGATGACATTGATAAAAGAAGTAAGTTATATAAATTAATTAATAAAAATGGATATGTCGCTAGCTTTAATAAATTATCAGAGAATGATTTAATAAAATGGATAGGTCAAAAATTACATACTGAAGGAAAAAAAATCGAAAAAAGTACGGCTAAGCATTTTTTAACCATAGTAGGAATAGATATGTCAAATATTAATAGTGAATTAGAAAAACTAATTATGTATAATAAAGAAAATAATATTATAACAAAAGAGTCTATTAATGAAATTTGTACTAGGAGTATAGAGAGCAAGATATTTGAACTAGTAAGTGCTATGGGTCAAAACAAAAGAGAAAAAGCAGTACTATTATATAATGATATGATAATATCTAAGGAGCCACCAGGAAGAATTTTATTTATGCTTATACGTCAATTTAGACTAATTTTACAAAGTAAATTATTATCTCAAAAAGGACTAAACGAAAGAGATATTGCTAAAGAAATTAAACTAGCTCCTTTTATAGTAAGAGAATGTTTGAAACAAGGAAGGAATATGACTGTAAATAGATTAAATGAAGCCTTAAAAGATTGCTTGGATATTGATTATAAAATAAAAACTGGAAAGATAGATTCTAAGATAGGTGTAGAAGTTATTATTATGAAATATAGTTAAAAATTTGTGTTATATAATTGATTTTGCTTGCCTTACCCTGAGAAGCGGTCGGTCAGCGCAAGATCAATTATATAACACTTCCAATTAAAAAAACCGTACAATTGTACGGTTTTTACTTTAACTCGCTTATGCGTTATTTACGACTTTTGTTAAACGAGAAATTTTTCTTGCAGCAGTGTTTTTATGATAAACACCTTTTGATTTAGCTTTATCAATACAAGAAGTAGCTACTAAAAGTTGTTTTTCAGCGGCTGCTTTATCTCCGGATTCAACAGCTGCGAATACTTTCTTAGTTTCTGTTTTAACTCTTGATTTGATAGCTTTATTTCTTTCTGTTTTTGTTTGTGTAACTAAAATTCTTTTTTTTGCTGATTTAATATTTGCCAATGCAATAACCTCCAAAATTTTTATAAATAGTTTTGTTTCGCAGTGGGAGTGGAAACTAAACATTTATTTATAGACCAATTAATGATCTTAAGTCTTTTTGGACTCTAAATAAATATCGCACATTTACATACTCTTGTATTTTAATATATTATATAAAATAAGTCAATGAATATATTAAAAATAATTGGAAAAAATATTGTTTGTATTAAAGAATAAATTGGTATTGAAATTACTTAATATATATTAGAGAAGGGATTAATAATATATGAATAATAAAAATAAAGAAACTTTAAATGAGATAGAAGAACAATATAATGTTAGAACGGATTTAGCTATTGAAGCAAGAGAAATGGTTGGAGAAGAAGATGTTGAAATAAAAGGTGTAGAGGTTATTGTAGACAATATTAATGATATTGATCTATCTATTACAAAAGTTAATATCTTAGATGAATATGGCGCAAAGGAACTTAATAAGCCTATCGGAAGTTATATAACAATGGAATGTGAATTAATGAAACAAAATGACCCGGAAGCACATGAAAAAATAGTAAGAGAATTAGCTAAGCAATTAAATGAATTAGTTAAAGTAGACAAAGATATGACAGTATTAATTGTTGGACTTGGAAATAGAGATGTAACACCAGATTCACTTGGACCTAGGGCAGTATCTAATATTTTAGTTACTCGTCATTTGTTTAAAGAATTTGGAGAGCCAGAAGGAGATGGTCTAAATAAAGTAAGTGCTATTATACCTGGTGTAATGGGACAAACAGGGATGGAAACATTTGAAATTATTCAGGGTATTGTTAATAAAGTTAAACCTAGTGTTGTAATTGCAATTGATGCCCTTGCTTCTAGACGTACAAGTAGAGTTAATTCAACTATACAGATTGCAGATACAGGGGTACATCCAGGTTCAGGAGTAGGAAATAGGCGTCAAGGACTTACAAAAGAATCACTTGGAGTGCCAGTAATAGCAATTGGCGTACCTACAGTTGTAGATGCTGCAACAATTGTAAATGATACAATGGAAGAATTACTTGTTGAGATGAAAAAACAAGCAAAAGAAAACTCTGAAATATATGATATGATAAATAATATTAGTGAACAAGAAAAGTATCAATTAATTAAAGAAATTCTATACCCTTATGTTGGAAATATGTTTGTTACTCCAAAAGAAATTGATGCAGTCATAAAAAGATTAAGTAATATTATAGCATCTTCATTAAATATTATGCTTCAACCTAGTATGGAATTTGATGAAATTACAAAATTTTTATCTTGAATTTTTTTGTTTAGTAATAAATCACCTTGTCCAAAAATATATTTTATAAGGTAAGATAATTACATAATTATTATTAATTATAAATTATCTAAGGTATAAATTTTACATTAGGATAGGTGATTAAATGAATAAATCATATTTAATTAATAACAGAAATAAAAAAATTTCTATTATATATTTGTTAATATTAATAGTTCTAACTATTTTTATTTTAATTAAATTATTAGGATTATATTTTTTTAATGAAGTTATTAACTTCAAAAATATAGTATATGATGATATAAATTCTTCTTTTTTTTCAAGGATAATAAACTCTATGAATCCTTCTGTTGAGTATTATCTAAAAAATAATACTAAAAGCAATTCAGAAATTAGTAATAATAATAAAATAGAAGTATTATATGGCTATAACATACCGCTAATATCATTTATGCTTAATATTCGTGATTATACTTATAGTACGGTATCAGAGAACTTTCCAAGAATTAATATAAAAGATAATAAAATTAAGAATGAACTAGAACATTATGAGCATGATGAAAGTTTTTTTGCTACACATACTCTTGAAGAACAGACACCTGTTATTAACGTGAAAAACTATACTTTAGAGCAACTGAATAATTTTGGATTTTTGCAATCAAATCTATATACTATTGATAAAAGTATTAATCTTACTAAACAGAATTTTCCTATGGATAAATTTTTGAGTAAAGATATGTCTATTAATATGAATGATAAAGGTCCAAAAGTATTAATATATCATACTCACTCTCAAGAAAGTTTCGTAGATAGCGTAAAAGGTAATAAGGAGCATACAGTTGTTGGTTTAGGAGATGAACTTGAAAGAATACTTGAAGAAAAATACAATATTGAAGTTTTACATCATAGAAAAGAATACGATATAATTAATGGTAAAATAGATAGGAATGAGGCATATCAACGAATAGAAGCACCTCTTAAAAGTATTATAAAAGAAAATCCATCTATAGAAGTGTTAATGGATATACATAGAGATGGAATTAAAGGGAATTTTAAATTATTAAATGAGATAGATGGAAAGTCCACAGCTAAGATTATGTTTTTTAATGGGCTAGCGTTGTATAAAGTTATGCCGAATAAATATGTTACAGATAACATGGCTTTTAGTCTTCAGATGCAATTAAAAGCAAATGAATTATATCCTAATTTCACTAGAAAAATTTATTTAAGAGGATATAGGTATAATCTACATCTTAAACCTAAGTCATTGTTAATTGAAGTTGGTGCTCAAACAAATACTGTTGAAGAAGCAATGAATGCAATGGAGCCTTTGGCAAGAATATTATACGAAGTTATTAAATAATTCATTTTTGTTGCTAAAATATACTTATATATGCTATAATAACCAACAGAAAATAGGTAATTGCGAAACTTAACATTTTAATTCTTTACATACAATATGTAGGTCTTATTATAAGCGGGAACCCAACATATTGTATTAAAGAATCAACTTAATGTAGTTTCGCAATTACTTAACCAACAGAAAATGGACTAAGGAGGATGTTGGTCTGTGGCAGAATTTAATCAGGAAAATATAAGGAATTTTTGTATAATTGCACATATAGATCATGGAAAATCAACATTAGCAGATAGAATAATTCAATTAACAGGATTATTGACAACTAGAGAAATGCAAGCTCAAGTGTTGGATAACATGGATTTAGAACGTGAAAGAGGAATAACAATAAAAGCCCAAGCTGTTAGGTTAGTTTATAAAGCTAAAGATGGCAAAGAATATATCTTTAACCTAATTGATACTCCAGGACATGTAGATTTTAATTATGAAGTATCTAGAAGTTTAGCGGCATGTGAAGGAGCAGTTTTAGTAGTTGATGCAGCTCAAGGAATTGAAGCTCAAACTTTGGCTAATGTTTATTTAGCACTTGAACATGACTTGGAAATTTTAACGGTTATAAATAAAATTGATTTACCTAGTGCTGAACCAGATAGGGTTAAGGCAGAGATAGAAGATGTAATTGGTCTAGACGCACAAGATGCACCGTTAATATCTGCGAAAGAGGGACTAAATATTGAAGAAGTTCTTGAGAAAATAGTAACAGATATACCTGCACCTACTGGTAACAATAATGCACCTTTAAAAGCATTAATATTTGATTCATTATATGATCCGTATAGAGGGGTTATTGTTTTTTGTAGAGTAAAAGAAGGACATGTTAAAAAAGGTATGAAAATACTTATGATGGCTACAAATAAAGAATTTGAGGTTGTAGAAGTTGGTTATTTTGGTGCGGGGCAATTTATTCCTGCTGAGTCTTTGCAAGCAGGTACAGTAGGATATATTACAGCTAGCATTAAAAATGTACAAGATACCAAAGTTGGTGATACAATAACATATGTAGATAATCCTGTTTCAGAACCATTACCAGGATATAAAAATGTTAATCCAATGGTATTTTGTGGTATGTATCCTGCAGATGGTTCCAAATACCAAGATTTAAGAGATGCACTTGATAAACTAAAACTAAACGATGCTGCTCTTAATTTTGAACCAGAAACTTCAATTGCTCTAGGTTTTGGATTTAGGTGTGGGTTTTTAGGTCTACTACATCTTGAAATTATTCAAGAACGTTTAGAAAGAGAATATAACCTTGATTTAGTAACAACTGCACCTAGTGTTATCTATAAAGTATATAAAACCAATGGAGAGGTTATTGATTTAGCTAATCCTACTGATTTACCAGATTTATCAGAAATTAAGTTAATGGAAGAACCTATTGTTAAGGCTGAGATTATGGTTCCAACTGAGTATATTGGAGCAGTAATGGAATTATGCCAAGATAGGCGTGGTGAGTACTTTGGTATGGATTATATCGAGGAAACAAGAGCTATGTTAACATATGAACTTCCACTTAATGAAATTATATATGATTTTTTTGATTCATTAAAATCAAGAACTAGAGGATATGCTTCTTTTGATTATGAATTAGTAGGGTATAAAGAATCCCAACTAGTCAAACTAGATATATTAATTAATAAAGAGGTAGTAGATGCGTTATCTTTCATTGTACATGAGGACAAGGCATATGAAAGAGGAAGAAAAATAGCTGAAAAATTAAAAACAGAGATACCAAGACATTTATTTGAAATACCAATACAAGCAGCTGTTGGTAATAAAATTATTGCTAGAGAGACGATAAAAGCGATGAGAAAAGATGTTCTTGCAAAATGTTATGGTGGAGATATATCAAGAAAAAGAAAATTACTTGAAAAACAGAAAAAAGGTAAGAAAAGAATGCGCCAAGTAGGTAATGTAGAAGTGCCACAACAAGCATTTATGAGTGTACTTAAGCTTGATGAATAGGTGATGAAATGAAAGATTTAAGTTTATATATCCATATTCCTTTTTGTAAGAGCAAATGTAATTATTGTGATTTTTTATCTTTTGATAATGAAGATAAAAAGATAGAGAATTATATAAATGCATTAAATAATGAGATTAAAAATTATAGTGAATTAACAAAAGGATATCAAATAAAGAGTATTTTTATAGGCGGTGGAACACCGTCTATTTTATCCTGTAATCAACTTTCATCTATATTGCTTGCGATTAAAAAATATTACGATATAGATAAAAATGCAGAAATTACGATAGAAGCTAATCCAGGAACTCTTACACTTGAAAAAATAGAAACTATATTAAGATATAATGTGAATCGAGTTAGCGTTGGGCTTCAATCATGCAATAATATTGCTTTAAAGAAACTTGGAAGAATTCATACTTTGGAAGAGTTTTTATTAAGCTATGAATTATTAAGAAATACAGGGGTGAAAAATATTAATATAGATTTAATGTTTGCATTACCTAATCAAACAATTAAAGAACTAGAAAGTGATCTTAATAATATAATTAAGTTAAATCCAGAACATATTTCTTGTTATGGATTAATTATTGAGGAAGGAACACTTTTTAATAAACTTTATAATGATAATAAATTATTTTTACCTAATGAAGAGATAGAGCGAGATATGTATTGGTTAGTTCATAATATCTTAGAAGAAAATTACTATAAACACTATGAGATATCTAACTTTGCTAAAAAAGGCAAGGAATGTTATCATAATACAGTTTATTGGAAAGAATTTGAGTATATTGGTATCGGACTTGGAGCATCTTCTTATTTTAATGGCTATAGATATAAAAACATTAGTGATATTAATAATTATATACAATTAAATGGTGAGATTAATTTACTAAAAGAAGATATACAAAAAATAGATAAACTTACTTCTATAGAAGAATATATGTTTTTAGGATTACGACTATTAGATGGGATAAATAAGCAAGAATTTAATGATAGATGGGGAGAAGAAGTTGATTTATACTATAAAGAAGTTATTAAAGAACTTACTCAAAAAAAGCTTTTATATGAAGATGCTTATAGAGTAAAGTTAACGGAAAAAGGAATTGATATTAGTAATGTAGTATTGTCTAATTTCTTATTAGATAAATCTTAGGTAATTGCAAAACTAAAGATTTTAATTTCCTAAAAAAAAATATAAAAATTTTATAAAATTACTTGACAAATTAACCTGCAAGTGATATTTTTATCTCAAGCCATTAGCACTCATTCGAGGTGAGTGCTAACAAGAAGAATATAAATTATTAAAAGTTATGTTTCTAAGTACTACTTAATCTTAGATGTAAGTTCTAGCTTTAGTAAATTAGATATGAACATTAATAGGTGGTGATAACATGGAACTAAACGATAGAAAAATAAAGATTTTACGTGCAATAATTTTAAATTATCTTGATACTGCTGAACCAGTTGGCTCAAGAACAATATCAAAAAATTATGATCTTGGAATAAGTCCAGCAACTATTAGAAATGAAATGTCTGATCTTGAAGAGTTGGGGCTTATACTTCAACCACATACATCAGCTGGTAGAATACCTTCTGATAAAGGATATAGACTATATGTAGATAAAATAATGAATAATTACAATCAAGAAATTGCTAAAGGTCTATATATTGAGGATTTGTTTCAACGAGTAGATAGAATAGAATCTTTATTAGAAAATATTGCAAAAATGTTAGCCAATGAAACAAACTATGCAACTATAGTTTCATCGCCTCAAATTAAAAGAGCTAAGATAAAAAATGTGCAACTTATAAGTATAGAAGATAAAAAGATATTAGCTGTTATAGTTACTGATGGAAACATAATTAAGAATTATATGATTAATATTAATGAACCTGTACATCAAACCATGTTAAATAGATTAACTTTTGTGCTTAACGAACAGTTATATGGTCTTACATTAGAACAAATTAATTTACCGTTAATTCAAGATTTAAAGAAGTTTGCTGGAAACAATGTAGATATTGTTAATAAAGTATTAGACGCAATATTTGATACTATTAAATCAATTGATGATACAGAAGTTTATACTTCTGGAGCTACTAATATATTGAAATTTCCTGAATTTAATGATATTGCAAAAGCAACCAATTTAATGCATAGACTTGAAGAAAAAAAAGTATTAAAAGACATGGTTTATACTGGATTACAAGAAGGTAATGTGGATATAAAAGTTACTATTGGTAATGAAAATATGTTAGAAGAAATGAAAGATTGTAGTTTGATTACGACTACTTATAAATTAGGAGAAGAAAACGTTGGGTTTATTGGAATTATTGGACCTAAGCGGATGGATTATGAGAATGCAATTTCATCATTATCATCGGTAATGTCTAAAATGGAAAAAATTATTAATAGATTAAAATAGGTAATTGCAAAACTAAGGATTTTAATTATTTACAATACAATATGTAGTTCTTATTATAAGCGGGAATCCAACATATTGTATTAAAGACAACTGAATGTAGTTTTGTAATTACTTAAATAAAAATAGAAAGGTGGTAATATAGTGACAGAAGAAAAAATAACTGAAGAAGAAATTACAAAAGAAATAAACCAAGAAAATGTTGAAGAAGAAGATAAGAAAGAAATTACCGATGAAGAATTAGAAAAAGCTGAAGATGTTGAATTAGTTAATGATGATTCTAATGGAGATAATGAAATGAAAAATAAACTCAAAGAAAAAGAAAAAGAAGTAAAAGAATATGTAGATAAATTACAAAGAACAATGGCAGAATTTGATAATTTTAGAAAAAGAACTATAAGAGAAAAATCAATGATGTATGAAAATGGTGCAAAAGAAACATTAGAGAAATTATTACCAATTGTTGATAATTTTGAAAGAGCCTTAGATAGTATTTCAGACGAAGAAAAAGAATTGCCTTTTACTCAAGGGGTTGAAATGATTTTTAAACAGCTAGTAAGTGCTATGAGTGAACTAGGAGTTGAACCAATTGATGCAGAAGGTAAAGAGTTTGATCCTAATTTTCATCATGCAGTAACACATGCTGAAGATGAGGAATATGGAGAGAATATTGTTTCAGAAGTATTCCAAAAAGGATATATGTATAATGACACTGTATTAAGACATAGTATGGTGAAGGTAGTTAATTAAAAAGAAATATAGAATGTTCAATTTTAATTGTACATCTTATATATATAATCAACTTTACTTATAAAAGAAGAAACGTCATATAACTCAATTTCTCATTATCATGATTGCATAGGATATTGTGGTGAGAAAGTAGTATAAATGACTAATTATATGATTTGAAGGAGGAAAATGAAAATGGGAAAAATAATTGGAATTGATTTAGGTACAACTAATTCATGTGTTGCAGTTATGGAAGGTGGAAAACCAGTAGTAATTGCTAATGCAGAAGGAATAAGAACAACACCATCAGTTGTTGCTTTCACTAAAAATGGAGAGAGATTAGTAGGAGAGCCAGCTAAAAGACAAGCAATTACTAATCCAGATAAAACAGTAGCTTCTATTAAGAGACATATGGGAACAGATTATAGAGTAAATATAGAAGATAAAAAATATTCTCCACAAGAAGTATCTGCTATGATTCTACAAAAGTTAAAATCTGACGCTGAAAGCTATCTTGGAGAAAAAGTAACTGAAGCTGTTATTACAGTTCCTGCATATTTTACTGATAGCCAAAGACAAGCAACAAAAGATTCAGGTAAAATTGCTGGTCTTGAAGTAAAAAGAATTATTAATGAGCCTACAGCTGCTGCATTAGCATATGGACTTGATAACGAAAATGAACAAAAAATAATGGTGTATGATCTTGGTGGAGGAACATTTGATGTATCTATTATTGAAATAGGTGACGGTGTTATTGAAGTATTAGCTACTAGTGGTAACAACAAACTAGGTGGAGATGACTTTGATGATCGTGTTATGAATTATCTAATTAGCGAATTCAAGACTTCAGATGGAATAGATTTAACAAATGATAAAATGGCTGTTCAAAGATTAAAAGAAGCAGCAGAAAAAGCTAAGAAAGAATTATCATCAGCAACAACAACTAATATTAACTTACCATTTATCACAGCTACCCAAGAGGGACCAAAACATTTAGATATCACACTTACAAGAGCTAAATTTGATGAGTTAACATCTGATTTAGTACAAAAAACAATGGGACCTGTAAATAATGCATTAAATGATTCAGGACTTTCAGCTTCTGAACTTGATAAAGTATTATTAGTTGGTGGTTCAACACGTATTCCTGCAGTTCAAGATGCAGTTAATAAACTAACAGGAAAAGAACCATTTAAAGGTATTAACCCAGATGAGTGTGTTGCAATTGGTGCATCTATTCAAGGTGGAAAATTATCTGGTGAAGCAGGAGCAGGAGACATTTTACTTCTTGACGTAACTCCTTTATCACTTGGAATTGAAACTTTAGGTGGTGTTGCTACTAAATTAATCGAAAGAAATACTACAATTCCAACTAAGAAGAGCCAAGTATTCTCAACTGCAGCTGATAACCAACCAGCAGTTGATATACATGTAGTTCAAGGTGAAAGAGAATTTGCTAAAGACAACAAAACACTTGGAAGATTCCAATTAGATGGTATTCCACCAGCACGTAGAGGAGTGCCTCAAATTGAAGTTACTTTTGATATAGACGCTAATGGTATTGTTAATGTTACAGCAAAAGATCTTGGAACTGGAAAATCACAAAACATCACAATTACAGCTAGTACAAACTTATCTGATGATGAAATAAATAAAGCTGTTGATGATGCAAAGAGCTTTGAAGAAGAAGATAAGAAGAGAAAAGAAGCAATAGATGTAAGAAACGAAGCAGATTCACTTGTATTCCAAACTGAAAAAACATTAAATGAATTAGGCGATAAAGTTGATGCAGCTGAAAAAGAAAAAGTTGAATCTGAGGTTGCTAAGCTTAAAGAAGTTCTTGGAAAATCAACTATTGAAAATATGACTGACGCTAATGTTGAAGAAATTAAAGTAGCTAAAGAAGCTTTAATGACTGTTTTTGGAGAACTTTCTCAAAAATTATATCAACAAGCAGGAGCTGCTCAAGGGGCTCAAGGAGCACCAGAAGAACCACAACAACAAAATAATGATGATGATGTAGTTGACGCAGACTTCAAAGAAGTGTAAAATATAAAATTGTGAAAAAGCCAAAGACATTGGTCTTTGGCTTTTCTAAAGTGTAGCAGATTATAACTAGATGCATTAGTTTGACCATAGTATATAACTATATTTGTATGTAATATTCATTTTATGTAGAATAATTGTTATACTTAAAATAATATATATTGTGGTGAATTTAATACAAAATTTAATCTTATAGAAAAACTCTTAATTTCGCATATGAGATAGGGGTATTTTCATTTAGTTATATTAATTAAAATGAGGTAGGTGGATATTATGGCAGATAAAAGAGATTATTATGAAACATTAGGTGTAAGTAGAAGTGCTAGTGATGCTGATATTAAAAAGGCGTATAGAAAACTAGCAAAGAAATATCATCCAGATATGAATCCAGGAGATGAAACTGCTGAACATAAATTTAAAGAAGCTACGGAAGCGTATGAAATCTTAAGTGATTCTTCAAAAAGATCTCAGTATGATCAATTTGGACATTCAGCGTTTAGTAATGGTGGCGGTGGAGCTGGAGGATTTGATTTTTCAGATGTTGGAGATATATTTGGAGATATATTTGGAGATTTCTTTGGCGGCGGTGGAAGTAGAAGAAGAAACGCTAATGCTCCTACAAAAGGCGCTAGTTTAAAAACTTCAGTAACACTAAGTTTTAAAGAAGCTGTTTTTGGTGTAGAAAAGGAAATAGAGGTCGTAGTTTCAGAAGTGTGTGAAGATTGTTCAGGTAGTGGTGCTAAGAAAGGAACAAAACCAGAAACATGTCCACATTGTAATGGTTCTGGTCAAGTTAGATATAATCAACAAACTATGTTTGGTAATGTTACAAGTGTTAAGACATGTAATGCTTGTGGTGGAACTGGAAAAATTATAAAAGATAAATGTTCAAGTTGTCGTGGAACAGGTTATGTAAGAAAGAAGAAAAAAATTGCTGTAGACATTCCAGCGGGTATCGATAATGGTCAAAGCATTAGATTAAATGGAAAAGGTGAACCTGGAACAAATGGTGGACCTAGAGGAGATTTATTAGTAACAGTATATGTAAAAGCACATGAATTTTTTGAAAGACAAGGGGTAGACATATATTATACTTTACCAATATCCTTCGCACAAGCAACACTTGGAGCTGAATTAGAAGTGCCTACAATAGATGGTAATGTTAAATATGAAATAAAAGAAGGAACGCAGACACATACTAGATTTAGATTAAAAGGAAAAGGTGTGCCTCATATAAGAAATTCTAAAATTAGAGGAGATCAATATGTTACAGTAGTTGTTGAGGTTCCAAAAAAATTAACTGAAAAACAAAAAGAACTTCTAAAAGAATTTTCTGCAACTTTTGGGCAAAATATAAAAGATGGAAAGAAAAAAAAGTGGTATGATAAAGTAATGGATGCTTTTGAATAAATTACCTATAAATGGAATTTTACTACAAAGGATGTGTAATTATTGAAGTGGACCCAATGTGAAGTCTATATTGATCAAGAAGCAATAGAGGCTGTTAGTTATATGCTTACAGAACAAGGAATACAAGGAATAGAAGTAATAGATCATACTTTGTCAGAAAAAGACATGAAAGAAATAATTATTGATTATGTAGAAGAAGGAATCTTAGATAATAAAAAAGATACTTACATAAGATTTTACTTGTCAGATCAAGAAAATGTAACTGAAAAATTAAATGATATAAATGTGAGAATTGAAGAATTAAGAAAATATATTAAAGTTGGTTTGGGTAAAATAGAGGTATCTAGTATAGATGATGAAGATTGGGCAAATAATTGGAAAAAATATTATAAACCTTTTCGAATAGATAACAAAATAATAATAAAACCTACTTGGGAAAATTATTCAGATGTGAAAGATGAAGATGTAGTAATTGAAATTGATCCAGGTATGGCATTTGGTTCTGGAACCCATGAAACAACATCTATGTGTGTGAGTTTAATTAATAAATATTTGACTGAAGATGATATTGTAATTGATGTAGGTTGTGGAAGTGGCATATTAGGCATTGCTGCAGCTAAATTAGGCGCAAAAGAAGTTGTTTGTATAGATTTAGATAAAAATGCAGTAAAGGCTTCAAAAGATAATGCAGAAACTAATAAAGTGAATGAAAAGGTTAAAGTATTAAATGGTGATTTGCTTAAATTAATAGATATAAATGGTAATATAGTAGTTGCAAATATTATGGCAGATATTATTATAAATCTTACTTCTGAAGTTAGAAAATATCTAGTTTCTGATGGTTTATTTATATCATCAGGTATAATCCTTGATAAAGTTAAAGATGTAGAGGACGCATTAATTAGTAGTGGATTTGAAATACTAGAAATAAGATATATGGGTGAATGGTCAGCCATAGTAGCCAAGCCAGTTACCTAATATGAGGTTCTAGGTAATTGCAAAACTAGGAATTATAATTCTTTACATACAATATGTATCTCTTATTAGAAGCGGGAACCCAACATATTGTATTAAAGAATCAACTTAATGTAGTTTTGCAATTACTTAAATATGAGGTTCATTAGAAAGGGTAAGTTTTTATGCATAGATTTTTTGTAGAAACTAGTCAAATTGTTGATAATAATATTCGTATTATTGGCGATGATGTTAAACATATTAAAAATGTGCTTAGGATGGATAATAATGATGAGATAATAATTTGTGATGGACAGGGTAATGACTATTATTGTATAATTAATGGTATTGAAGGAAATTATATAGATACAAATATTATATCTAAAAATGAAACAACTACTGAGCTAAAATCAAAGATTTATCTTTTCCAAGGTTTACCTAAGCAAGGGAAAATGGAATTAATTGTGCAAAAAGCAGTAGAATTAGGAGTTTACAAAATTATTCCTGTTATTACTGAAAGAAGCGTTGTTAAGATAAATAATCAAAATGCTAGAAAAAAATTAGCTAGATGGAATAAAGTAGCTGAGTCGGCAGCGAAACAATCTAGAAGAGGTATTATTCCAAAAGTAGACAGTATAATTAATTATGAACAAGCATTAGTATACTCAAAACAACTTAATACAACTATCATTCCTTATGAAAATTCTAAGAACATTGTAGAAACCAAAGAGTTAATTAATAACTTAAGTTGTAAGAGCATTGGTGTATTTATAGGCCCTGAAGGAGGATTTAGTCTTAGTGAGATAGAAAATGCTAAGAGTAATAATGCAAATCTTATTACTTTAGGTAAAAGAATACTAAGAACAGAAACAGCAGGATTAACTATTTTATCATTACTAATGTTTCATCTTGAGGAGGAATAGTATGGCAATAAAAGTGTTAATTGTTGATGATGCAATTTTTATGAGAACAGTATTAAAGAAAATGTTGATAGAAGAAAATTATGATATTTGTGGTGAAGCAAATAATGGTAAAGAAGCTGTTTTAAAGGCGAAGGAGTTACAACCTGATGTAATTACCCTTGATATCACGATGCCTGAAATGGATGGCGCTACTGCGCTTCCCAAAATACTTGAGGTAAGTCCTAATTCAAAAGTTATTATGTGTTCAGCAATGGGTCAACAACCTATGGTTATAGAAGCAATAAAAAATGGTGCAAAAGATTTTATTGTGAAGCCATTTCAAAAAACAAGAGTAATACAAGCGATAGAAAATGTTATGAAGAGTTAGTAACTCTAATGCCTTATGCAATGCAATAACTTAAATATTTTTGCTATAAGGGAAGATATACTGTGATAAGTTTTTAGAGCTTACTATAGTATATCTTTAAATTTGTATGTAAAGAGTTAAAATCCTTAGTTTTGCAATTACCAATTATAATTGAAAGGGTGTCTATGATGGAAATTTACTTAGATAATGGTGCTACTACAAAACCATTTGAAGAAGTTATAGATAAAATGTGTAAAATACTTAAACAAGATTATGGGAATCCATCTTCCTTGCACAAAAAAGGTATTGATGCTGAAAAGCACGTTACAGAGTCAAAAGATATATTTTCAAAAATATTAAAAGTAAATTCAAAAGAGATATATTTTACATCAGGAGGAACAGAATCAAATAATCTTGCTATTTTAGGAGTAGCAAATGCGTATAAAAGATCAGGTAAGCATATAATAACTACGTCAATGGAACACTCATCTGTTAAGAATACTATAATAAATCTAGAGGATAATGAGTATGAGATAACAGTATTACCTGTAAACAGTGAAGGACTAATTAATTTAGATGAATTAAAAGAAAGTATTCGTAAAGATACTATACTAGTATCGATAATGCATGTTAATAATGAAATCGGTTCTGTTATGCCTATTAAAGAAATTGGTAAATTGATTAAAGAAGTAAATAAAGAAACAATTTTTCATGTAGATGCTATTCAGTCTTTTGGGAAATTTAATATTTATCCCCAAAAATGGAATATTGATTTATTAAGTATAAGTGGTCATAAATTTCATGCACCAAAAGGAATAGGAGTTATATATATTAATAATAATATTAAAATAAGTCCTATTATATTTGGAGGGTATCAGCAAAATGGTATTCGATCTGGAACGGAAAATATACCAGGAATAGTTGCTATTACATATGCTGCTAAAATAATGTATGATAACTTAGATGATAATGTACAGTATTTATATAAATTAAAAAAATATTTAGCTGAAAAATTAGTTGATGAAATTCCAGAAGTTTTTATTAACGGTATGAATGTTAATAAAGGTGCTCCAAATATTTTAAGCATTAGATTTAACAATATAAGAGGAGAAGTATTACTTCATAGTCTAGAAGAAAAACAAATATACGTTTCAACAGGTTCAGCTTGTTCTTCAAATAAACCTTCTAAATCAGGACCGTTACAAAGTATTGGGCTTACTAATGAGGAAGCTTTATCAACTATAAGATTTAGTTTTTCAATTAATAACACAATTGAAGAACTTAATAAATGTGTAGAAGAAATTAAAAAAGTAGTACCTATGTTAAGAAAATTTGTTAGGCATTAAGAAGAACTGGAAGGAATGATTAAATAATGAATAAGTTAAAAAAAGCTTTTCTAGTTAAGTATGGAGAAATTGCTATTAAGGGTAAGAATAGATATATTTTTGAAAATATTCTAGCGGATCATATTAGAGATGCAATAAAACCTTGTGGTGATTTTAAAGTAAGTAAAGAGCAAGGTAGAATTTTTATTGAACCATTTTCGGATTATGATGATGATGAAGTGATTAATAGACTATCAAAAATATTTGGTATAGTAGGAATATGTCCTGTAATTGTTTTAGATGATATGGATTTTGATTTAGTAAAAGAAGCTGCTGTTATATATATGAAAGATGAATATGAAGAGTTGAATTTTACATTTAAAGTTGAAGCAAGAAGAGCAGATAAAAGATATCCTCTTAATTCTATGGAAATAGCATGTGAAGTAGGTGCACATTTACTAGATAATCTACCACAACTAAAAGTTGATGTTAAGAAACCAGAAGTTAAAGTATGGGTAGAAATTAGAAGTAGAGCATATATTTATTCAAAAATTATTAAAGGTTTAGGTGGAATGCCTGTAGGATCTAATGGAAAAGCTATGCTTATGTTATCAGGAGGGATTGATTCACCGGTTGCAGGATATTTAGTAGCAAAAAGAGGAGTTAAACTTGATGCTATATATTATCATAGCCATCCTTATACAAGTGAAAGAGCTAAGCAGAAAGTAATTGATTTAGCTAAAATTGTCTCCAAATATTCCGGTAATATAAATCTAAATATTGTACCATTTACGGATATTCAATTATATATTTATGAACAATGTCCTCATGAACAGCTAACTATAATTATGCGTAGGATAATGATGATTATAGCAGAAAAGGTTGCTGAAAAAAATGGTGCACTTGCATTAGTAACTGGTGAAAGTATAGGACAAGTAGCTTCTCAAACAATTCAGAGTTTGGCTGCAACTAATAATGTATGTAATATGCCTGTATTTAGACCACTTATAGGTTTTGATAAACAAGAAATTGTAGAAATATCTGAAAAGATAGAAACGTATGAGACTTCTATTTTGCCATATGAAGATTGTTGTACAATATTTGTAGCAAAACACCCTGTTACAAAACCTTCTATAAAATCTATAGAAAGATCTGAACGTCGATTAGAAAAGATTGATGATATGATAGAAGAAGCGATAAATAATATAGAATTAGTAAAAATAAAATAAACAAAAAAATCCACTAACATTAGTGGATTTTTAAACTATTTTTTAAACCATAATGGTTTTCTAATAAGTTTATTCTTCAACTACAAAAGTGTTTAATGTTTCAGCAACTTCAGCATATGCTTCATCATCATGTATAGTTAGTTCAATAGGTTTGCTTAAATCTAAACTAAATATACCCATGATTGATTTTGCATCAATAACATAACGACCTGAAACTAAATCGAAATCAGAATCAAATTTGCTTATAGCATTTACAAAATTTTTAACTTTGTCGATTGAATTTAATGTTACTTTAATTGTTTTCATGTAATTGACCCCCTTATAAGGTTTTTTTTTACATGAATATACTAACCTTTCTTAAGAAATAAGTCAATAACTAAAATTACTAAAAAAAGTAAAATGTTTTAGGTGCTTTTGGTTAAACATTGAAATTATAAACAAAAAAATAATAAATTATTGTGAGGTATTAATATGAAAAGGGTGGCATTCCATACTTTAGGCTGCAAAGTAAATCAATATGAGACAGAAGCTATGGAAGAACTATTTGAACAAGCAGGATATCAGATAGTTAATTTTAATGAGGTAGCTGAAGTTTATGTTATTAATACATGTACAGTTACAAATATAGCAGATAAAAAATCAAGACAAATGTTATCTAAGGCAAAAAATAAAAATAAAGATGCGATTATTGTAGCTGTAGGATGTTATGCACAAATAGCAAAAGAAAAGTTAATGAATGATAATAATATTGACTTAGTTATTGGAAATACTAATAAAAATAAAGTTGTTTTACTAGTAGAAGAATATTTTCAAATAGGTGATAAAATTAGTATAGTAGAAGATATTGATAAGACAAAGGAATATGAAAGAATATGGATATCCAAAGTAAATGATAAAACAAGAGCATATATTAAAATCCAAGATGGGTGCAACCAGTTTTGTTCCTATTGCATTATTCCCTATACAAGAGGGAGAGTAAGAAGTAGAGAAATGAGTGATATTTTAAAAGAAGTTAATACTTTAGCTATTAGAGGATATCATGAAGTTGTATTGACAGGTATACACATTGCGTCTTATGGGAAAGACTTAGAAAATACAACGCTTATAGAACTTCTAACAGAATTAAATAAAATTAATGGAATATATAGAATTAGGCTTGGTTCGTTAGAACCTAATTTAATAACGAAAGAGTTTATAGATCAATTAGTAAAACTTGATAAAGTTTGTCCTCATTTTCATTTGTCACTTCAAAGTGGTTGTGATGATACGCTAAAAAGAATGAATAGAAAATATAGTACAAGTCAATTTTTTAGTAAAGTTAATATAATAAGACAAGCATATAAAAATCCTTCTTTAACAACAGATATTATTGTTGGTTTTCCAGGGGAGACAGAGGAAGAATTTAATACTACAATGCATTTTATAAATAAGATCAAATTTAGTAATATTCATGTTTTTAAATATTCAGCAAGAGAAGGAACGCCTGCCGCAAAAAGATCTGACCAGATAGATCCAAAACTTAAAAATGAAAGAAGTCATAAGCTAATTAATATACAAAGTAAAATAAGAGAAAAATTCTTATCTGATTTTGTTAATAAAGAAGTACTAGTTTTATTTGAAGAAGAAACGGAAATTGAAGGAAATAATTATTACTTTGGTTATACTGATAACTATATAAAAGTTAAAGTGAAAAGTAATATTGATTTGCAGAACAAGCAGATGATTACAAAAATAACCGATATGGATAAAGAATTACTTATTGGAAATATTATGTAACATTAAAATAATATTACAGACAAAATTTTAATTGTATTTTAAGTATATATATATTAATATATAATAAAGGAATGATATATGATAAATATTTATTTTTTGTGAACTAAAAAGCAAATCATATATTAATTAAAATGACTACGTAAGGATGTGATATGGGTGAAAAATATTAATAATACTCAATTTTTTAAAAGAGTGGAAAAAGAACCAGAAGGAGCAAAAGAAATTTTAGTAAACGTATATAAAGCGCTTTCGGAAAAAGGATATAATCCTATATATCAAATAGTAGGTTATATTTTATCTGGTGACCCTACATATATCACTAGCCATAAAAATGCTAGAAGCAAGATTAGTAAGATCGAAAGAGATGAGCTATTAGAAGAATTAGTTAAAAATTATGTAGATAATAACTGTAAATAATTATATAGTCAATGAATTATTACATGTAATTTATTGTATTTTTACTAAAACATTATTCTCTTTAGAAGGAAAGGTTTAGGAAGTAATATATGAGAATTCTAGGACTAGACTATGGAAGTAAAACATTGGGGGTAGCAGTAAGTGATCCATTTGGTTGGACTGCTCAAGGTGTTGAAACTATAAATAGAAAAGAAGAAAATAATTTGAAATCAACAATTGCAAGATTAGCAGATATTATAAATGAGTATAATATAGAAAAGATAGTATTGGGTCTTCCTAAAAATATGAATAATACATCTGGCGACAGAGTGGATAGAACATTATATTTTAAAGATAGACTAATAAGAGAGCTTTCTATTCCTGTTGAAACTTGGGATGAAAGGTTAAGTACAGTTGGGGCAAAAAGATTTTTGTTAGAGGCAGATATGAGTAGGAAGAAACAAAGTAAGGTAATTGATAAAATGGCTGCTGTCTATATATTACAAGGATATTTAGATTGTAATATAAGATAAGAATTAAAGAGATTATTGAATCTATTTCAATACTTCAGATGAAAGGTGGATTTTTCTTGGAAACAATATTGTTTACTTTTGAAGAAACAGGAGAAAAGGTAGAATTTGCTATTTTAGGTTCTACAGAGTATAATAAAGAAACATATTTATTAGTTGTTGATAATGAGGAGCTAGAATTAGACAATATAACTGCATATGTTTTAAAAGCAATTAGTACAGAAAATGATGATGTTATATATGAGATTGTAGATGAAGATGATGAGCTAATTCCTGTAAGTGAGATGTTAATGGAGCAACTTGATGAATTTGACATTAATGTATAAGATATCTATATTCAATTTATAATTTAATGGGGCTGTGTAATTATATGTTATGTCTTATGTTATAATTATTTGACAAAAATTAATTATACACTTATAATGAAAATATATGTATCAACACTACACCTGTGTTTTTACTACCACTTCTTTTATTAACAATATTGTTAGTGGAATTTGTAGCAGTAAAGTTGAATTATTAATTATACGTTATAAAATAAATTAATTATAAGTATGAATTTAATATATAATAAGATTGTTTATTTAATTAGTTAATATATAATTTTTAAAAAGTATGGGGGAATATAAGTGTCAGTAAGTAGTGGAGAATTTAAGAGAATGTTGCAAGAAAAAGGGTTTAAACTAACTACTCAAAGAAGAACTGTATTAGATGTACTTCAAAATAATAAAGGTAAGCATATGACTGCTGAAGAAATTCATGAGATAGTAAGACAAAAATGTCCAGAAATTGGACTTGCAACAGTATATAGGACTATACAACTCTTGCAAGAGTTAAAATTAATAGATAAATTAAACTTAGATGATGGATATATTAGATATGAAATTGGTAAGTTTAATGATGATAATCATCACCATCACCATCACTTGATCTGTGAAAATTGTGGTAAGGTTATTGAAGTTGAAGATGATTTAATGGGAACTATTGAGGAACGACTTGAATCTGAGTACAATTTCAAAATAACAGATCACAAAGTTAAATTTTATGGTCTCTGTAAAGATTGTAAATAATTTATTTATGTACGGGAGAATATATCGTTTTGACAAAATCTGAAAGACAAGAGTGTTATAAGAACAAATAAATTGGAGGTGTCATTATTTGACAAAGAAAGAAGCAAAACTAAAAATTATACCTTTAGGCGGATTAGAGCAAATAGGTATGAATATTACTGCTTTTGAATATAATGATGAAATCATTGTAGTTGATTGTGGTATAGCATTTCCAGATGATGAAATGTTAGGAATTGATTTAGTTATTCCAGATGTAACATACCTAAAGGATAACATACAAAAGGTAAAAGGTATTGTGCTAACTCATGGGCATGAAGATCATATTGGAGCGTTACCTTATGTTCTTCGTGATGTTAATGTGCCTGTATATGGTACAAAATTAACTATAGGGTTAGTAGACAATAAATTAAAAGAGCATAATATGTTAAAAAGTGTAAAAAGAAAGTGTATTATGCCAGGACAATTTATTACCTTAGGTAAATTTAGAGTTGAGTTCATTAGAACAAATCATAGTATTGCAGATGCAGTTGCATTAGCTATAACAACACCAGTTGGGGTTGTTATTCATACAGGTGATTTTAAAGTGGATTATACTCCAATACGTGGAGAAGCTATAAACCTACAAAGATTTGCTGAATTAGGTAGAAAAGGCGTACTTGCATTTATGGCAGATAGTACAAATGTAGAGAAAAAAGGATATACAATGTCTGAAAGGACTGTTGGGGAATCATTAGATAATATATTCTTAGAATCAGAAGGTAAAAGAATTATTGTAGCTACTTTTGCATCTAACGTTGATAGAGTACAACAAATTATTTGGGCAGCAGAGAAATTTAATAGAAAAGTTGTTGTTGAAGGCAGAAGTATGGTAAATGTAGTCAAAACAGCAATGGAACTAGGTTATTTAAATGTTCCTAATAAAATGATGATAGGTGCTGAGGAAATTGGCAAATATAAGGACGAACAGTTGGTTATTATCACAACTGGAAGTCAGGGAGAAGCTATGGCTGCCTTATCAAGAATGGCTTCATCTATACACAAAAAAATCGAAATTAAACCAGGTGATGTAATAATCTTTAGTTCAAAACCTATTCCTGGTAATGAGAAAACAGTATCAAAAGTTATAAATGAATTATATAGAAAAGGTGCAGAAGTAATATGTGAAGATACACATGTTTCAGGACATGCTTTACAGGAAGAACTAAAATTACTTCATACAATAGTAAAACCTAAATATTTTATTCCGGTACATGGTGAATACAGACACCTAAAGAAACATGCAGAGCTAGCAGAAAAAATGGGATTAAATAAAGAAAATATTTTTATTCTTTCTAGTGGAGATGTTTTAGAACTTAATAAAAATGGGGGGAAAGTTACTGGAAAAGTTCCTGCTCAACAAATACTTGTTGATGGTCTTGGAGTTGGAGATGTTGGAAATATTGTTTTAAGAGATAGACAAAAGTTATCTCAGGATGGACTATTGATTGTTGTTGTAACTCTACAAAAGCAAACAGGACAGATATTATGTGGTCCAGATATTATTTCAAGAGGATTTGTTTACGTTAGGGAATCTGAAGACTTAATGATTGAAGCTAGAAACGTTGTTAAAGGTGCTTTAGAGCAGTGTAATAAAAAAAGAATAACTGACTGGTCTAAGATTAAAGGAGTAGTTAGGGATGCTCTTAGAGATTACTTATGGTCACAAACAAAGAGAAGTCCAATGATATTACCAATAATAATGGAAGTATAGAGTTTAGTATAGTAAATATTTGAGAGGATGTTTATTGTGGATTATATAAAAGAAACAAAAATATTAGTTGAAAAAATAAGACATTTAAAAGAGTATACAGATTATCAAAATTGCAAGAATGTAATAGAAACTAATCCACAATTACTTCAAAAGGTTAATGATTACAGAAAAAAATTATTTAGTATGCATTTAGAGTACGGTGATGGTTCTTTTGAATGTTATGAAAATATTTTAAGGCTTAATAAAGAAAGCGATTTTATTGAAGAAGTTGAAGTAAAGGAGTTCCTTAATGCTGAAATTAAGTTATCTCAAGTTATTACAAATATCTATGATTGTATAGCAAAAGAGATTAATTTTGATATATCATTTTTAGACTAAATTAAACTTCTTACTAAAAAATTAGGTTTAGCATTTTACTATAGTAATTTCAAAACTATATTCACTTGTTTAGTTTTGAAATTACTTATTAGCATTTTCCTAATAGAAAGGTGACAAAATATGAATAAAAAAGGTTTAATGGTATTACATGCTTTATCAAAAATTGTATTACTGTGCATGTTTGTATTAATCGTATATTTTGTTGGGAAAAATGTTTATCATTATTCATATAAGTTGATGGTTAAAACACCTAAACAAGATATTGTTGTAAGAACAGTAGATATAAAAATTCCAAAAGGAGCTTCTACAAAGCAAATTGCAAATGTATTACATGAAAATGATTTAATTAATAACATATATTATTTTCTGTTGTATTCCAAATTCACTGGAAATGATAGCAAGTATCAATATGGTGATTATACACTTAATACTGGGATGACAGAAGAACAAATAGCAAAAATACTAATAACCGAAGGTGCAAAGAAAGAGACAATTAAATTTACAATACCGGAAGGTTATACAGTTGCCCAAATTGCTAAAAAATTAGCTAAAGAAAATATATGTAAGGAATCGGAATTCTTAGAAGCTGTCAATAATGTTACTTATGATTATAAGTTTATTGATCAGATTCCTGATAGGAACTTAAAGTTACAAGGATATCTATTCCCATCAACATATGAAATATATAAAAATTCAACTGCTCAACAAATTGTTAGTATAATGTTAAAACAATTTGATAAAGTATTCAAAGATGAATATTATGAAAGGGCAGAGGCTCTTGGAAAAGAAGTTGATGAAATTATTACGATTGCATCAATTATTGAAAGAGAAGTAAGAGTTGATTCAGAAAGAGAAAAAGTTGCTGGAGTTATCTATAATAGATTAAATAAACCGATGAAATTACAAATGTGTTCAACGGTTATGTATGCACTTGGTAAGCCAAGAGATAGATTGTTATTTCAAGATTTAGATATAGATTCAGATTACAATACTTATCTACATCTTGGTCTTCCAATAGGTCCAATAGCTAACCCAGGTGAGGAATCAATTAGAGCGGCATTATATCCAGAAGATAATGATTACTTATATTTTTCATTAATAAATGCAGAAACTGGTGAACATGAATTCAATAAAACTTTAGAAGGACATAATAAAGTTAAAGGTAAATTACAAAAAGAATTTTAATATATATTAAATTACAGGGGTTGCCTTACAATACATTTATTGCAAGATAACTCCTTTAATTAAGTTTTATAAGGAGATAAAAATGAGTGAAATCACTTATGAATATATAAGAGAGTATCTTATGGCTATTGAACCTGATGAAAATAGTCTGCTTAATAATATAAGAGAAGATGCTATTAAAAAAAATGTTCCAATTATTAAATCAGAAGTTAAAAATTTACTTAGGTGTATGTTGGCTGTAAAAAAACCAAAAATGATATTAGAGATTGGTACAGCAGTAGCTTATTCCACTATTATTATGAGCGATTTTATTGATGAAAGTGGTAAAATAATTACTATAGAACGATCAAATGAAATGATAGAAAAGGCAAAAAAAAATATTAAGTTAGCTAATAAAGAGGATAAAATAACATTATTAGAAGGAGATGCTAGTAAAATACTTCCTTCGTTGACAGAATCCTTTGATGTTATTTTTATGGATGCAGCAAAAGGGCAATATTTAACTTTTTATCCGGAGTGTTTAAGATTATTGAAAAAAGATGGATTACTTATCTCAGATAATGTTCTTCAAAATGGAATGGTAGCTAAATCAAGATTTAGCATACCAAGAAGACAAAGAACAATCCATAATCGTATGAGGCAATATTTATGGGAATTAAATCATAATCCAAATCTTCAAACATCCATACTTCCTATTGCTGATGGAGTTACTCTTAGTTATAAAAAATGTGATTAAAAATGTTAACTAATCATTTTAGGAATTGCAAAGATGCTTGCAATTACCTAAAACTTTTGTAATAAGTAATTGCAAAACTACATTCAGTTGATTCTTTAATACAATATGTTGGGTTCCCGATTGTTATAAGAAATACATATTGTATGCAAAGAATTAAAATCCTTAGTTTTGCAATTAGTAAAAATTGTAGAAATAGAAAGGAAAGTGTCAGAAAGTGAATAAACCTGAATTACTTATACCTGCAGGTAGTCTAGAAAATCTAGAAGTTGCTGTATTATATGGAGCCGATGCTGTATATATTGGAGGACAACATTTTGGGTTAAGAGCAAAAGCAAAGAATTTTTCAATGGAACAAATGAAAGAAGGTATTGACTTTGCTCATAAAAATAATGTGAAAGTTTATGTAACAGCTAATATTATTGCCCATAATCAAGATATTGAAGGTGCATACGATTATTTTAAAGAACTTAAAAATATTAATCCTGATGCGTTAATAATAGCAGATCCAGGTCTTTTATCTATTGCCCAGGAAATTTTACCTGATATGGAAATTCATTTAAGTACACAAGCTAATAACACTAACTATAAAAGTGTTAATTTTTGGCATAATTTAGGGGTTAAAAGAGTTGTAGTTGCTCGTGAATTATCATTTGAAGAAATTAAAGAGGTAAAAGATAAGACTCCAGATAGTCTTGATATTGAAGCATTTGTTCATGGAGCCATGTGTATTTCATATTCAGGAAGATGTTTGTTAAGTAATTATATGGCTGGTAGAGATGCAAACAAGGGAGAATGTACCCATCCATGTAGATGGCAGTATCATTTAGTAGAAGAAACACGTCCAAACGAATACATGCCTGTATATGAGAATGAAAGAGGAACCTATGTGTATAATTCAAAAGATTTATGTATGTTAGGTTATGTTCCAAATCTAATAGAAGCAGGGGTAGATAGTTTTAAAATAGAAGGAAGAATGAAAACCCAATTATATGTTGCAACAGTTACAAGAACTTACAGAAAAGCAATTGATGATTATTTTGAAAGCAAATCGAAATATGAAGAAAACATACCATATTATTTGGATGAAATTAAAAAATGCACACATAGAAAATTTACAACAGGTTTTTATTTTAATAGACCAGATGAAAAGGAACAAATATATGATAGTAATACTTATATAAGAAGTTATACTTTTGTAGGTAAAGTACTAGAATATAATGCCCAAAAGCAAATAGTAACTATTCAACAAAGAAATAAATTCTGTGTTGGAGATGAAATAGAATTTATGGGTATTGATGGAGAAAACTATAAAATGATTGTTAATGAAATGTGGAATGAAGACGGTGTTTCTGTTGAAAGTGCACCACATCCTAAACAGCATATTTGTTTTAAATTAGATAAAGAGTTTCCTAAAAATACTATTGTTAGATTGAAGAATGATATTTAGTTTTTAAAAGTATGATGAAAGTGTATATAAGTAACTCAACTTTACCACGTTTAATTTAATGAAGATAAATTAAGCGTTATAGGTTTGGTTTGCAGAATAAATATATAGAAGAAAAAACACCTATATTTATATTGTGCAAAGCCTTATAATTAGCTTATCTGCATAGAATATTGATGTGGGAAAGTTGAGTAATTAATTTTGCTTACTTTATCCTTAGAAGCAGTTGGTCAGTGTAAAATCAATTATGTAACGCATTAATTTATCTTTAATGAATACAGAGTAAATAAATTTTGTTGGAAAGGCACTTTTTAAGTATTTTATTCATAAAATATTATGAATACATATTTAGAGGTGCTTTTATATTGCTATTTAATTTTTTGACATTCGTTTTACCAGGGTTCTACTTTACAACATCTCAATCATTCCCTAAGCCATTATCGAGTGAAGAGGAAAGGGAATATTTAATTAAGTGTAAAGAAGGAGATATGCAAGCGAGAAATATATTAATAGAAAGAAATTTACGCTTAGTTGCTCATATTGTTAAGAAGTATAATACCACAGAGAGAGATATGGATGATCTTATATCAATTGGAACAATCGGTTTAATAAAAGCGATTACAACTTTTAATATAGATAAAGGTACAAGGTTAGCGACGTATGCCGCTCGTTGTATCGAGAACGAGTTATTGATGATGCTTAGAAATGAAAAGAAACATGCCAAAGAAATATCACTTCAAGAACCAATAGGAATTGATAGAGAAGGTAATGAAATTAGTTTAATAGATGTTATAGAGACTAAAAGTGATTCAATAATAGATCAAGTAGATCTAAAAATGAAGATACGTCTTCTGTACAATAAAATGAAATATGTGTTAGGACAAAGAGAAAAGACGGTAATAGAACTAAGATATGGACTAAATAATGGAGCTGAAAAAACTCAAAGAGAGATAGCACATATGTTGGGAATATCTAGATCGTATGTATCTAGAATAGAGAAGAAAGCATTGTCTAAGCTTAATAAGGAGTTTAGGGGAAATAGTAAAACAAAGTGATGTTGATATAATTTTGGTGTGATGATAGCCTGCCTAGTTAAAGGTGGGTTTTTTTATGTGTTGAGATTTATATGTGTAATGACGAAGTATGAACAAAAGACTTGTTTAGTAAAGAAAATAAAAAATAATAGATGGGAGAGAATTAAGATTATGAAAGAAAAATAACAGCATTATTAGAGGTTAGAAAGATCATTGCATTAATGGTAACTTTATTATTTGTAGTATTAAAGTTAATGGGAGATATTGGACCAGAAAAAGCATTTGAGGTTGTGCTTATGGTAATAGTTTTTTATTTTGGTAAATCTACAGCACTTGATAAACCACAGAAAGCACCTATAGGGTGTTTTTTTATTGGATTATTAAAGGAGTTCAAGCCTTTTAGTCCTTTCATGTATGGTGGAGCGAAAGCTATGCCATTTTTTGTACCCGAAATTAAATTGAGAGGATGAAGTACAGATGGAAATAAAACAAACTAATGTAAAAGATATATTATATTAAAAATTAAATATTTTGTCGATAAAACTACAACATTTTATTATACTATCTAAACATATTAAATTTAAGTCTATATCTTGAATGTGTAACATGATATAATTCGGGATAACAAAAGAGAAAGGATTGAGTTATAATGAAAAAAATAAGAAATTTAGTTTTGCTTTTTGCAATGATAATGGTTTTAGGTGGAGTTAATATTTACGCAGCAAATGTAGGAGATAAATTAGAGCAACCAGAAGACGGTTGGAAAAGATATGACGATGCAGATACTAATATAAAATATAATGGTACATGGATTAAAGCAAATGACAGTTCCTTATGGGAAAAATCTTTTATGTGGAGTAAAGATTATGATGCGAGTATCAATTTCAAGTTTAAAGGTACGAAATTAAGAATTATATCTAAGCTTTGGAATGAAAGAAGTAATAATATACAAATAACCGTAGATGGACAAAGCCAACATTATTCTGAATACTATGATGGAGCTAAATTTCAGGTATTAGTTTATGAAAAGTTAAATTTACAAGATACTATTCATGAGGTTAAAATTTTAAATTTATCCCCAGGACAATTTTCTCTGGATGCAATAGATATGAATGAAGACGGAAAATTAGTAAATCAAAATCAACTTGAAGCACCTATAAATTTAACAGCTACCCCATCAACTAATGCTATAATTCTAAATTGGGATGCAGTAGGTGATGCAAAAAGCTATACTATACTAAGGTCAACAACATCAGATAGTATAGATACAATCATAGATTCTAATGTAACAGATACAACTTACATAGACAATGATGTTGAACCAGGAGTAACTTATTACTATGTAGTACGAGCAGTAAAAAACGGTATAGAAAGTACAGATTCAAATATTGCATCTGCAATGATAGAAAAGGTAAATCCAGCAGTACTACAAATTAAATTATCAACTACAGATATATACGAATACAGAATTACAATGAATGAAGTAAAAGACTTTATTAAATGGTATACAGATAGATCAAATGGAACAGGGTTACCATTCTATAAATTTAAAACAGTTGATTCAAACATTGAGCCTTATACAGATTCTATTGAGTACTTAATATTTGATAAAATAGTTTGGTTTAAAGTAAAAGAATACACAAAATAATATATTTAGCCTACTTTCTTGGAAGTAGGTCTTTTTTTATTGCTCAAAAATAAATATCTGTTAATATTAATAGGTAATATCGGGAACGGAATTATATAATAAATGTCAATTTTATAACGTTAAACTAGAATTATAGGAGGTTATAATGAACAAGAAAAGTATTATATTTTTCATTATCATATTAATTATATTTAATGGTAACTACTTTTTAGATATTAGAACACAAGAAGGTATTGAACAACAGCATTACTCAAGAATACCAGAAGGTGTATCTGAAATAAGTATGGCAAGTATTAAACACTTATTTAATGGTAATTCAAAACAATTAATGGATTTATTCGATGAACAATTTATAAGTTTGCCAGATAGTGAAGTGCAAACCAATAGTACTATCCAGCAAGTTAGAGAAGTAGATAGTCCATTAGATATTAAATTGATAGGTTATTACTCTAAATTCAACATAAATAGTGAAGTTTATGGAGTAACTTACCAATTAAAATTTAATAATATTTGGCTTATTTATACATCCATAGTAAGTAAAATAGATGATAGATATTTTTTAACTAAAATAGATTATAGGGAATTAAGTGATTCTTTATGGGAAACTAATAAGTTTACATTACAGAATAAAGGAGTATTACATTACATAATATTGTTTTTTACTATAATCATTATGTTATTTACTTGCGTTACTTCTGTTACAAGTTTTGGATCAGGTAACCAAATAGGAATTGTTTGGTCTATTTTAATTCTATTTGGTATTGGATCACTTAGATTTAATTGGTTTAGTGGAGAGGTTGGAATTAATTTGCTAAGAATAGGAATTCCAAGTTATATTGTTGAAAGAGAATGTACCTATATGCCAATTATATTAACTCTACACTTTCCATATTTGCAATATTATATTGGATAAAAGTAAGAAATATAATATTAGACAGATAACAAGCAATTGAAAAAATAGTATTTGGTGTTAAAGTATTATTTAGTTATAAAGAGAGTTTTATTATGAATGATAAAAGGTTGATAGATTTTAATTTGGTTGATATTATCTAAAAAAACATTTAATTCATTAATACAAATACTATATTTGACAAAGATGAATATAAAAATAATAATAAAGGTGAAATATTGGCTTTTAACTATTAGTAGATATAAAAAAGATGAGTGAAGATGATTTTAAATACTTAGATAAAATTAAAATGAATCGGGGAGAAGTTTGATAATAATAAGATAGTTAATGTTAAACTATCTAACTGAACTACAAGCAACATTATTAATGACACTATTAAGAAATAGCCATGGTGTTGTTAAATTCAAACTCAACTTAACAAAAGAGTTTTACCGTATGAGAAGGGCTCTCATGGAACGACAAACGACTGAATGGCAGCAGACCAAGATTATAGGTAAGTGGGAAAGTATAAATGAGACGGATGCCTTAGCACAACTATGCTGAAGAACAGAGATATGGCAAACCATATAAACATATCTATACCAACTATATAAAGCTAGTTAACAATGCTGTAGGTTTAAAACAGGAGAAAGAACTATAGCTACATTTAAGCAACTTAAAATTATTTCTTTATTAGAAGATATGATTCAAAATACAGTTAATGAAGAAATGCAAAAAGGTGTATTCTTCAAAGAGATATTTAAGAAGAGTAAAAGAAAGTCAATACATTTATATCATTAATGTACCTGGATACAGATATAATACAACTAAATTCAGTTTCATATGTATTAATAAAAAATAAATTAATTATATTTTTTGCTAAAAAAATACAACATTTTATTATACTATCTAAATATATTAAATATAAGGCTATATCTTAAATATATAACATGATATAATTCGGGATAACAAAAGAGAAAGGATTGATTTATAGTGAAAAAAATAAGAAATTTAGTTTTGCTTTTTGCAATGATAATGGTTTTAGGTGGGGTTAATGTTTATGCTGCAAATGTAGCAGTAGGAGATCAATTACTACAACCTGAAGCGGGATGGCAAAGATATGATGATTCGCACATTCCATTTTCTTCATATCAAGGGAATTGGGTTATAGGTGAGATTTTTGAAGATGGAGATATCTGGGATAGAGATGATTATTGGGGGAGTACATTGACACATGTTCAGAGTAAGGGAACAATAAAGTTTATATTTAGTGGAGATAAATTAAGACTTATAACAAAATTACATAACTCAAGAAGTCAAATAAATACAATCATTATAGATGGGCAAGAAGAAAAATTCTCAGAATATAGTGTAGTTGAAGATAATTCTTTAAATTTGAGTGTAGTTTACGAAAAAATGAACTTATCTAAAGGATATCATATTTGTGAAATTTCTATGGATTCACCACAAAAATATCTTACTATTGATGCAATAGATATTGATGAAAATGGAAAATTCTTATATTTAAAAGACCCCAACAATTTAGAAAGTTATATAAATAACGGAAGAGTTAAACTTAAATGGGAAGCAGTAGATGGGACAGATAGCTATACTATACTAAGGTCAACAACATCAGATAGTATAGAAACAATCATAGCTTCTAATGTAACAGATACAACTTACATAGACAATGATGTTGAACCAGGAGTAACTTATTACTATGTAGTACGAGCAGTAAAAGGTGGTGTAGAAAGTGAACACTCAAATATTACATCTGCAATGATAGAAAAGGTAAATCCAGCAGTACTACAAATTAAATTATCAACTACAGATATATATGAGTACAGAATTACAATGAATGAAGTAAAAGATTTTATTAAATGGTATACAGATAGGTCAAATGAATCAGGGTTACCATTCTATAAATTTAAAACAGTTGATTCAAACATTGAGCCATATACAAATTCTAATGAATACTTAATATTTGATAAAATAGTTTGGTTTAAAATAAAAGAATACACAAAATAATATATTGAGCCTACTTTCTTGGGAGTAGGTCTTTTTTTTATTGCTCAAAAATAAATTATCTGTTAATATTAATAGGTAATATCGGGAATGGAATTATATACTAAATGTCAATTTAGTGGACAAGTTAAAAAGCTTGTCCTTTTTTGCGAATTTTACCTACAGGTATCGACAGACTTTATTAAAAAGAAAGAGTAATATATAAAAAGTACTAATCAAAATACAAGGAGGGAATTATGAAAAAATTAATAGCGGTTTTAGTGTGTTTTGTTTTGATATCATCAACGATAAGCGTTAATGCAAAGGACCCAATTTGTCCACATTCACCAGATGGGAAACATCATATGTATGCAACTGAGTGGAGTACTATTGAAGTTGGAACTTCTACAGATCTACATGTTAATGAATTAATTTGGCGAAATGCGGGAGTATATAAGTGTATTTACTGTGGGGAGAAAGTAGTTGTCCAGGGTGAATTTCCTAATCATTGGGCAGGATATTATGGCTATTTAACTGATGCATTATACTATCTACAATATGAACAATTTGCAAGGGTAATATTTAAACATAAGAGTGATCTTCATTATGTAGACGGTCCTTTTCAATCTGGGTTTTTATTCTTCCATGATTATTAAAAAAATATATGAGCAATAGCACTGATTAGTACATAGCAATAGCCTACACTAATATAATAATAGTTGTAGGCTATAAATTGTTATTACATTTATACATTAATGATATAAGCTTAGAATAATTAGTCCTATTTATAGTAGAGATATTAATTTTCCATTTTTTTATAGTGCCTGAATGCACAGATAATAAAACACTTAATTCTTTACGAGTTAGATTTAATTGATTTCTTATTGTTCTAATTTTTGTTGACGGATTATCTTTTATAAATCTTAGATAATCATCACATAGGTAATTCTCATCTACATGTAATACTTCACCTATTTTTCTTATATTATATAAAGAAGGTATAAATTGATTATTTTCAAAACCTATTAAATATACTCTTCCAATATTAGCTTTATCTGATAAAATTTTTTTGTGTTAATCCACTTTTTAACCTAGATTTTCTTATTCTATTTCCAATTGTAGTATCTGGAAGGGTATCTATCAGTTGTTTTGTATATGGTATAGTTAATGATGTCTTTTGGTGTGTATAGCTAACGAGTTATTGATGATGCTTAGAAATGAAAAGAAACATGCGAAAGAAATATCACTTTAAGAACCAATAGGAATTGATAGAGAAGGTAATGAAATTAGTTTAATAGATGTTATAGAGACTAAAAGTGACTCAATAATAGATCAAGTAGATCTGAAAATGAAGATACGTCTTCTGTACAATAAAATGAAATATGTGTTAGGACAAAGAGAAAAAACTGTAATAGAACTAAGATATGGCTTAAATAATGGAGCAGAAAAAACTCAAAGAGAGATAGCACATATGTTAGGAATATCTAGATCGTACTAAACACTTTCCAAAGTTGGGGAAGAATTTGGTTTGAAAAAAGATAGTATAGCTAGATACCTACGCATATCAGGACTACCCTATGAATTCAAAGAAATGGTAGATACTGGATAACGAAGAAGAGGATGAATTGGAAATACAGGCGGCTTAAGATAATTATTAAAGAAAGGTGGATAACATGACTAGAAAATTACAGAGATTTAGTGATGAACAGATAGCTAGAGCAAATGATATAAACATTATCTCTTATGCTCAAAGTAAAGGATATGAAGTCAAAAAAATATCTCCAAGATCATATAAAATTCCCGGTTATGGTGGACTTTACATAGATGGTAATGGACATAAGTGGAATTGCTTTTCAAGAGGAACAGGTGGTGGCGCAATACAGTTTGTTATGGAAATGGGAGGAAGGACATGGGTAGAAGCAATTAAGGAGCTTTTAGGAATATCACAGGATGAATTACCTTACATTCCACCTCCACCTAAGGATATTGAGAAAAAGGAGATTTAGAACTTCCTAAAAAGAATACTACCTATAAACATATTTTTGCATACTTGATTAAGACCAGAAAATTAGATGCTGATATAGTAAATCAATTTGTTAAAGATAAAAAAATCTATGAAGATACGCATCATAATTGTGTATTTGTTGGATATGATGAAGACAATAATCATAAGTTTGCAAGTGTCAGAGGAACCAATACCAATAAAAAATTTTGTAGAGATATAGAGAAGTCAGATAAAGGGTATCCATTTTGCCGAGAAGGCAGAAGTGATACCCTTTGTATATTTGAAAGTGCTATTGATATAATGAGTTATTTGACACTTCTAAAACTACATGGTGTATCACAATTTCATAATCATATGATTTCAATGGGTGGAACATCTTATATTACGATTGAAAAGTATTTAGAGAAAAATACTAATATAACTAACCTGATACTATGTCTTGATTTTGATGATGAGGGCAATTTTTTTTCACAGAAGATTAGAGGAAAGTTTGGTGAGAAATATGAAGTAGCAAGGCATATTCCTAAGGGAAAAGATTTTAATGAGGAACTTGTTAGGATTATTAAAGAGAGAGAAGGACAATCTCTAAGCACAAGAGAACAAATGGAAATGGAGGAAGAATGTGTGGTATAATTTAAAGAAGATATTTAGAATATAATATTTCATTAACCCACTTAGTTGAAGGAGATATAAATATATATGAGAATTGACCGCTTACTTTCTATTACCACTTACCTTTTAAACCGTAATATTGTAACAGGAAAAGAACTTGCTGAAAAATTCGAGGTATCTGAACGTACTATTCAGAGAGATATTGAAGCCATAAACATGGCAGGAATACCTATTGTATCTCTAAAAGGCGCACATGGTGGCTATCAAATCATGGATACTTTTAAATTGTTAAAACAAGCAAATAACAAGGAAGATATGGAAATTATCTTAATGGCGCTAAAAGGATTAGAAACAACTTTAGATGATAATCACATTAGTACAACCATTGAAAAAATAAAATCTGTTTCAAACAGTGACAAGTACAATGAGACAATTAGCGTAGATTTTAGTGTTATACATGAGAATACTAGCATAAGTAAATATATACAAATTTTATCAAAAGCTATTGTTAATCGCAAAGTAGTATCAATTACATATAGTAGTGCAGATAATTTTATTTCAAAACGTGAGATTGAACCAGTATTGCTTAAATATAAATGGTATACATGGTATTTAGTTGCTTATTGCAAAAATAAACAAGATTATAGAATTTTTAAATTAGCTAGAATTGGGGAATTGTCGGTTACTAATCAAGATTGTATGATACAGCATGTTGCAGAGGAAAAATTATTTGATACATTGATGGGCAATGATAACAGGAAATATATACATATAAAATTATTATGTAATAAAAAAGCCATGTATATTATAAAAGAATATATTCCAAACTGTAAAATTCATGAATTAAATGATAAAGAATTTAGTTGTGAAATTGATGTACCAGAAAATGAACGTATGTGGTATGCCATATTATTATCTCTAGGAGATGATGTGAAAATTATAAAACCCGATAGTTTGAAGAAGAGACTATATTATCAAGCGAAAAAAATAATTAATTTTTATAAAGACGACATATAGTTGTCGGTTTTATTCCTGTATAATGAGTTTAAAATATTTTTATGGAGGAAAAGGAAATGATAAAAAGATATCCAACTCATTGTAACGACGCAACATGTGCATCTTGTGTACAAGCAGGTGATTTTATTTATCTATCACATCATGCAGGAGGATTTGATAAAAATGATGTTGCATACCAAACAAGAAAAACATTTGAATCAATGGAAAAAACACTTAGCCAAGCTGGAGCTTCATTAAAAGATATTGTTCAAATTAACTTATATCTTAAAAATATAAAAGATCTTAGAAAAGCTTGCGACGTTTTTTATGATATTTTTGGAAGTGAAGCACCTGCTAGAATGACCACAACAACGGAATTTTTTGAAGAAAAATGTTTGTGTATGATGGATGCAGTGGTATATAAAAATGAATAAGACAATCATTACTAAAAAGCAGGCTAGGAGATTTATTTTACTAAAACAAGGTCTGTATGGTGAAAAAAAGTTCATTGACAAAAATGGTATCTATGAATTTGTAAAGCAGGCAGGTTGTATTCAGTTTGATCCGATAGATGTATGCGGTAAAAATCATGAGCTTGTTTTACAGTCAAGGATATCAGGATTTAAAGTAAGATTTTTATATGAATTGTTATATAAAGACAGATTACTGATGGATTGGTTTGACAAGAATATGAGTATATGTCTAGTAGAGGACTGGCCTTATTTTTCCCATGAAAGAGAGCTTGCAAAAAAATCTTCAAGGAGTAAAGCAGATGTAGATAAAGTAGCTGAAAGTGTTTTAGATTATATAAAAGAAAAGGGCCCAGTATGTTCAGCAGATCTTGAATACAACAATAAAGTTGATTGGTCCTGGGCACCGACTTCGCTTTCAAGAGCTGTATTAGATACTTTATATTATCGAGGAAATTTAGTCATAAGTCATAAAAAAAATACACGAAAGTACTATGATTTAGCTTCTCGTTATATTAATAAAAAACTATTAAATGATCTTAATCCTAATAGAACCAATGAAGAAATATATCAGTGGCATATTTTAAGGCGAATTGGTAGCGTTGGAATGCTTCATAATAATGCAAGTTATGCATTTATAGGTATAGATGGAATGAAATCTAAAGAGCGTAACAATGCTTTTGAAACATTACTTTCCTGTGGCTTGATAAAAGAAATAATAGTTGATGGTATTAAAAAACCATTTTACTATAAAACAGTAGATAACCATATACTACAAAAAGTGATTAATGACGAAAAAAAATCTGAACGAATAGAATTTATAGCTCCATTAGATAATGTTCTTTGGGATAGAAAATTGATTGAGGAGATTTTTGGATTTTCATATAAATGGGAAATCTATACTCCTATTAAGAATAGGAAATATGGTTATTATGTGTTGCCGATTTTAAAAGATGATACTTTTATTGGTAGGATTGAACTGGTAAGAAATAAGATACAAAAATGCTTTGATATAGTTAACATCTGGTGGGAAAACCCAAAATATGATACAGAAGAAAACTATAAAAAAACACAGATTCATTTAAAGCATTTTAGTGATATGATGTTTTGAGTAGGTTGAAAATAATAATACTTGATATTAGAACAAAGGAAATAATAACCTATACTTAATTTTTCAATATCTCAAAAGACCAAATTAATCCGTAAGGATTTAATAGGGGCAAGCTTCCACTTTGTTAAACAAAGCGCTTGATGGGAAGTTTCCCATGCCCTCTAAATACTTGGGTGCGTAGCTCCCAAACCCTTTATAAAAAACAGTTTTGTTTAAATTTTTAATTTGAGTGTACATAGAAATAAAATAAAAAAATATGTAGAAGTATTAATTTAAAATAAGGAGAAATTATGAGAGATATAATTAGAAAAGATGTTAATGAAGAATGTGCGTATTCTGGATATGTACAAGCAGGTTTTGCGAGGGTAATGTTGGTGGGACGATAGAAGAGCAAGTTGAAGGGGCCTTAAATAATATGAGTGAAAAGTTAAAAATAGCTTATTTAACTCTTGAGGATGTAGTGCAAGTTAATGTCTTACTACGTGATGTGTGGGATATACCAGTAATGGAAGAAGTTTTTAAACGTAGATTTAAGGGGAATTATCCAGTTAGAAAAACAATAGCAACTGAATTTGCTCATCAAGGTGGACCCAAAGGTCTTAAGGTACAGATTGATGGTGTCGCCTATAATTCAAAACTAAGTGTTAATCAATATAGTGGCCTTTGAGGAGTTATTTTCAAGGAATTTTTTACCCACAAGGAGGTGATAACATCAACAAAATTAAATTTGTTGGTTTCCGAGTAACAGAAAAAGAATACCATAAAATAGAAGTAAGCGTCAAATCTTAACTGTATAGCTTGATATCAAAGCTCATGATATAATTGCTTTAATATTCGTGAACTTTGATAATTGAATAGACAAAAGAGCCTATGAAACTATTTTTTTTCAAAGTTAAAAATGCAACTTTTTGATCATATAAGAATGTAGTTTTTTACTCACCTTCTTGATTAAAATGATCTTTTAATCTATAAGATTTTCCACTAATAGATATAATATGAGCATGATGCAAAATTCTATCTAAGATTGCATTAGCAATCACTGCATCATAGAAAACTTCATCCCAATTATTAAAGTTTATATTTGTTGTAAGAATAGTACTTTTCTTTTCATATCTCATATCGATTAATTGAAAAAATAGCTTTGAATCCTCTTTATCAATAGGAAGATATCCAAGTTCATTAATAATTAATAGTTTGTATTTTGTAAAATGCTTTAACCTAACATCTAACCTATTTTCTAGTTTTGCTCTTTTTAATTGTTGAAGTAGCTCATGGCATTTTATAAAATATGTACTATATCTTTTTTTGGCTGCACAAATCCCTATTGAAGTAGCCAAGTGGGTTTTACCCACTCCGCTAGGTCCTAAAAATACAATGTTTTCTTGCGTTTCTAAAAAACGTAAAGTTGTAAAATCTAATATTTGTTGTCTGTTAATATTTGGTTGAAATCCAAAGTCAAAACCTTCTATTCCTTTTGTATGAGGAAATACCCCAACTTTAACCATTGAACGAATCATATTTGCTTCTTTAAAATCAATTTCATGGGTCGTTAGTTTTATAAGCCCCTCTACAAAGGAAAGACTATTAGCATTTATAAAATCTATAACATCATCTAAATGCGTAATCATTTGATTTAACTTTAAATACTCTAAGTTTTTTATTAATTGTGTATATGAACTAGTCATTTCTATATATTGCTCCTATCATTTTTAAATTATTTTTTGCAATTTCTTCTATTTCTTTAGTTGGCTTTTTTAATGTTAATGAACTTATTTCTATATAATGTTCCTGATGATAGTTAAGCTTTTTATTATTAATAGAATGAATTGTAACTAAATTTGTGCTATAAAATTGACTCCTCACTAAGTAATTCTTTTATTACATCATAATACTTATCGATTTTTGATGAACATTTCCTTTTTGTAGGCTTTGTATAACCATTGATATATTTACTAACAGTACGAGCATCAACTCCTAACTCTCTAGCAATTTGGCTTTTATTGATTTTCAAGTTACTTACCTCCATTAAAGGCTTTAATTTCTTAAGATCTTCTAAGTTATTGATATAAATGTTTGTATATAAGTTGTTTTTAAGAATCATAATTACCTCCTGTTAAGAGATAATTATAGCTTATTGTAGGTTAATCAAAAACTCTTATTACATATATAACTAAGTCTTAAGCTTATGCTGATTACATAGTTTGTATGATAATAATTGTTATAATATCATCGTCCGTACGCTACGATTACCTTGTACAAGGAGTTTTATAATTATTATTGAAACTATGTGAGTATCCGCGGCTACTTTGGTTACTAAAAATAGAATATAAGACTTTCTTAGACTGGTTTCTTATATTTATTATTTAAAGTAATATATCTCTCAGCATAACCTTAAGACTCAGTATTATATGTTTTTTCAATGTTCATGATCTCATACTAAGATTATATTTTATGCATTTCTTATATGATCACTTTTCTACATTTTTATTGTATCATTTATAAGTTTGCAGCTGATGTTGTTAGAGATATCTATAAGATGAGAATTGAGGGGTATAGCTGCGGCAAGATAGCAGAAAATCTAAATAAAAACGGTGTATTATCACCATACGAATACAAACAGATGCTAGATTTTTCCTATAAGAATCCTTTCAAAATAAATAAAATAGCAAAATGGCCTCCTAGCACAGTAGAGAAGATACTAAAAAATGAAATGTACACAGGAGTCATGGTACAAGGAAGAAGTGGATGTATCAATTATAAGCTTAAAAAGCTTGTTAATAAACCATAGGATAAATGGATACGTGTAGAGGGAACCCATGACCCGATTATATCTAAAGAAATTTATAAATTAGTTCAACATATATCAAAACTAGATACTAGAGCAAGTGAAGGCTATGACGTTGTTTATCCTTTTTCAGGTATGTTATTTTGTGATACTTGTAAAAATACAATGGTTAGAAAGATTGTTCGAAACAAAGGAAAAGAATATATCTACTATATTTGTTCCACGTATAAGTCGGATAAAAATAAGTGTACTAACCATAGAATAAGAGATAAAGCTTTAAGAAAAACGGTCTTAGCAGTATTAAAAAAACAAATAAATCTAATAGTAGAGTTAGATGAACTATTAAATCATATAGAAAAAATGCCTATGGATAATACAACCTATGGAAAAGTTGATAGAAGAATAGTTGCTAAGATGAAGGAGTTAGAAAAATATAATAATCTTAGAGCTGGTTTATATGGGGATTTTAAGGCTGGAGTTATAACAAAATCTGATTATATGGAGATGAAAAAGGATTTTGAGATAAGGTGTAATGAAATAGAAAAGCAAATATTAGAACTTGAAAGTCGAGCCAAAGAGTTAATAAAGAGTAAAGGAAAAAGTGCATGGATAACAAATTTCACTAATAATAAAAATATCACTGAAATAACAAGATCTATAATAGTATCTCTAGTAGAAAAAATAGTTGTCGTAGATAAAAAGAAGATTATTATACATTTTAGATTTCAAGATGAGTATAAAGACGCTATAGAATATGTAGAAAGTATTTTACAACGAAGTGAAAGTAAAGATACAAAAAATAAATTAAAAAATATTAACAATAAGTTTGAAAACATAAAAGGTGGTGTTTAAATGGCTAGAGTAAGTAGAAAAAACATAAAGCAAAACACAACCACTATTAAATATAAGGTAGGTATATATACAAGACTTTCTAAGGAAGATGCAATAACAGGTAGTGATTCTATAGAAAATCAGATTCAAATGTTAAAAAAATACATATTAAAAAAGGAAGATTTAGTCTATCAGAAAACTTATATCGATAACGGATTTTCTGGAACTAGCTTTCACAGACATGCTTTCAATAACCTATTAGAAGATATAAAGAATGGAATAATTAATACAGTTGCTGTAAAAGATCTTTCCAGATTTGGTCGTAACTATATAGAATCAGGGCATTACTTGGAAAAGATATTTCCTAATATTGGTGTTAGATTTATAGCTGTTAATGATAATTTTGATAGCATTAATATAAAAGATAATCAAGAGTTAGAGATAGCTTTAAAGTCTATTGTTCATGATAGCTATGCTAAAGATATTTCAAGAAAAATATCAACAGCACTAGATGCTAAGAAAAGAAGTGGCAAATTTCTAGGTAAGTATGCTCCATATGGATATAAAAAATCAGCACAAAATAAATACGTACTTGAAATAAATGAAGAAACAAAAGATGTCATTAAAATGATTTTTGATTTAAGGCTTAAAGGGATGGGAGTAACGGCTATAGCTCATAAGCTTAACAATCAAAATATACCATCTCAAAATAGATATTTATGGGAAAAAGGATTGAGGGGAAGTAAAGATAAAGAAGAGAAGGCACTATGGAGAGGGTCCTCAGTAAAAAGTATATTAGAAAACCCCAACTATATAGGAGCATTAGTTGTACGTAAATATGACACAGCATTATATAAAGGTAGGCAAAAAAACAAAAAGCAGTTAGAAAACATAGAAATAATTAAAAATACCCATATGCCTATAATAGATAAAGAAACATTTAATGCAGTACAGAATATGGCAAAAAAAGGTTCTGATAAAACCATTAAAAAGTGTAAGAGTAATGAAAATATATTAAGAGGTATGATAACTTGTGGATTATGTGGCGGTAAATTACAGAGAGATGCTGGTTATAAAAAAGTGAACAGCAAAGATAAGTCATATAACTTATATTGTCCTAAAAAATATATAAAAGACGGTGGTTGTAGTTATGGTGGAATCAAAGAGGATAAATTAAAAAGTATTATTCTTAATAACATACAATTACAAATTAAAATTCTTCATGATGAAAAAATGGATAAAGAAACCTATCTTAATTCATCGTCATATAAAAGTAAAATTTCATTAATAGAAACCAAGAAAAGGAAGTTGCTAAGTGAAATAAATAAAGTTAAAAGACTAAAAGAAGATACATATAAAGATTATAAAATAGGCCTATTATCAGCTAGTGAATATGAATTTATATCAAAAAAATATGAAAAAGAGTATTGCTTATTATCAAAACAATTAGAGGAATTAGAAATAAATAAAGGAAGTCTATTTAAGTCTTTAGACAATGTTGCTGTTCATGATACTATTTGCTTTCAAGAAGAGACTGAGCTAACAAGGCAAATGCTAGAATCTCTTATTCACGATGTAATCGTTACAGATGATAAAGTTATTATTAAGTATAAATTCATGGATGAATATAAATCATTTCTTGGAGTGTAGCTTATGAATATAGATTATGTTATTGGTGTATATCTTAGAATTTCATCAGAAGATGTAAAGGCTTCAGATGGTGATAGTAACAGTATAATATCTCAAAGAGAAACAATAATGAATTATATAGCAAATCATAAAGAACTCAAAAATGCATCTCTTAAAGAATATATTGATGATGGAATAAGTGGGACAAATTTTGACAGAGAAGCTGTTAGTGAGCTAATTGAAGATGCTAGACATGGTTTGATTAATTGTATTATAGTTAAAGATTTCTCGAGATTCGGGCGTAATTATATAGAATCAGGAACATACATGGATAAAATTTTTCCCTTTTTAGGTATCCGCTTTATTTCAGTCAATGATCATCATGATAGCAAAAATGTATCTACCACAGGTAGTATTGATGTTGCTTTTAAGAATATGATTCATGATTTTTATTCAAAAGATTTATCTAAGAAGATTATTAGTGCAAAGAGAGCTAACGCAGAAAAGGGTATGCATACGACTGCTTATGCACCTTATGGTTTTATTAAAGGCCAGGATAAAAAACTGGTTCTAGATAGTGAAAGTGATTATATTGTTAGAAGGATTTTTAGTATGAGGTTAAATGGTCAAACGCTAACAGAAATTGCAAGAACGCTTAATAATGAAGGCATACCATCTCCACTTATGCTAAGAAAGAAAAGGAACGATAAGTTTCCATGCAATAAATCAAATGAGATTACATACTGGAGGGGAGCTAGAATACAAGCAATTTTAAAAGACAGAAGGTATATAGGGGATGCTGTATATGGCAAATACAAAAGAATGGAAGTGGGTAGTAAGAAAGATGTAAAAGTACCAGAAAGTCAATGGATTGTTGTAAAAGATGCACACGAAGGGATTATAAGTCGTAAAGATTTTGAAAAGGTGCAGAGTATGTTTAGACATTACTCTAAAAAGGATAGAAAAAAGAATACAGAATTATTTACTTCCAAAATCAAGTGTGCTGGTTGTAACCATACTTTGGTAACCAAGGTATACGATAATAAAGCTGGCAAAGTAGTAAGATATGTTTGCAATACAAAGAACAGTGTAAATGCATATAATTGTGTAGAAAAGCAAATAGACGAAGTAGTTATTTCAAAGGTTATACTTACCATGTTACAGAAATTTAGTCAATTAGTAGATGATATAAATCAGGTCAATTATGGTAAGAGAGATAGTATTAGGGAATTTGAAGTGGATATTAAAGGCTATAAAAATACATTACTTATCTTAAAAAACAAGAAATTCGATAACTACAAAGCGTATAAAGCGGATAATATCTCACTTGAAGTATTTAAGAAAAAGAAAGATGATTATGAAAAAAGAGAAGAAATTATTAGTAATCAGTTAGAAGATCTTAATCATAAGGTAGGGTTATTACAATCTAATGTAGAGCAAAGTGAGGATACTTTGAAAGAGTTTAATAGACTGTCTCCATTTGATAAACTTAATAGAGAGATGGTAGATGTATTTATTGACCATATTGAAATAGATTATAGAGGTAGGTTGGGTGTTGTTTGGAATTTTGAGGATATATTTTAAAATAAAAATTTGATTATTATGCTTAGGTAGTATAAAATTATATTATAATAAATGAATGTTAAGTTTGTCGATTGGAGGGATTAGATGAATATTTATCATGGTAGTGATGTTATAGTTGATAAACCAAAAATATTAAAAAGCAATCGCTTATTGGATTTTGGAATAGGGTTTTATACAACCACTAATAAAGAACAAGCTATTCGTAGAGAAGGTTAGCTTACGAAATAATTCAGAAAATAAATATTTATCTAATTATAAATTTAATATAGAAGAAGCAAAAGAGAAACTTCATATTATTGAGTTTAGAAGTCCTGATGAAAAGTGGTTGGATTTCATTACAGCTAATAGAAGAGGTAAAGATATTGGTGATGAGTATGATATAGTAATTGGTCCAGTAGCAGATGATAATGTATATAGTACAGTAAAACTTTTTGAAACAGGTATCCTTAATAAAGAAGAGGCTATAAGACGATTGAAAGTGGTAGAACTTTTTGATCAAATATTATTTCATACAAATCAAGCATTAGAGTTCTGTTTATTTAGTAATTATAAAGATTTAGGAGGCGAAAAGGATGGATAGAAGTCATTTTAATGCAATCTTTTCAATTATTGTAGGAGATATAGTTGGAAAAATTGCAATAACATTGAATTTGTCAGCTAAGGATTCCATAAAAGAATTGTATTCGTCACATCTTTATGAGTTACTAGAAAAAGAGGAAACAAAGTTTTGGCAGTATAGTACAGATAAATTATATGAAATGTTCTTAGAAGAAAGAAATTGTGGAAAGATAACTTTTCCACAAGTATGAGGTGATAACATATGGATAGAATAATTGATTTTACAGTATTTTGTCTTGAAAATTATAAGCAGGTTCACAATATGACTGGTAAGGATGCTTTAGAGGTCTTTGATAAAAATCAGGTATTTGATTATATTAGAAAATCTTATGATATACTTCATACAACTGGAGATGGGTATATTGTTAAAGATATTGATAGATATATAGAATCAAGAGTTAATTTGAAGAATCATAGACAGAGAGAGTGATATAAGTTAAAATAAAGAAAAAGATGTGATGGTGGAAGATATGTTTGATAAGGGGTAAGAATGATATTTTATGGGTTTGTTATCTATTACGATTAAGTGAAGTTGCTTTAGTATACAAATGAATGGGGAGGATTATATGCAGAAAATAAGCAGACAAAAAACCGTAGAAGGAACTAGAATTCCAGCGATAATTAGGAATGGGAATTTTCATTATATCAATATGGAAATCTATGAAGATGGTATGGTAAATTGTTGGGATTTAGTAGATATTAAAGGATTAAAAGAGAAACTAAAAACTAATTGGCTAGTAACACAAATACCAGAAGGTGAACATATATCAATTTTCCATTTAGGCAACTATAAAGTCATTGAAGCTAGATGGGACCATGACAATAAGAGCTATTTCAACTATATCAAGAAGATTATCAAGAAGATTAATCCAAAGCTAACAAATATATATACTGTTACGGAAATGGAAAAAGAAAAGCTAGAAAGACGTAGAATTAGGTACTCTCCTAGTCCTAAAGAGTTCTATGTTAAGAGTGAGTTAGGATATCGTACAGTAGAAGGTGAAGGATTTACAGTATTTTTTAAACATGATTCTAAAAATTATTTGGTAAATTTGGTTGTATATAAAGATGGTAATATCGTGTGCTATAATGCTGAATTTGAAATTAAGTATACAATTGAGAATATTAAAGAAATGTTTAATGAAGGTATATTTTTTACAAGTTTTAATCAACCTATACCTGTAATTTTCTCTGGTCTAGGAGAATTAACTTTGTCTAATAGTTCAGGTTGTTCAGTAGATATACATGAAAAGTATAAAGAGTTAAAAGACATACATGACAAGTTAAATGGCAGTGAATCAATCTTAGATAGATGTAGAAATGCATACCTACAATATTTGCAATATCCTTCTGAAGAGGCTAGAGAATGTCTGCGAACACTATATGAGCAGGTTCCAGATCATGAAAGAATTTATCTAGGTGATATGGATAGTAGAAACACTGACTATGAAAGGATTTTATATCATCCGCAGCATAAAAGAGAAGTTTAGTAATAAACACAGATAATAGCAGATTTTACAAGGAGGCTGATTATGCGAAGAATATAGATTTATCAAAGATTATCATGATTTATTCGAGAAAGATGCAGAGCGTAGAAATATTCTCCGTTTTGAAATATCCAATGTTAGATTAGAATGGATAGAATAGATATATGTGTAACATATAAGCGTTAATATCCGATTAAATACGGCATGAAATATCGAGCAACTGATAATGGGTTCCGATATGATGAGATAAAGGAAGTGAGATAATGGATTGGGTTAAGCAACTAAATAAAACCATTGACTATATAGAAGAGAACCTTACTGGAGAAATATGTTATGATACCATAGCTAAAATTGCAGGGTGCTCTATTTATAATTTTCAGAGAATGTTTTCCTATATTGCTGATAAGCCACTATCTGAATATATAAGAAATAGAAAATTGACATCTGCAGCTTTTGATATATTAAATACTAGCGAAAGAATAATTGATATTTCTATAAAATATGGATATAAATCTCAGGATGCCTTTTCACGAGCATTTAGAAATTTTCATGGTGTATTACCTTCCACGGTAAGGAATGATACGGTACAACTAAAATCCTGTCCTAAGCTCTCCTTTCAAATAACGATTAAAGGAGAAAACCACATGAATTATCAAATCGAGCAGTGGCCTGCGTTTAAAGTAGCAGGAATATCAAGTAGGATAGAAACTTCAAAGGCATTTGAAATAGTGCCTAAGATATGGGAAGATGGTTGGAAAGAAGGTTCAATTAACAAGCTATTGAGTCTTTTTCAAAAGACAGATTATAGACCAGCTGGATTACTAGGCATAAGTACTGGTGGACAGTGGGGTAACTCTGAAGAAATGGAATATATAATAGGTGTAACTAACCATGTGGAGGTTTCAGAGTGTGAACATAGGGCTCCGTTAGAAGGAATGGAAGAATTCTGTTATCCAGAAGCAACATGGGCTATTTTTGAAGCTAATGGAGAACTACCTGATGCTGTGCAGAAAATATATAAGCAGTTTTATACTGAATGGCTTCCTAACTCTGGATATCATTTAGCAGACTTTCCTGTAATAGAGTGCTATATGCAAAATAACCGCCAAGAAGTGTGGATTGCAGTGGAAAGAGAACGTAAAGAAAGAAGGTAATTATGAAATATTCATTTAAATCATCTTTGCTAAACGTAGGGAATAGAACATATATAGTGATTCCTTTTAATGTTTGGGATACGTGTAAACAGAAAGGATTAATCCCTGTACAAGTTGAGATTCAGAATCATTTTTTTGAATGTAAACTGATGCCCAAAGGAAACGGTGTATATCATATTCCAGTTAAAAAGCAGATTGCTAAAACATTAGACTGTTCAGATGAAATTAATGTTCAATTTAACATAATAGATGGGCTTACTAGAATTCGTTTAAATAGTCCATATGGTAAAGACAATCCTATTAGAAAAATAGATTATATAAGGTATTTAAAACAACCACAAAGTGGTTTGTGTGGTCAAACTTGTCTAGCTATGCTTGCTGGTATAACGGTTGATGAAGTAATAGAAATTATGAAAAGTAAACGATGGCAGGGAAGTATAACCAAAGTTATGGAAACTTTAGATTATTTCGGTTTTACATATAAAAAAGCTGCTTATACAAAGGGGAGCATAGTACAATTGCCTAAATGCTGCATTGTTAATGTTAGAGGAGAACGGATTAGTCATCTCATGGTTTATTTTGAGGGAAGATATTATGACCCTACATGTGGAATGTTAAATGATTATTTATGGGAAGACATTATTAGCTATATAGAGATTGATAGTTAATTTAGCCCTTACTTGCCCGTAGGGTATGTATCTAGAATAGAGAAGAAGGCTTTGTCTAAGCTGAATAAGGAATTTCGGGGGAATAGTAAGACAAAGTGATGTTAATGATGTTGATATATAGATTTTAGTGCTATGATAGCCTACCTAAATTAAAAGGTGGGTTTTTATTTTTAATGATAAAGGAATTTGTTGAATTTTAAAAGCTACCTAATTGGTAGCTTTTAAAATATCTTGAATTACGTATATTAAATTAGTTCAAGATATTTTTTCATCGATATCTTTTGATAAGTTAGTTACAATATAGTATTTGTAATAATGCAATCATTTATAATTTTCTAGCAGTATTTTTTGTAGTTTTTGAAAGTTCCTTACGTCTTAGGAATGAACTTTCTTGAAATAATGAATGAGCAATACTTAGAAAGTATTATTTAGCATTAGTTAGTATTGCATTAATATAATTAAGTATGGTAAAATAAACAAATAATTTTATAATTTATTTTAATAATGAAAAGGTAGGTTAAACAATGTTTGAATCAAGATGTGGAGTTTGTTGTAGTGTCTGTCAACTCAAAGACAAACTGAATTGTAATGAATGTAAATGTCAATTTAGTATATTTAACATTAAAAAACAACTTAAGATCATTAATAGTTATGGATATAGTAATATATAAATGTGTATTTTAGGAGGACATAAATTATGAAAAAACTTGTACAAGGTATCTTTATTGGATTATTAATTTCTACTTTTTATAGTGTAGTATTGGCTGGTGGCATATCACACACTATTAATGTGTTCATTAATAGTGTGAATATATCACTAAATGGAGAAAAAATTACATCTACTGGAGAAAACTACAAACTTGCTAACGGAAAAGAGACTCCATATAGTATTGTGTACAAAGGAACAACATACCTACCTATTAGAAAAGTAGCTGAACTTGTAAATCTTGATGTGAATTGGGATGGTAAAATAGGAACGGTAGTGTTAGGAAAAAGTGATACTAGTGAGGTTATAAAGGGGAAGAGCGAAAAAAAAGCCTCTAATAAGCTAATCAGAGAAAGCTACAGCACCTATATTTTTGATGGTGAGACATATATGGATAAGGTTACTTTAGAAAAAATATATAGCTATATTGATAGGGATATCAATAGAACAGATGAAGCTAGTACGGTACCTATTGCTTCAATTCTTCGCAATGGGAGTATATTAGTCAACAATGCAGATAATGGAGAAGAACATGATGTGATAGCGTATATTCTTGAAAATGGAAAAGTAATATTTTTATAATTTGCGAATTATTCATTAAAGTATTCTTCTATAACTCCAACCAATACTTCAAATGTATAGAGTGCATAAACCCATTGGGGGATTGTTATGCTATAGCTAAATCTTTTTCTACTGTTATATTAGTCTAATTAATGTTATAGAGACTAAAAGTTATTCTGTAATAGATTAAGTAGATATGAAAATAAAGATACGTCTACTTTACAATAAAATGTAATATGTATTAGACCAAAACAAAAAACTGTAATAGAAATCACATCACATCAGATAAGATTATACCCTAATAAAGGGGTAGAGAATACGATTCTATATAATTAAAGATGTAAGGATTATTGTAGAGATAATCTATCTAATTTGAAGGTAGGTTCAATATACAAAAACCTAAAACCAAATAGTAGTATTTTGGGTTTTAGGTTTTATTTTTATGCAATTTTTAGAACCTATTTATTTTGTATAGGAAATCGTTGAAGGAAGAATTGTAACTTCATCACCCTCATCAAGTACGATGACTAGATTTCCTTCTTGTGACATATAGAAGTTTTGTGTTGGGTGAATAGTTTCAAAATCAATTTCGCCTAACTGTTTTTTAATTTCTTCATTAATTAGTGTTACAAAATCTACATCTTCCGAAAATAGATCAGATAAGTTCACTACTTTTCCATTTTCTTTATCAATGTTATAATACAAGATTCCCTCTACAGTACCATTTTTTGTTTTAATAATCATCTTCAAGGTAAACCAATCTTTATTACTAATTATTACTTCATATCCAGGATCTAAATTAGGGTCATTAGCTATCTTATTAAATTGTTCCAGTAAAACGACTGTATATTCTTCATCACTTAGTCTAGGCAAACCTCCATCTATAACGCCAGTGTATTCAACAATTTGATCTTGATGATCAATAGAGCCAATGATCTTATTATAGTTAATGATTGAAGGTTGAATAGTAAATTCTCTAGATCGACGAGCCACTTTCAAATCATCAAATACGATAACTAAATTTCCTTCTGGTGAAAAATAAAAATTCTCATCGGCAGTAATAACATTAAAAGAACCGCCATCAGCGTAATAATTATCTTCATTTTTAGCCATTTGTTTTTTAATATCTTTAGCAATTATGGTTGTATAATCTAGATCTTTTGAAAATAAATCGGAAAGATTCACTAGCTTATTTGTTTTCTTATCAATATTATAGTATTTATAAGAAGTAGAACTGCTAGCACGGGTTTCAACCATAGTTAGTTTTAGAGTAAACCAACTTTCGTTGCTTGTTACAACTTCATAGGATACGTCCAAATGTCCAACACCGTAATCAACCTCTTGTTTAAATTGATTTACTAAAGTTTCTATATAATCTTTGATTTCTTTATTAACATCCTTCATACTATCATCACTTAATTGAGGGGTATTTGCATCAATACTCATAGCTATACCTTGTTCTTGGTAATTTCTATAGGTTACTACTTTGAAATATTGACCAATTCCAGGAAGATCATAGAGTGTTGCAGCAAGCGTTGGATGAATATTAGGAAGTAAAACAAATAGTGCCATTATACAAGCTGCAGCCCATGTTAATTTTGATCGAAATAGAATACTTCTCTTCTTAGTTTCATTTTTCTTAGCTATTTTTCTTTCATTTATATCATTCATATTATTAGCCTCCATAATTATATCATCATCAATATTACCAATTTCAATAAAAAGTTTCATTTTTTTTTCTTCATTTATATTATTCATATAAAACACCCTCCCTCATTAGATGCTTTTTTAGCTTTTTTCTTAGCCGGTACAAGATAAACTTTACCTTGCTTTCACTTACATTAAAACTTTCAGCGATTACTTTAATAGAATCTGAATAATAATATCTACGCACAAAAATAATTCGATGTTCTTTTGATAAAGAATGTAAGAATTCTGAAATAGCCTTTTTCATGAATCCTTCTTCATACTTAGTTTCTGGTGTCTCCGAGGATGGTATAGTTTCTTCTAGTTCATCAAAAACTAGACTAAGTTCTGTACCGGATCTTTTTAATGCGGTCATTTTCCTATATCGATCAATAGCGATATTTCTAACAATCCTACTTATAAATGCACGTAGACAACTGGGTCTATGAGGTGGAATAGAATTCCAAATTCTTAAATATGTATCATTGATACATTCATGAGCATCTTGTTCATTAGAAACTATATTTTGAGCAATACGAAAGCAATAGCCTTGGTATTTTAATTTGGTCTCTTGAATAGCTTTTTCTGAACGTTTATGAAATAGCTCAATTATTTCTTCATCACTCATTAAATTAATTTCACCACCTATCTTTCTTTTTGGTTTATTAGAAGGCCTTCAATAGTATAGACGAAAAAGATATCCTTTGGTTGCATAAAAGTTTAAAAAATACCATAGCTACCAAGGAGTAGTATATATAACATGATAATAAATCCTTAGAAAAACTTCAATAAGTAATATAAGTCATTTATTCTATAGAAAAAGAATTGGTAGAGCAAAAGACAGATTCAGCGTCTAGAATGAAGTGAACAAGTTCTTGATGACTTCTTCGCATGGTTAAAAATAAAAAGCAATTAAGCCATTTGTGATTGGTAGAAAAATGATATCAAAGCTTCTGGTTATATAACAATTATAGGCGAGGCTTTAATTTTTGTATTATACCAGATAATTATTGGTGTTAATATGTTTGGAGTATTTGACCTTACAATAATACTCGGTTTTATATTCGAACAATGAAACTAATTTAAATTGAGTTTTTTTAATAATAAACGTTAAATGATGTTTCTGAAGTAGCAGATTATAATAAACAAGATACATAAGTTGTGGAAACTAAAACTAATAGCTTAATAGATTAAATGAAAGATGCAATCTAATAACTATATGAACAAATTAGCTTTAAAATATTATAAATACTGAATATTGATTTATTATAAATATATATAGTAGGAACTAAACAATAAACACCAAAAAAGTTGTTTATGTAGGTATTGAATATATAGTAGTAAATAAGTTATAATTGAGTTCATGACAATGACATCCTTTTTGTTTATTTTTGTTGTAACCTTTTCAGATGTAAATGCCCTTATATAAATATAGGGTATTTTTAAAGAGTGTTAAAAATAATGTAAGTAGTATATATAATTGATTGTGGAAAAAACATATGTTATTAATAATATATATTTAATTTAAATTATTTAATATTATAAAAAATATACATAAAGGAGAAAAAAATGAAGAAAAAATTAATAATAGTAATGAGTTTATTAACATTAATAGTACTTATTTGTTCTGGAATTTATTATTTAAATAATACAAAGACAGTAGAACAATTAATTAATGACGAGACATTTAAAAAGTGTCGACTAATAAAAGATAATAGGGGTGTTAATGTCGGTTCTAAGAAGGAAATTCAAGAAATATTTAATACATTTTATAAAAAAAAGTGTATTAAAATGCTTCCTTGGGGAAAAAAACGTTACACAACTTATTATTGTATAATAACACAAGATAATGGTTTTATTATTTATGATTATCAGTATATAGCGTTAACAATTGGTTATAAAGAAGTAATGTATAAGCTAACTGAACCGATTGAAGCAAATATTTTAGATGAATTCTTTGAAGGTAAGATTAACAAAAGCACTAATTAGTACATAGCAATAGCCTAAACTATATAATAATAGTTGTAAGATATAAATTGTTATTAAAAATTTATACTAGCTTATTATCCACTAATGATATAATTTGATAATAATTAGTTCTATTTATAGGAGAAATATTAATTTCCCATTTTTTTATAGTAATTATACAAATTCTTCTACCGTTAACAAATTCCTAATATAATATTAATGCTATAAGTAACAAAAGTTACCAATAGGCAATTCTCATAGGAATGTAGAAAGGCTATAATAAAATATATTGTGGACTTGCAGGATATTCATAATGTTGAAAGAGAAAACTTTTATAAGAAGGTATAGCCCCATTGATGTATAGATTTAACTTACCGAAGAAGTATAAATTAGCAGAGGATTATGACTATTTATACCGAATATAGTATTAAGGGAATGAGTGATTATTACAGATAAAGAATCGGGAGGTCTCAATGAAAAATCATAGAAATGTTAATGGAAAGCTTCTACAAATGAACAAGAAATATTCTCAACTAAAACATAGTCAGAAAGAGTTTATATCTCTTGAATTGTATACCCAGTGTAAGGCTTATGTTATGGAAAAAGGAGTATTTCCTAACAATGAACATAACTGTGACATTGTGGATAAAGTTATGGAAAAGATAGAAGAAAAGCAAATTTGGATTCCTTATGATGAAGTATACAAGCATTTTATTAGTAAAACAACAAAGTATAGAAATAAGATGCTCAAAGAAGATTTAATCATAGAGGACAATGGCAAGTTTGTGTTTAATAAAAAAATTATACTATATATTGCAATGAGCTTGGATGGATATATAGCTGATGAATCAGGTGATGTAGGCTGGCTAGAGGAATATATAAACATAGAAGATACAGAATATGATGAATTCTATGAAACGATTGATACAGTTATTATGGGTAGGAAAACATATGACCAAGTACTTAGCTTTGGTGAATATCCATATCAAAATGTAAAAAGCTATGTCTATAGCAATACAAGAACAGGTATAGATGAGAATGTAGAGTATATCAGAACAGCACCAATAGATTTGGTGAAATCATTGAAACAGCAATCAGGTAAACACACATGGTTAATAGGTGGAGCAGATTTGATTCATGATTTTATAGAGAATGATCTAATAGATGAATATCAGATAACTATATTACCAGTTATTTTAGGTAATGGAATTCCGCTATTTAAGAGTGGTGGTCATAGAGTTGGATTAGAACTAGTGTCGAAAAAGTATATTAAGAATATTGCAACTCTTACTTATAGAAGTAATTAAGGGCTTAATATTATGAAGATAGATCGTCAATTAGCTATAATAACATATTTACTAAATAGAGATATTGTACTGGAAAATATCTTGCTGAGAAATTTGAAGTTACTGAGAGAAGTCTGGATCATATTTATGAATGTTGACTATAGTCTTATTAGTCTAACGATTTGACCTAAAAAATTGACTCTAACGTTATGTTATAGTGTATATTATTATTAGATGGAAAAATTTATAACAATTTGTTTCTTATATACAGTGAAGAAAGGTTGGTTAAAATGAATATTACACTAATAAGGTCAGATGAAATCTACAAAAAGATGATGAAATCGCCGAAAGAAAAAAGAAATAACATTTATCGTTATGAAATGATGAAGCCTTTTGAGGAGAAGTGGTCTTGCATGAATGTTCCTTTGAAAGCTTCTTACGAAGGTGGGTATGATGTTGTTATGGCAAGCAGTATGCTTGGTTTTTTACCACCAATAGACGTTGATGAAGGACAAAAAGAAAATATAGATTTAATATCAAGAGACAGTCTATGGAGCACGTGTGAAAGAACCATTTATAATTCGTTTAATCTTTTTACTAAAGCTGGATATGATTTAGAAGTAAAGGATTATGTGTTTTCCATAATGCTTGCTAATCCCCAAAATCCTTATATATCAATGAATCAAGGTTATTGTGGTGATGGAGGTATACCTGGTTATATTTTTGTGTCATTGGTTCCAAATGATTATACTTTAAGTAGGCTTCACGTGGCGTTAGCTCATGAATGTAATCATAATGTTCGTTTTCAATTTGAAAAGTGGAAAATGAACATTACGTTAGCAGAAATGATGATTAGTGAGGGATTAGCAGAAAACTTTGCGGAGTTTATGTTTGGCGAAGATATGATTGGACCTTGGGTTAGCAAAACATCAATTGATATGCTCAATAACCATATTAAGCCAATCATCAAAGATGTTCTTGATGTAACAGGGTTTGAAAATATAACACCATATCTTTATGGTGACAAACACGCAGAATTACGAGGATTTTTCCCAGTAGGACTCTCCTATTGTGCAGGATATGCTTGTGGTTATTATATGATTAAGCATTATCTATATAAGACAGGTAAGTCAATTGTTGAGGCCACTTTAACACCTTCAAGTGAGATAATGAAGGAAATAGAGGATTTTTGGGATGAATAATCAGCTTTAAACTGTAAATGAAATAGCAAGACTATGTCATTTTAATAATAGGAGGGAAAAGATGAAACGTAGATATAGTGTAATAATAGTATTATTACTTAGTATAATGCTTATATGCAATTCATGTGCATATAGAGATAACAACCATAATAATGAACCTGTTGATAATTTGAAAAAACACCAAGAGAAGGTGCTGAATAATGAAGAGGAGAGCACTATAGCAGTTCATGACCATAACCTAACTGATACAATAGATAATGATGCAGATAGTCAAGATAAAGAGGTTATAAGTGAGGTTAGTAATGAAGAACCTATTGATATGGATAAGGATGACCTAGAAGAATTGGAAACTGATGGGACTAAGATACTTAAACCGCTAATACTTTATAATTTTCCAGATATAAGCAAAAAAGCATTAGAGGATTGGAAAGTGTATCAAAGAATTTCTGAAACAAAAAAGGATTATAATGACCTTACTCAAGAAGATAAGGACTTAATAAGTCAGTTTGAACCTTATGGAGCACCATGGAATACTGTACCTCCTTCTGAGTTTACTGGGGATTGCATGTTTTATGCTGGCGCCTATGAAGATGCGCTGTATAAAATAATAGCAACGTCTAATTTAGAGAAACAAGGTGAAATAGAATATAGTGCCATTCAAGCACATGATTTTCGAGTGGATACAGCATGGGTTGAGGGTGTAGATGGCTATGGTATAGGAGAATATATCTCTTACTATTTCAAATCAAATGCATCTCATATATCTACTATAGCAATTTATAACGGTTATGCTAAGAATGAATATTTATATAACAATAATGGAAGAGTAAAAAAATTATGTTTATATGTCAATGGGAGAAAGTATGCCATACTTGAGTTAGAAGATACATGGAAAAAGCAGGTGTTTAATGTCGAACCATTAAAATCTACAATTGAAGGTATTGATCTTATATTAACTTTCGAGATACTTGAAGTCTATCAAGGGAATAAGTGTGAGGATACTTGTATAGCTGATATTAATTTTTCAGAAGGTGGTATATGATATAAGCATATAATAATTAGTTCTATTTATAGTAGAAAGTATAGGAGGATTTAGCTATGGGTGATGGTAGATACTATACATCAGAACAATTTTTTAATATTATATTATTTACTACGCTTATTATATTTGTTGTTATCACCTTTATGTTTAATCTATATAAGGTTGAGAAATACAAAAAGTATATAACAGCTTTAGGTTCTCTTCTCGGAGTATCATTAGTATCTGCTTTTATATCTGAGGTAGCATATAGTATTCCAGTTATTATTGCTTCCGATTATTTAAAGTCAATTGCATTACTAGCTTATCTAATAGGTAATACATTTCTGTTATTTAAAAACAAAGATGATAAGAACTTTATTGTTCCAATATATATAATTCTATTGCTTATACCTATCGTTGTGATAATAAAATCAAAGATTGAAATAAATATTACATATATACTTTATGTGGCTATATACATTTTTATTTCTAATAGATTTGCAAAGTATAAAGTAAGTTCTAGTGTATTTGCAGATGTTAAAAAACTTATGCTAGACTATGTTTTTATTATATCCATACATGGAGATGTGATTTTTAGAAATGATAAAACAATAAATTTAGATATTTTTAAAGAGAGTAAGATTATAGATGTAGATGATATTTCAGAGATGTTTACATATGAAACTACGATTAGAAAAGCATTTTCAAAACAGTTTATAAAAGTATATGCAGATAATGATAATATATTATATTTTCAATACCATAAAAAAGAAATTTTAGATAAAGGGAAACTAGCAGGATATATATTGACTTTTGTTGATATCACTAATCTTATATCTATGCTTGATGAACTAAGCGAAAACAGAGAAAAAACTAAAAAAATTAATTTAGAGCTAGATAAGTATAAAGATATAGTCTATGATATCGAGAAAGAAAAAGAGATAAATAATCTTTTAGATGACATAGCTAATAATCAACAGAAATCAATGTATATACTGAAAAAACATCTTGAAGAACTTGACATTAATGATGATTACTTTTTAGATGATCTAGATAATATAAGTGAAATAGCTAAGTCCAATTTATCAGATGTTAGAGCGGCTGTGACATCTTATATAAAATATTATGAGTAGGAGGATATGATGATAAAAGTTATTATTGCAGATGATCAAGTGCTACTTAGAAAATCACTGGGGCAGCTTATTAGTATAGACGAAGAAATAAGCGTTGTGTCTATGGCAGCTAGTGGTAGAGAGGCAATAGATGAATGTGAAAAACATAGACCGGATATTATCATGATGGATATTGAAATGCCAAAAATGAATGGTATAGATGCACTTAAAATTATTAAAGAAAAGTATCCAAAGACCAAGGTAATTATTCTTACTACTTTTGATAATAAAGAATACATTATAACAGCTTTTTTAGCTAAGGCAGATGGATATATAACAAAAGACATAGAGCCTGATGAGCTGATAACAACCATAAAATGTGTGAACTATGGACTTACAGTAATACATAAAAGCGTTAAAGAAATAATGGTAAATAAGTTTGAAAAGTTATCTAAGAGAAATACGAACTATACAGATATTCTAAGTATCGAAGAAATAGATATGATAAAACTTATTGTTGATGGTAAAAGTAATAAAGATATAGCCAAAGTATTTAATTATACAGAAGGTACTGTGAAAAATAAGGTTAGCAGAATATATGAAAAGCTAGGAAAAACAGATAGATTACAGCTTGCAGTGTATGCAGTTGAAAATGGTATTGAATAATGAAAGAAGTATTGAAAATTGAGATTTCGGCTATATGTACAGTACATATAATAGCTATTATCCTATCAATAATATTTTTTATGATTTTTTATATGAAGGCAAAAAAAGACTATTCACTTTATGCTTTTTTAGTAATGCAGGTTAGTATGATTGGTTGGATGGTTTTTAAAATTTTCAAGACTGTTTCACCTACCGAAGTTTCAAGATGGTGGTTTATTGTTGGATATTATTTTTGTGCTTGCGTATTTGAACTTGCATTTTTGGAGTTTACATACTCAAATTATAAAGGTAAACCTATAAAAAAGAAAATTAGGTATCTATTGTACTGTATCGTGTTATTTCAGTTCTCTTGGATATTAACTAATCCAGCTCATCATTTGTTTTATGCCACATATAATTTTTGGCGTGATAGTTTTGGTATCTTATTTTATGTACATACTGTATTGGAATATAGTTTTATCATTGTAGGGTTTGTATATGGCTGTAAGATATTTAAAGACCGTTTTATAGGTAAATCTTTTTTGTATAAACTTCTTATCTCAAGTGCTATTATAATACCACTAATACTAAATATGTTGTTTATAACGAAGGTACTCCATAAATTTGTGCGTGATATTATTGGGATACCTGTAATATTTGACATAACTCCTATTGTTTTTGTGTTTTCTACTATGGTGTTTGTATATGCCACTTTTAATCATGAATTTATAGACCTTTCACCTATTATTAGGTATGAAATAGTACATAAACTTGATACACCTATATGTGTTCTTGATTCAGGATTTGAAGTAATATATTTTAATGAAAAAACAGAGAGTATATTTGGTAATGATACAAAGAAGATTCTAAATAATGCATTCAAAAATACTCACAAAAATAAAAAGGATATGGAAATAGATAATAAGATTTTTAATATATCTTTAAATGAAGTGAATACGCTAAAAGAAACTCAATATCTTGTTACGCTTAATAATATAACTGATTATAAAAGTATAGAAAGCAGGATTGTACATGAACAAAAAGAGCTTGAAAATACAAAAAAAAATCTAGAAAGTACAATAAATAAATTAAAAGAAACATCAAAGATAGGCGCTAGAAACTACATAGCTAGAGAATTACACGATATAATAGGACACTCTCTAGTAGTAACAATTAAATTATTAGATGTTGCAAAACTTTATTTTTATAAAGATAAAGAATTAAGTACTCAGGCAATTAAAGATGGTTTTTCATCCATCGAGTCTGGCATAGATGCTATGGAAAATATAAAGAAAAAAGATAAAGAATATACAGGCGTAAAATTAAAAAAAGATATAGAAAAAATACTTCATAGAATAAAACTATCAGGAATCAGTTCTCACCTAAGTTTTAAAGGCTTGTATTATGATTTAGAGGAAAAAACTTATGATGTTATTAATAAGATTTGCCTTGAACTTGTTACTAATTCTATAAAACACTCAAATGCTAAAGAGATTTTTATTTCTATTAATATTAAAGATGAAGGCATAAATATTCTCTTTATGGATAATGGTGAAGGCTGTGATAATTTAGCGCTTGGCAATGGACTAACTGGAATAAAAGAAAGACTTGTATTAGTAAATGGAACTGCTGAATTTGTAACACAAAGTGGTGAAGGCTTTATGAGTAAGATTAGTATTTTACCATGATAACATCAATGATCTAAGTATTATGGAAATGACTACTCTTAGTAATATGCTAGTTACCTTTATTCAGCATAAAAATTAGAATTAAATGACTTAAGTCACTGATTAGTGACCGAGGTCATTTTTTTATGCTCCTATTAATTACTTTAGCGGTCTTTTAGTAACTACAGATATATTGTAAATAACCCTAGAGTTTAATAATATAAATTAGGTAAATATAGGAAAATAAAATTTAGGAGGGGGTGTGTAATGACAATTACACATAGTAGCTTGAAAATTATATGATGATGATATGCAGTTTATAGAAATTGAGCTAGATGAGTTATTTGGCAAAAATTAAGGAGTGAACTAAATGAATGAAACGAATAAATGGATATGTGCCGTAGCATATATAATATTCTTTATACCAATACTTGTTGATGGTAAAAATGAAGAATATAAGTTTCACACTAATCAAGGTTTTAACTTATTTTTACTTTTTTTAGCAATTAGTATTATTGGTAGTTTTGTACCTGTGATTGGCTGGTTTATAATACTTCCGCTTGGAGGAATAATTTCTTTTGTATTATGCATTATAGGGATAATAAATGCTATAAACGAAAAGTGCAAAGAACTACCTGTCATAGGGAAATTTAAACTAATCAAGTGAGGTATGATTTATGAACTTAGTAAAGGAGAAGATTATGAAAAATAAATTGATTGTATTAGTTTTATCTATAATTATGATGTCTTTTATAGGATTTAGTACTGTATGTTATGCTGAACCATATAGTATAGAGACAGATAGCAATTTCCAATATTATGTTACTTATTACCAAGGAACTAATAATAAATATGCTTTGATAGATGAATACTTCGGTAAAAATGATAACAATATAACATCTATTGTTATACCATCAAGTACACCTAATGGAGTCCCTGTTGTAGGGATACAACTAAACGCAGAAGAATGGGGAGATTATCTTACTAGCATAACTGTACCAAATAGTTTAACTGAAGTTTGCGGTAAATTTTCTACTGCTACATCATTAACTGAGATAATACTTCAAGATGGAGTTACAAAAGTAGCAAGTAATGCTTTTGATGGTTGCAGTAACTTAACAACAATTAATATTCCAAGTTCAGTAACAGATATTGGTGATGGAGCATTCAATGATTGCACAAGTCTAGCGAGCATTACTGTTCATACTAATAATGAAAATTATAAATCTGTTGACGGAATTTTATTTAATAAAGCAGGGGAGATACTTGTTCGTTACCCAGAAGGAAAAACAGATAGTTCTTATTCTATTCCAAGTGGGGTAACGACAATTGGTAAAAGTGCATTTAGAAATTGTGATAACTTAGCAAATGTAGAAATAGGAGATAATATAACTACTATAGGAGAGAATGCGTTTTGGGACTGTGATGAGATAAACAACGTTGTTATGCCAACAGGTGTAACAGATATTGGTAGGGTAGTTTTTTATTCCTGCGATAAACTCAGAAAAATCACGATACCAATAAAAGGAGATATAAATATAGGAAATAGTTTGACTTCTAATTGTAGTTCAGTTGTAATATATTGTTACGAAACTTCAAAAGTTAAAAACTATGTTATGAAAGATTATCATACTAAACTTTGCTCAGCATGGCATCCACTTCCTGAAGTGTTAAATAATATACCAGATCAAGAACTACAGTCTGACGAAAATTTCAGCTATTCACTTCCTACTAATACTTTCAATGATACGCGTGACTATGAGTATATATATACTGCTACTGGATTGCCAAGTGGAATAAATTTTGATGCGAATACAAAAGTTTTGAGTGGTACAACTACCGAAGTAGGAAGTCATAATGTAACAGTTACAATGATAGAAGCAGGAAATAGTGTAAGTAATACATTTACTTTAACAGTATCAACTGGAAGCATACAGCCAACAGTCGCAAATGAAATACCTGATCAAGAAGGAACAGTTGGAGAAGATTTTACTTATATAGTTCCTAGCGATACCTTTTCTAATGTATATGGATATATATATGAAGCAAATGGAATGCCAGAAGGTATAACATTTGTTGCTGGTACAAAAACATTTACAGGTATACCAACTACAAGTGAAACATACCAAGTAACTGTAACAGCAACAGATAATGGAAACAAAAGTGTTTCTGATACGTTTAATATAATAATAAATGATTCTGATGAAATAGATAATACAGCTCCAATAGTTGCAAATGAAATACCTGATGGTAATACTACCGTTGGTAGCACATTTACTTATATAATACCTGAAAATACTTTTATAGATGAAGAAGATGATACAATTACCTATTCAATGTCTACTACAAGTTCTAAAGTAACATTTAATAATTCGACAAGAGAAGTTAGATATATGCCGTCAGTAGAAGAAACAGTATCTGTAACAATAACAGCAACAGATACAAGTGGAGTTAGTGCAACAGATACATTTAATATAACTGCAACAAAACTAACTAGCTTTACTACACTTTCAGTTAATAATATAACTAATAATTCTGCTGATGTATTATTCACAGTAGATAAAAGTTGCGAGTATACTATTGCTGTTATGGCTCGAAGAGAAGATGGTAATTATGAAGGTCCTTGGTGGGGATTTTTACAACAAGGTAAAATCACTGGTAGCTGTACAGCAGGAGAACAAATACAACAAACAGTAACACACATTTTAGCTAATGACCCAATAGAATTACAGGCAGGTGAGGAATATGCACTTTGTGTACGTGTAAAAGATAGTTATGATAATTATGTGATAGGTCATATTTTATTTACAACTATAAAAAATAGTAATGATATCACTCCAATACCTCCAATAGTTCCTGAACCAGAAAGCATTACTCCAAAATCAGGTGGTGGATCTTCCACTCCTTCCGTGTCGGGAGCAAAAACGATTTCTACATCTAAAAAAGGTAAAGATATAACATTTACTATTAAAGATAAGAATGTTTCAGTAGAGTTTAATGGTTTGGCATTTGAAGGATTTGAAGATAAAAGAGTTCAATCTAAAATTGAAGAAAAAAATAAAGATGATTTAAACCTATCAAAAGAGGTTGAAAAACAAATTGGTGATTTGCCTATATTTGATATATCTATTTATGTAGATGGAGAAAAGAAACATTTTAAATTTGATGAACCAATAGTAATAAAGATACCAGTAGATACGGATTTAGAAAATCACAAGGTAGTTGCCGTATATATTGATGAAACTGGTGATACACAGATAATGGAAGGTGTACTTAATGAAGGTGTGATGAAATTTACTACTAATCATCTGTCGGAGTATGCATTAATGTATGTCGATAAAATATTTAATGATATTACGACACATTGGGGCAAAGAAGCGATAGAGGCATTATTGGCAAGAGAAGTAGTAGATGGAGTGGGCAATGATATGTTCAATCCTGAAGGCAAAATCACTAGAGCAGAGTTAACTACAATCATGGTTAGATACTTTGATTTAACTTCAGATAGCAATGCTAATTATAGCGATGTTGGAACTGGTAACTGGTATACTGAATATGTTGCTATTGCTAAGGATAACAACATTCTACCGGAAATATATGGTGATAAATTTGAGCCAAATAAAGCTATCACTCGTGAAGAAATTATGTATATTCTTTATAAATGCCTAAAGCAAGCTGATAGACTAGATACACTAGATGATAATGGTGATAGTTTATCAGACTTTACAGATAGTGATATTGTGAGCAGCTACGCTATAGAAGGTAGTGAGTATCTAATATCAAGAGATATAATAGATGGAAATGGTAAGGATGAATTTAATCCAACTAGCACATCTACAAGAGCTGAAGTTGCTCAAATGCTATGGAATATGATAAATATAGCTAACTAATATAACATCTAATTAATTTTAGAGGGCATGTGAGTAAAACGTGCCCTTTTACAATACTATCTATGAAGTGTTGGAATATAAATTGGAGAGCCGAATACGAGGCCCATATGTACCAAGAATGTAATAACTATATAAACAAACCTGCTCCAAAATGTAATAAATACTGAATATTGATTTATTATTAGTATATGTTATAATTAAATAAGATACATAAAAAAATATTTTATAAAAGTAATTAAATTACTTCTAAAGGGGGATTTATTATGCAACCAATAATTATTGCTTTGACAGGAAAGGGAGGTGTCGGGAAGACGAGTGTTTCGGCTACGATTGTTAAAATATTAACAGAAAAATATCCGGATAAAAAAATTTTAGCAATTGATGCAGATCCAGCTATTGGACTAGCAACGGCATTGGGTGTAATGCCTAAAATAACATTAGATGATATTAGAAATAAAATAATTGATTCTGTGGAAAATGGAAATACAAAAGATGCCATGGAGTTAGTAAGTGAATCAAGATATAAGATATATGATGCGATTGTACAAAAAGATGGTTTTGCTTTTCTAGCAATTGGAAGGCCCGAATCAGAAGGATGTTATTGTCGCATAAACTCTTATTTGAAAAACGTAATTGAAATGGTAAGTAACCAATTTGATTATGTTGTAATTGACGGTGAAGCTGGCATAGAACAGATAAATAGAAGAGTAATGCAAAAAGTTACTCATTTACTTCTTATATCAGATTCAAGTAGAAAAGGAATAGAGGTAATAAAGACAATTCATAAGGTTGCAGGAAGAATGGTTGATTACGACAAAGTAGGTGCTGTGTTTAATAGAGTTGAAGATATATCACTTTTAGGTAACGTTGATATAGGAGAAATTAAACAATTAGGGGTTATTCATAGTGATGAAAATGTTCTACAGTATGATGCAGGAGGAAGAAGCTTTATAGAATTACCAGAGGATACTGCAGTTGTATTGGAGATGAAAAAAGTTTTACACAATTTTAATATTTTTTAAAAGAATATAGGAAAAGGTGGAAGGACATGAAAGATTTGAAGCATATGATTTATTTTGACAGCTTGTTACAAGATGCAAATAATGAATTAGTGCGAAAAGCAAAAGGTGAAGGTCGACACCCAATTGGTTATACTTGTTTTCACGTACCTGAAGTACTGATGAATCTTGAAAACTGTTTTTCGGTTAGATTGAGAGCTCCTAATATGGGTTCTACAGAAATTGCAACTTACTATATGGCAAATAGTGCATGTGAGTATTCACGCGCATTACTAGAGAGAGCAATAGAGGGAAATTATATATTTTTAGATGCATTATTTGGGGTGGATGTGTGTGAACCTATGAACCGATGTATGGAAAATATGGAGTTGCTTGCAACATATAATACAGAGAATCATAAGTTCATAAGATGTTATCTAGATATGCCATATTCCGATGATGAAGATTGTGTAATCCATTTAAAGGAGCAAGTTACTAGGAAAATTCTAAAGCCACTTTATGAAAACTATGGAGTAGATATCTCAGATAAAGCAATTAGAGAGGCTGTAGATGAATTTAATGAGGTCTGTAGAATTATAACTGAAATGGGAGAGATGAGAAAAGAAAAAAATCCTGTTATTACAGGAAGTGAATTTCACAAAATAGTTTTGTGTACATATGTATGTCCTAAAAAAGAACTTATACCATATCTTCGGGAAACGTTAGAAGAAATAAAAACTAGAGAACCAGACCATAAAAATAAATATAAAGCACGAGTTGTAGTGGTAGGTTCAGAAATTGATGATCCTGATATGATTGAATTAATTGAAGAAAGTGGTGCACTTGTAGTTGCAGACAGATTTTGTTATGGTTCAATACCAGGAAGATCGGAGATCAAATTGACAAAGGATGAAGATGCACTCACTCAGATTATTAGAAAGAATCTAATTGATACTGAATGTCCTAGACATTGTTCAGAACACAAAATGAAGTACAGAAAAGATCATGTAAAAGAACTTATGGATTATTTTCATGCAGATGGAGCTATTTATGAGCAAATGAAGTTCTGTACTTATTGGTCTTATGAACGAACTCTTGCAAGTCATATTATGCCTTCAGAATATGGTGTGCCAGTGCTTTCTATTGACAGACCATATAGAAGTTCAGGAAGTGGACAATTAAGAACTAGAGTACAAGCTTTTGTAGAGAGCTTAGAATTTAAAAAGATTAAAGCTAAAAATATAAAAGAAAATAGGGAGGTGAAATAGATGACATATAATCCTAAAACAAAAAAAGGTTTAGGTAATTTTTATGATAAAAATAGTAGAACCCTTAAGAAACGTGAGTGGAAGGGATTTAAAGATACTATGTATGACTATAGGCGTTGGTTGAAATTATATGGATATATGGGTTTACGCCTGGGAACACATCCTATATTAATGATGAAAGCAATGAAGAGATATCGTTGGATCGTTTCTTTTATCGCAGCTTCCAATATGATAGATAAACATACACTTGGATTAAGGGGGAAAGATTTAAGATATACACATGAGCAATTTTTTTCTTTAGTGCATAGTTCTGTTGAGAACGTGGCATTGATGATTGTAAGGGATAAAAATCTTCGTCCTAATAGCAAAAAAGCAGAAAAACTTAGAGAAAAAACAGTCATGTTTGATGAAATGACTCCTAAATTTATTATGGCTGGTTTTCCTACAATAAAATGGATTGATATTGCAATGCTTGCAGTCGGAATGCCTAGTGAAATTGATCAAACAGCAAATCCATATTATATAGATGTTGTGGAACATTTTGGATTGGCACCAGACATATGTCCATTTCCTGCAACAGAATGCGGTGTTGCTGTAGCTAATGATTATCCGATGGTTGGAAAAACTTATATTACAAGTTCCATGCCATGCGACGGCTCTTTAGGACAAGTTGCATTTATGACGAGATACATGAAAGATATTCCAATTTTTCAAATTACTCCTCCACAAAGATTTAATGAGGAAGAAGTTCAAGATTATGCGGTTAAAAATCTTGAAAGTTGTATAGAGTTTATTGAAAAACAATATAGTGTTAAGTGGGATTGGAATGCGTTTTGGAAAAACTGTAAAATGTATAATGAAGAAGTACAGTGTATGTTAAACAAATGGGATGTCAACTGTACAGATTATCCTCAAGTTTGCAATGGAGCACTAGCGCTTCAACGTGAGTATGAATTTATGGGGACAGGCTGTTTAGATCCTTATTTTTTAAAGGTAGACCTTAAGGTTGATAAGATGATGAAAAAAGGTTATGAGTTGGATAAAAATAATGATACCAATAAACCAAAATATCGTGCTATTGTATGGGCATGTCCAGCACATTACTATACTAATTTTACCTATTGGGCTGAGCACTGCTGGGGTGTAAAAACAATGGTTGATATGGAATGTATGTTATCTCATCATTTTATGCATATAGGAGATAAAAAACAGGCTATGAAAGATATGGCTAGCAGCTATGAAAGAATGATGATGCGATCACATACAAATGGTGGTTATGCAAATTCTCTTGATGAATGTTGGAAAATGTGTGAAAAGTTTAATTCCAATATTGTTATTATGTTTGATCATGTGTCATGTAAAAATATAGGTGGGCTACATGGACTTTATGAAGAACAGGCCCGTGAGAGAGGTATTCATATGATATGGATTCCACATGATCTTATGGATGCACGTACAGTTTCAAGAAGAGAAATGAGAGAAGCATTTAACAAATATATGATCAATGTATTTAGAGAAAAACCTTTAGACCCAACACTAGTAGATTATGAAGATACATTGGCTTGGTAATAAAAAATAATTATTGGAGGTAAATATGAAATATTTTGGTGGATGTGACGTGGGATCGACATATACAAAAGCTGTAATTCTTGATGAAAATGGGAAATTAGTAGCAAGTACTACAATTAGGAGTAAAATTAATAGTGCTGAAAGTGCAGAAATGGCAACTAAAGAAGTTATCTCAGAAGTAGAAGAAATTAATAAAATTGAAGATTTAACTTATTTAATTGGAACTGGATATGGAAGAAATAAAGTACCCCAAGCACATGAAAATATATCCGAGATATCTTGTCATGCAATGGGTGTACATGTGACAGATCCAAGTGTTAAAGCAATTATAGATATTGGAGGGCAGGATGTTAAAGGAATAGAAATAGATAATGATGGGACAGTGTTAGCTTTTGCTATGAATGATAAGTGTGCAGCTGGGACTGGTAGATTCTTTGAAGCTATGGCAAGAGCTTTTGAATGTAGCCTTGAGGAGTTTTCAGAATTATCACTATCAGCAAAAAATGTAATTCCAATCACTTCTCAATGTACTGTGTTTGCAGAATCAGAAGTAATTACTCTTGTTGGAGAAGGAAAACCAAAAGAAGAAATTGCGGCAGGAATCCAACAGGCGGTTGCTAAACGATGCTTTGTTATGGCAAAAAAAGCTGGAGCTAAAAAAGATATTACTTTAACAGGTGGTTGTGCAAAAAATGAAGGATTGAAAAAGGCAATTGAAAAAGTGTTAAGAATAAAAGTAATTGATCTTAAGATAGACCCGCAACTTATGGGAGCATTAGGCGCAGCAGAATATGCAAGACAAAAAGGACTTAACCTATAAAGTTATGGAGGTGTGTAATGAAAACAATAGTTATCATTTTAATTATCATTGCCGTATTATTTGTACTTACTTTTGCAGCTTATATAACTAATGCAGATGGTAAAATGGCTGAGAAGATTTATAATAGCTTTATTAAAATGCATGATGAAAGAGAAGTTGAAGAAAAAATCTAAAATTGGATGGGGCCTATATGAAAGTATATGATAAAGTTATTAAGGATACCATAGACATTCTAAAAGACTATGAATACACAGAGCTAAAAATAAATAAGAATGTAAAGTGGAATTGTCTCAAAAATAATGAATTTTTATTGGAGAGAGAGGTTGCTTTTGAACTTGGACATAGAATAAATCCTTGTACAGTTTATAATTGTTTAACTAGTAATGATAAACTAATAAATCAGGACCGTATTTTACTGTATGGTAAGGATTTAGATGAGATTAAAGAAAATAGTAATTTCTCAAGGATAACTTTTATGAATGTGGATAATGTTCAAGATCCCAATAAAGCTTATATTGAAATAAAGAGACTAGAATATGAAAGATTTAAATTAATTCCAGAAGGATATATGATTCTTTCATCCAGCCTTAAAAATAGGGAAAATGTACGCGTAAGCAAAAAGGCAATTAAAGCAAGAATTAATTTTGAAATTATTGGGAATTTATTTATTAACCATTATAAAAAAATAGGAGGGGTTAATAATGTATGGATGATTTTTATAGTGGGTGATTATCCTTACATTGAAAATTTAGTAAATAAGAGCTATGAAGTAGATGCTATTACAAATGCATTTGATCATATCTTGAAAAATGTCATTGTTGATTGCAAGGTATGCCCTTTAAATATAATTTGCGAAGATGTAGAAGCTTTGAGAGAACTTCATTTCGGAATAAAAAAATAAAAAAATAAATTTTTATGGGAGGATTATATGAGTAAATTAAAAACAGATAATCTTGTTCAGAAATTGGTTGATAGCTATGGAAATTGGTTTATAGATTGTCCAGAAGATGCGAAAAAAATTACTGGAGAATTATATCCTTTTGACAATATTTTTTCACCAGTGATGATAAATAGTGTAAAAATAAAAAACAGATTGGTAATGGCACCTATGGGGAATCTTCAAATGTGTGAAGAAAATGGACGACCTAATAAAAAAATGATAGAGTATTTTACGGAACGTGCAAAAGGAGGGACTGGACTTATAACTACAGGATTAGTTCCCATTTCACATGGAATTGACCCATCAGTAACAGAGCCTGGAAAATTATCATATTTTCCAAGAATAGATAAAACAAGAACAAATCTTGTTGGATGGAGAAATTTGGCAACAAGTGTACATACTTATGATTCGAAAATATTTATACAGTTAACACCTGGTCTTGGAAGAGTAGGAGCTCCTTTATGTCTTGTAAATGAAAAAAAATTCCCTGTTTCAGCATCATGGAATAAGAATTTTTATATTCCAGCCATTCCATGTGTACGTCTTTCAAATAGAAAACTAAAAGCAATTATTAAAAATGGAGCTCAAGCTGCTCTGGATGCACAATGTCAGGGTATTGATGGGGTATATTTACATGGACATGAAGGTTATTTACTTGAACAGATGACAAACCCAGCATTTAATCGTCGTAAAATGGGAAAATATGCAGACCCATATAGATTTGGTGTTGATTTAGTAAAGGAAATCAGAGAAAAAGTAGGTCCACACTATCCAATCATGTATAGAATAGATTTATCCCTTGCATTAAATGAAACCTATAAAGATATAGAAAATATGTCTACTATTAAAAAATTTAAAAATGGAAGAACAATTAAGGACACATTAAAATTTATGGAGGCTTTGGTAAAAGCTGGAGTTGATTGTTTTGACGTTGATCTTGGTTGTTACGATAACTGGTGGTTACCACATCCACCAGCAGGAATGCCAGCTGGCTGTTTTAAGTTAATATCTAAAACAGCAAAAGAGCATTTTAATAAAAATAATATTAAGACTAATAAAGGTCAGGATGTCGTTATAGTTGCAGTGGGAAAACTTGGATATCCAGATCTTGCAGAGGAAGTAATAAAAGAAGGAATGGCGGATATGGTAATGTTAGGACGCCCATTACTTGCAGATCCTTATTGGCCAAATAAATTGTATAATAATCAAATTGACGATATTTGCCCATGCATTGGCTGCCAAGAAGGTTGTGTAAACGAATTTGTGGAAGGTGGACATATTCAATGTGCAGTAAATCCAAGATGTGGATTTGAGGATAAGTATACAAAAGAATTAAAAACAGAAAACCCCAAAAAAATAGCTGTTGTTGGTGCTGGTCCTGCAGGATGTATTTTTGCAATTAATGCTGCAAAAAAAGGACATAATGTAACACTATTTGAAGCATCTGATAGAGTTGGTGGTAAGCTAATTTCAGGTGGAGCAGCAATGGTTAAATTTGATATTAAAAACTATGTTAGATATCTTGAAGTTCAAATTGATAAAGCAGCTAGTAAATATAGTTTAATTAAGAAATTTAATACAAAAGTAGATGTTGATATATTAAAAGGTCAGTTTGATGCAGTTGTATTTGCAAATGGTACAAGTGATATTGTTCCGCCATTTGAAGGTTTAAAGAATACAGAGTATGCAATAGCAACGGATGTGCTCTTAGACTCTTCAATTTTGGATGGGAAAGATAAGATAGTTATTATTGGTGGTGGCGTTGTCGGTGTTGAAACTGCATATAAATTAGCATATGAAAATAATAAGAAAGTGGATGTACTAGAAATGGCAGATAATTTTATGGAAGGTGTATGTACAGCTAATCGAGGACATTTACTAAATTATTTAAGATTAAATGATGATGTGAATTTATATAATGGTTGTCGTGTTGAAAAGTTTGCAGATGGAAAGGTGATTGCAGCTCAAAAAACAAGTAAACATTTACCAGACCCATATATGAGTTGGACACCATTGCTTCCCAAAAATGCAGAGAATCCACTTGCAAAATCATCTGGAAAAGAAACTAAACAAGTTTCAATAGACGCTGATTTAGTAATCCTTGCACTTGGATATAGAGCAAATAATCAATTGTATTATACTGCGCTTAATGATCATGTGGCACAAGAAATTTATTGTATTGGTGATTCATATAAACCTGCAAAAGTAATTGATGCAGCAAGAAGCGCTTATGCATTAGCAGTAGAAATATAATTAATACATAAATTTAAAGGGATGGAGAAATCTGTCCCCTTTTTTAATTTGAAATAATAATTGTATTTATGTACTAGTTCAAGAATTTTTGATATTTTTGATTGAAATCATCTTTATGAGAATGCATAATAAATTCAGAATATTGGTAAAAAAATTAAAAATATTGAAAAGGAGATTTATAAATAGTATAATTAACCTTAGAAAAGGAAAAAATAATTTATTTTATAATGCAAATAAGCCTAAGTTATTTTAATAATATGATATTAGTTTAGCCACTTTTAAATTAAAAAATGAAGAATGATATGAAAAAGATTATACGTGTCCTCCATTATATTCTTAGATGATGAAATATTACAGGATAAATTTGAATAGTGAGGTGAAAGGATGTTGAAAACTCATAAATATAAATTACTTAGATTTTTAATCATACTTATTTGGTTTATAGGGATGGTTTTCATTAATGTTTATTATATAGAGTTGGAGTTTAATATATTCCTTAAAGTTGCATTAGACACTGCAATAACTTGGCCTTGCTTGTACTTTATTTTTAAATTAAAATATAAATTATAGCATAATAAAAGGATGTTTTAGCTATTACCTTGTAATTATAATTAAGAGGATATACAAATATCAATAAATATGATTTAGTTAAAGAAGGTGGTATTTATGGGAAATTATTTGCTTGCTTTTTTTTACTTTATTGCTTTAGGCATGCTTTTATCAAAGATAGCAAGATATATAGGTTCTAAAATTCATTATATTGTTAAAACGAAATGTACCAAAGTTAATTAGAAATTATGATTTAGTTTTTTTGACATAAGTAATAACTTCATTAGTAACTTGTGCCTTATGATGATTAATATACTAAATGTCAATTTTGAAGTTATTTACTTGGGAGGTGTTTTTTGTGAGGGGTTCTTCATCAAGATTTGTTTGGAATATAGACAATCCAATGGTATTATTTAAATTGTTAATAGATATTGGGCTTATATTATTATCAATATATGTCTTGATTCTAATAATTAAGGTATCAAAAAGAGGAATTAAAGCTTTAGAAATATACCTAGCCAAGAATCAAGATAAATTATAATGAAGCAAGGCATTATTTTTTGTTTTCGAATATTTTAAATGAGTCCTAAAAATAGAAAGGGGAAAAAAGAGATGATACAAATAAATGGTAATAATAATAACATAAATTATTTTCCAATATTTGGTGTAATATTAACGTTATTAACAATATGCTTAGCTTTTTTATGTCTTAAAAAGAAAGTATCAATAACAATAAATGAAAATGATATAAAGTAAGATTAAATTATTATTGGACATATTAAATTATAATTATGAGGGAGTTATAATATGGAGAAACAGAAAATTACTATACAGGTTAGTAAGGAACTATTAGAAAAATATGAGAAATATTATTCAGATGTAAACAAAGGGTTAGAACTAGGTATTAATTCATGGATTAATATACGACGTGATACAATTAATGAAATGAATGGTTTTTTTACAAAAGATGAAGTGAAATTTCTAATTGAATTTGTCAAAGATATTAATTATATAGAATGTTATTATGATTTACCCATTGATCTTATAATGTTAGAAGAAGAATTATGTTGTAGAGACATTGAAAGTATAGCAGAAAAACACAATATTAATTATAATGATTTCTGTGATAAAATACGGAATATTGGTATAGGTAAATCTATGGCAATACTTGATTGGGCAAATGCATATTGGGCCAATGGGACTTTTAGTGAAGTAACTATGGATGACTATATAAAAATTCTCACTGAAAAATCCAAAGGACGTAAAGTCTTAGATAAAATAGATAAGATACATTTTGAGAGTAAGCATTTACAAGAAAGTGAAATAAATAGACGATTACAAGAAGAAATTACTGAGAATGATATAAATACTTTACTTGATGAATTAACATATACTGATGACTAGCATGAATAAAGTATTTTAATATATTAAGAAACTAAAATAATGAAGAGAGTACAAAAGAAGATGATTCAAATAAATAATAGTTGAAGTTATTGATAATGATATTAATTCATACTATAGAATGGATTTAGATGGAGGGAATAAGAAAATAATAGGTAGTGTGGCAAAGGGTACATTTTGATGAAAACATTGTAATTAGTTATAAATTGTAATATACTATCACATATACAAGTTAATAACCGTTTATTTATAGTAATAAAAAGGTAATTGTAAAACTAAGGATTTTAATTTCTTAGTAGCAAACATTATTATGTTTATGTATTATATAACTGGTGGTGAGTATATGGCTAAGGTTCCAGCATATATAAATGTGTATGCTTCTTTAAAAAAGAAAATTAATAATGGAGAGTATGAAATAGGAGAGTTTCTTCCAGCTGAAAAGGAATTAGAACATGATTATGATGTAAGTAGAACGACAATAAGAAGAGCTATTGAATTATTAGCAAGAGAAGGGTTTGTTTTAGTACAGCAGGGGCGTGGTACAGAAGTTCTTGATGTGAATTTTAACCAGTATCTTAATGGGGTAACGTCTATCTCCGAAACATTGAGAAATCAAGGATGTATAGTGCGTCCAAGAAAAGTATGCATTGATGTAGTTCCAGCTAGTACCAAAGTAGCAACAGCTCTTCAGGTTAAATGTGGAGAAGATGTTGTTCGTATTCAAAGAGTGCAGTTGGCAGATGATATGCCTATTGCTATAATGGAAAATTATATTAGTAAAAGTTTGGTCCCTAATATTGAGAGAGAGAGTTCAAGAATAATATCTTTATATAAGTTTTTAGAAAGTGAATATGGTATTATTTTAGAATCGGCAGTTGATAAGATATTTGCTAAAAACGCTAGCTTTATGGAATCTGAAATACTTCAAATTCCATATGAAAGAGCTTTAATATGTATGAAAAGAACAACATACTGCAAAAACAAACCTATTACATATGATTACTTAAAAATACGAGCTGATAAATATCAATTGGAAGTTAATACAACAGGAAGATTATAAGTATCAAGATAAAAAGAGTTCAGGCATTGAATATTATAATTAAGAGCGATTAGTCGCTCTTTTTAAATTTCTCTCATTTTTTATACTTGGCTGGGCTAATTTCTCACAAGAAAGTTGGATTACAAATGACAGGAAAAGAACAAATGGTATGATCTTTTATAGATTGCTTTGAGAGTAGAAGTGGAGTAGAATAGTAGTGACTGTATTAAGTCAACGAATGTAGTTTTACAATTGCTTATGAAGAAAGTAAAATGAAAGGATGGTTTAAGTTGAAAAAAAATCAATGTGATTATTGCCTATATTTAGCATATGATCAAGAAACTGATGAATATTATTGTTCAATGAATATAGATCAAGATGATTATGAGAAATTATCATATAGCAGGTACGATGGCTGTCCATATTTTCGTATGGGAGATGACTATACTATTGTGAGAAAACAGGGGATATAAATATAGAATAAGGGGGAAGTATAGTTATGGAGCAGCCATTGATAATGTGCTTAATATACGCATTATTTATATTTGGAATCGTTATTTATATAAGGAATAAGATTTATAAAGTTGATGAGTATTCGCCCTTTAAAAAAGGGGATATATTTATATTGTTGTTAGTTATATATACGTTATTTATTTTGGTACCAATAGAAATTAAGGGGATACATAAAGATGTTTTAATAGATACATATTATTATAATACGGGGTTTGAGTGGATGCCTTTTAGAAATTTAGAACTTCAACAGGATTACTATAAATTCTTAATTAATATTGGAAAAAGCTCTTACGAATTATTGACATTACCAGATTATCTATTTTATTATGGTAAATTGATGCTAATAAGTTTGCCGATAGCTTTTTTGTTATATGTAGTTACGAAGAGAAAATGGGTTGGATTTATTTTTAATATAGCCATTCTGTTTTCATGCTATAAGTCATCAGGAACTTATTATATAGGTGATGGTTTGCTGATGGGCATAGTAGGTTATTTATTTGTTTTAGTGTGTAATAAATCTTTTAAGAAAGTTTCAATAAAATATAAATCATGGTTTAACTACATAATTTTTGGAGCTTTAGTTGCATTAGTTTTAATTTTTGTTGTGCATTTTGATCGCTATTTAACTATTTATGATGAAGAATTAGTTAAAACAGTACCTTTTGATAAACATATTAAAACTTATGATGATTTAATTACAGTTAATTTAGAAGATGTAAGTCTTATTCAAGGAGATTATCCTTACAAAGAATATTTATGCTTTTCTGGAGAATTAGATTTTGATGAGAGCTTTTTTGAAAAGACACCTTTTGATCTAAAAAGAGATGTATTAAAAGATAATATAAGGGTGATACATGAGTATTTAATTGAAGGAAATAAGCATAGTACTGAAACAAATAATAATAAATTTAATTCACGCATGGAGCAGCTCTTTTTCAATCAAAGATTAAAATTTTGGAATTATTCTTCATATAAGGATGATAATGAAATCAAAATAGATACTGATAAAACTAATTATTTTGAGTATTATGGTATTTCAAATATGTCTATTGGTTTAAATAATGCTCAGGAATTGAGTGAACTTGAAATTTTAAAAGAAGGTTTTGGAACTGATAAATATATGTATTATGAAGTGATTTATAAACTAAAGAAATTTAAAGGTTATGATGTAAAATGGTTTGTTAATATTAAGACTTATGATAAAAATTCAAACTCTATACAACAAGAATTTGGAGAGGATGAGATTATTGAGGAGACTAACGAATATATAGTAAAGAGGAAGAAGTATTACTATTATAAAGTAGATAGAGAGGATATAGATAGAGTAGAAGTTAAAGTAGATGACGGTAGATGGTATATTGGTGAAAAAGATGTAGAGCTACTATTTACAATTGATAAAGAGATATTTGAGTAAAATTAGTTAGTATTAACATTCACATTGGATTTTTTATTAATGTTAATTATGAGTTTATTTCATTACTATTTGTGCCTTGAGTATAGCCAAAGGGGTGTAAGTTAAAATGAATAAAAAAGTATTTTTAAGTTTATTAATGATAACAATTACATGTATATTAATTTTTGCCTATAATATAAATAATTCAAGAAATAATCTAAAGAAGGGTTTATATGTATACGTAAAAAATGATGAAGAGGTTACCACTAACTGGTCATGGATAAAGATTGAAGATAATAATAAATTTATTTTTCACAGAGGATTGGGTATAAGCTATAGACCTACAGGTGAATATGAAATTAAAGAAGATATGTTATTATTAAAAGTAAATGATCAAGTTGAGTATGAGTTTGAAATAAAAGATAAATCTATTACTTTAATAAGGAGTAAAGATGAATATTTTGATACTAATATAGTTTTTAATCACACAGATAAAAGTGTTGAAGAGTTTGAAAAAACATTAATTAATAATAATGATAACTAGATAGTTTTATTTTATAATTGTTTGAGGAGTGTATTGACTTGTACAAAAAAATAACCATTGAAGCTATTGATTATATTAAGGAAAATCTAGAAGAAGACTTAACAGTCGAAAATATTGCTGAGTACTGTAATTTCTCAAAATATTATTTTAATCGATTATTTAAGGCAGAGGTGGGAGAAAGTGTTTACGCATTTATTAAGAGACTTAGAATAGAAAAAAGTGCATTTCAGATAATAAGAGAGCCTTATAAGTCTATAACTGAAATCAGTACAACTTATGGATATAGTTCTTCTAATTATAGTACAGCTTTTAAAAAGCATTATAAAAAATCACCTGCAGTTATAAAAAAATATTTTACTAATAAAAAAATTTTAGATAATAATAGAGGATTTTTCGCAGATCTTAGAAATAAGGACTATGAATATTATAATAATAAAATGAAATTAATAGAGTTACAAGATATAGAAGTTGTTTATCATAGGTTTATTGGCAATTACCACAACCTTGGAAGTTACTGGGACGAATTTTGTGAAAATTATAATATGTATTATGACCAGCATAGTTGGCTTATAGAAATATCATATGATGACCCTATGCTAACGGATCCAGACCGATGTATTACAGATATTTGTATTACTACATATAAGCCCATAGAAGCAGACTGTACTACTATGATAATTAAAGGAGGGCGTTATACGGTTTATAATTTTGAGGGACCTAATACTAAAATCTGTGAAGCTTTTCAGGGACTATTAGGAGTTTGGTCTATTAAATCACCTTATAAAATGGATTTAGAAACACGTAAAATATTCACTAAGTATAATTTTATAGATCTTGAAAATAATTATTTTTCATTAAATATATATATTCCTATAAAATAAAGCACAAATTCAGAAGTTTATATTTTAATACTCCTATATACTCATAGAGAACTAAAATCTATAGTATGGAGGAGTTTTTTTATGAACCTAGAATTAATTGAAAAACAACCGTTGCAACATATTTTAAAATTTTCAATACCGTCTATTATTGCTATGATACTATCTTCGTGTGTGACTATAATAGATGGGTATTTCATATCTAAGGTAATTGGTGAAGATGCGTTAGCTGCCATAAACCTAGGATTACCAATGCTTTTTGTTTTTTTAGCTGTAGGGATTATGATTGGTGTAGGAGGAGTATCTTTAGCTGGACGACGTTTAGGAGAAAAGGATGTTGATAAAAGTATTAATGGTTTTAACCAAACATTAGTAACAGGGATAATTGCTTGTATAATTTTATCTGTTTTATTTAGTATTATTCTAAAACCAATAATTCACCACGTAAGCTTAGAAAGTAATGTAATAAATATAATAAAGCTATATTACAGTATTATGTTATTGGTATATCCATTTATGATTCTTAATATTATCTTTGGAATGTTTATTCGTTGCGAAGGTAAACCTAATCTTTTTATGATTAATAGTATAATAACAACTATATTAAATATTTTCTTAGATTATCTATTATTTCAAGTTTAAAAGGACTAGTACTTCTTATAATAAACATATATTTATTACCTTTAATATTTGGGAATACAGGTATATGGTTAGTAGCTCCTATAACAGAGCTGAGTACGTTTCTAATTGCTATATACTTAGTTAAAAGCAACATTTTGCCAAATAGCCTAAAAATATGAAGTTCCAATTGACTCTCCAATATATTCATGGTATTGTACTGCACCTATGAAGGCTTTGCTTGATAGACATTATGGACTTAATAAGTTTTATGGTAGTGCAAAAGGATCTTTATGGGAAGGTAAAAAGGTGGCAATTATTGCAACTCATGGATATGATGCTGAGTATGGCGTGGGTCCTTTTGAAATTGGTATTAAGAAATTATGTAAGCATTCTAATTTAGAATATGTTGGAATGTATTCTGTTCAAGATAAGGATAATATAAAATCATTTCAAACAAAAGAGGCAATAAACGGTTCGAAAATATTTGCTAGGAAATTGATTAAATTGAATAACTAGAGCAGGTTTTTGTCTGAATATCACAAATGTAATCTCATTTGTGAATTATCAACAATTAAACAAATAATATTATATATAAAAGAATGTTTTGACATTACAAGAAGATAGTGTTAAAATATAGAATAAATTGGCATTAATATTAACATCCTTTGTTACTAAAATATTTACGTATATTTATTTGTGTAGGAGGGGGTGTTTTTTGTTGTATAAATAAAATAGTTAAGTGTTAAAATACTATATTAAATGTAAAAAGAGAGGGGAAATAAAATGAAAAAAATAGTAAGAAAAAAAATAACACCTATATTATTATGTGCTTTTATGTTAGTATCTGTTGATAGTCATGCATTTATAGATGATACGGAATTGATGACAGAAGAAGCAATTACTGAAGTTGAAGAAACAACTAAAATGTTTGATGAAAATGGGGACAAGATATTTGAAAATTTAGCAGACAAAATAAAAGATATTATGGAAGATGAAAAAGTTACAGTTACTGTAGTATTTAAAGACAAATATGAAACTGTTAAACAACAAGTTGTAGAATTATTAGGAGATTTTGATACAAAGTATGAATTTAATAATATACCAGCTGCCACTATGAAATTAAGCAAAAAACAAATATACTTATTATCTAAGCTTGACATGGTTCAACAAATAGAATATGACGAAGAAGTTAAAGCATTCATGGATACGTCTAGATATTGGTTTGGAACAGCAAAAGCTTGTACAGATTTTGGATTAGATGGTGATAGAGATGGTAATATAAATACTTATTCAAAAGATGATGTAGTTATTGCTGTAATAGATACAGGAATTGATGAAATACATATTGATTTAGATGGTAAAGTTATTGGTTGGAAAGATTATATTAATAATGATACTTCTCCTTATGATGACAATGGACATGGCACGCATGTGTCGGGAATAATTGCGGGAGAAGGACAAGGTAATTCAATGTATGAAGGAGTTGCTAAAGGTGCTGCATTAGTAGGACTTAAAGTACTTGATTCTAGAGGTTCAGGTTCAATGAGTGATGTTACAGCTGCAATAGATTGGTGTGTTACTAATAAGGACACATATGGTATTGATATTATTAATATGAGTTTAGGGACTTCAGGTAGTTCAGATGGTACAGATTCTGCATCATTAGCAGTAAATAATGCCAATGAAAATGGAATTATTGTAGCTGTAGCTGCTGGTAATAGTGGACCAAAGAAATATTCAATAGGATCACCTGGAGCAGCTAAGGGTGCTTTGACGGTTGGAAGTATGGTAGATATTGGTGAAGGAGGATTTCAACTTGCTTCTTATTCAAGTAGAGGATATACAGCTGACAGTAGAATAAAACCTGATATTTGTGCGCCAGGAACAAAAATTACTGCAGCAAAGGCAGATTCAGTAAATGGTTATACAACTTTAAGTGGAACAAGTATGGCTACTCCATTTGCAGCTGGAACTATAGCATTAATGCTTGATGCAAATCCTAGCTTATTACCTTCTCAAATAAAGGATATACTGAAGGATACAGCGCAGGATTGGGGAATACAAGGTAAAGATCCAGAGTATGGTTATGGTAAATTAGATGGATACAAAGCTATTAAAGAAGCAGGAAACTATAGTGGTGATAATATATCATTACCAAATCATCTATATGGTATTGAAGAACTAACAGGTAAATTAAAAAAAGATGAATGGGAATTTAACATAAATGATACTAACTATCCTATTGCAATAACATTTATAATGCCAGATTGGGATAGAAATCTTAGATTAAATATATTCTTGTTTGATCCAGACGGAAATTTAGTTGATCAATCTATACTAAATAGAAGACAAAAAAATATAAGTTTCACACCTACAAGCACAGGTACATATAAATTGAGAGTACGTGCACTTGAAAATAATAGATATGGAACTTATTATTTTGATATAAGTGCTGGAGGAGATAGTTTAACTCGAACACAAGATGATGTATTTGGAATACAAGAATAGAAACAATAGTAAACGTATAGTTTAATACTCTAATTATTATCATTAAAAATATATATTGACATATAATATATAAAAAGCTGTTTTTAATTATATGTGTAATAATGATAAATATACATATTTTTTGTAAATAATAAGTTTGGCTTAACTATATTTTATATATAAGGATAATAAGAATGAGTATGAGAAAAGATATAAATATAAATATGGAAATGCAAAAAGGAAAAGAACTAGAAATAAAAAATCAAATAAACAAAATATTATGTGAGTATTATTCTAATGCTATTGCTAAAAAAATTAGAGAAGAAATTCCTAATAAAGAAATACCTAATGCTTTAGAATCCGTAGATAGATTATTTAGAAAAAGTAATAAAGAGTATAGTGTTAAGACAAAATAATACAAGTACTTAATAAAAGCCACTGAAAAGCTTTGGTTTTAATTCTTCTAATACGATATTAGTTTTATTTTATTGTAATTAAGAATGAACTAAATATTTTTTCGGTGGCTTTAACTTAATATCTTATTAAAATAAAAAAATATATATGTTTTTATATTAACAGGTATAATTTAGGAATAAAAAGAAAATGAACGTTTATGCTAAGTATATACAAATACTCTGCTCCCAAAATTTGACACATCTAATATAATATTATACAATGTGAGAGAAATATCAATATTACTTGACAAGAAAAAGAGGTGTAGCTAGTTTAGGTACATATTTATAGATAATGTTTAATTTTATAACTGAAAATGGTATAGGAGGAAACTAATATGAGAAAATTTATGATGATAATTACTTTAATAATTTCTTTAATGCTAATAACTTCATGTACATCTAGTAAAAATACCAATAAAGATAAATATTTAATCTTATATAAGCAGTTATTGGAACAACAACCGCCAGTTATAGAAAAAATAAGTTTTGAAGATGAATTAGGAAATAGTTTACAAGAAGATGAATCTGGATTAATAACTATTACTAATAATACTAAATTAACGGCGATTATAAAAGGTAATTCTACGGAAGCAGAATTATACTTTATTCCAACTGGAAGTGATACTAATAAATATCAACAATTAATTGCTTCTAATTTTATTGAAGATGAAAAAGTAGAATTTAAATTGAATTATAGCGAATTTTCTGATGGACTTGGCTACGTATGGATAGTTGTATATAATGATGACTTAGGAAGAAAATCCGAAGAAGTTAAAATAATACTTCAAGAAGAATAGAGTAAAGGAGCCAAAAGATATGAAAAAAGCTTACTTATTAATAGATTATGTATACGATTTTATTGATGACAAAGGTGTTTTATCATTAGGTAAAAAAGGTCAAGCTATCAAATCCAATATAGTTAAAGTTATTAATAAGATAAGATTGGATAAAGATTACTTATATTTATGTATTTTAAAAACTCATTAGGAGCAAATATTTTAACTAGTGATGAATGGTGTGAGTGTTGATATGATAAAAGCAATAGGAAATTATTTTAAAAATAAAAGTGAATTATTTTATATAGAAGTAATTACAGTATTAGTTATTATTGCAATTTGTATAGGATTTATTATACCTAAACAAATTCATAAAATTAATCAATTTAAAAAGAATACAGATATATCTAATGCTACAATAATTGGTAGCGCAGCAGAAAATATAATAAAGAATAATGAAGGTTTTATGAACTATGAAACGGAGAAATTAAATATAAATAAACAAATTGATATTAATTCTGAAATGATAGATGATAAATTTATTAGAGCATTAATTAAAGAAATAAAAAACTTTAATATAGATAAATTGCCAACTTTAAAATATAAAAAAAATGGATATAATCATTTTAGTATAACAATAAAAGAAAATAAAGTTAGCGTTTATGCTAATAATAAAAATGTTGAAAAAGATTTACGAATGTATCCGAATATAGACAAAAAAGAGTAGTAAGGGTGATATTATTGTTAAAAAGATTTTTTCCTTCAGAGTATGTAGATTCTATTAACCATATAAATTATAAAAAATTATATGAAGAAGGATATAGAGGAATATTATTTGATGTAGATAATACGCTTGTCCCATATGATATGGAACATCCTACTAAACAAATTATAGATTTGTTTGAGGAAATTAAAGAAATTGGGTTTGAAATTGCTTTAGTATCTAATAATAATGAAGTGAGAATTACGACATTTAATGAAAAATTACAAGTATTAGCGATACACAAAGCTTTAAAGCCAATGACTAGAAATATAAAAAGAGCAATGCAAAGTTTAAAGCTAAAGAAAAAGAATACCATATTGGTAGGAGATCAAATATTTACAGATATATATGGAGGTAACAGATTAAAGCTAAAAACAATTCTTGTTGTACCCATATCCGAAAAAGAACAACTGATAACAAAAATAAAACGAAATACTGAAAAGAAAATCCTTAATTATTACTTAAAGAAGGTTAAAAAAAATGATTCAAAAAATTGATGGAAAAACAAAAGTATTAGGATTAATTGGAAATCCAGTAGAACATACTATTTCACCGAGTATTCATAATATTTTATCATATAAATTAGGGATGAATTATGTGTATGTACCTTTTTGTGTAAATAAAGGTATGTTAGAGAAGGCTATTGATGGTGCAAGGGCACTTAATATTGAAGGACTAAATATTACTGTACCATATAAAGAACAAGTTATAAATAATTTAATAAAGGTAACACCTCTTGCTAGACAAATTGGCGCAGTAAATACATTAAAACTAACAAGTGGTGGTTATATAGGATATAATACAGATGCAGACGGTCTTAATGCTTCTTTAGTCAAGAATAATATTAAGCTAAATAAGAGTAGTATTGTTATCATAGGAGCAGGCGGAGCTGCAAAAGCCGTAGGTATGTTATGTGCAAGAGAAAAGTGTAAGCAAATAACTATCATAAATAGAACAATTTCTAAAGGAGAAAAGCTAGCTGATAATATAAGACAATATTATGATACAGAAATAAAAGTCATAGGGTTAAATAAGATATACAATATTTCACCATTTGATATTGCTATTCAAACAACACCTATTGGAATGTCACCCCAAATACTTGATAATCCAATCATAGATGATAAGTTCTATAATAAATTTCATACTGCAGTTGACTTAATATATAATCCACGAAAAACTCAATTTTTATTAAAGGCAGAAAAAAATGGCTTAAAAATATTAAATGGTTTTGAAATGTTGTTCTATCAAGGAGTCAAAGCATATGAAATATGGAATGATATAAAAATTTCAGAAGAAATATTAGAAGATGTAATGATTAATATTCTTAATCAATACAGGTAAAAGAGGTGTATGGATGTTTGGAAATATTATTTTAGTGGGCTTTATGGGTAGTGGTAAATCAACTGTTGGAAAAGAACTTTCTAAACTATTAAACAGAAAATTTATTGATACTGATGAAGAAGTTGAAAAAGAAGAGGGAAGAAGTATTAATGATATTTTTAATACACAAGGAGAACAATTTTTTAGAAATATTGAAACGAAAACTTTAGAATCTTTATTAGAAAAGAAGAACTATATTATTTCAACAGGTGGCGGAATCGTATTAAAAGAATATAATAGGCAATTATTAAAAAAGATAGGAAAGGTTATATTTTTACATGCAGATGTAAATCATATTGTTAATAATGTTAAATATGATGATACAAGACCTTTACTGCAAACTGAAGATTGGATTAAAACAATTTCAGAAATGTTAGAGTCTAGAGAAGATAAATATTTAAGTACAGCAGATATAATCATTCAAACTTCAGGTAAAAATATTGAAAGTATTGTGCAAGAGATAATATCTTTATTATAAACAAAACATAATTGTATTCTAAATTTTAATTATTCTATGATTAGCAAATATAGTTTTAATAAAAAGGAAAATAAAAATGAAAAAAATAACTATTATTAACGGTCCAAATTTAAATTTTTTAGGTATTAGAGAAAAAAGCGTTTACGGAAATGAAAATTATAATGACTTAATAAATATGATTAAAGAAAAAGCCAAAGAATTAGATATGCAAGTAGATGTTTTTCAATCTAATAGTGAAGGTGGAATTATAGATAAAATACAACAATGTTATTTTGATAATGTTGATGGTATTATCATTAATCCGGGTGCATATACACATTATAGCTATGCAATACGAGATGCAATTGCTTCAGTTAACATTAAAACAATAGAAGTGCATATATCCAATATCTATGAAAGAGAACAATTTAGAAAAATATCTGTTATAGAGCCTGTTTGTTGTGAACAAATATATGGGAAGGGATTGTTAGGATATAATATTGCAATGGATCATATTTTAAATATAATAAATAATATAAGATAATAGTATAAATATAAAAGTTTAGTGTATTAATTGAAATTGTTATAAAACTATTGAAAAAAAATAGATATTAGTTTAAACTATAAAGGATAAAAGTTAGGGAGGAAATATAAATGGTATCAGCTGGAGATTTTAGAAACGGACTTACGATTCAATATGAAAATCAAATATACACTGTAATTGAGTTTCAACATGTAAAACCAGGAAAAGGAGCAGCATTTGTAAGAACTAAATTAAAAAACTTAAAAACTGGTTCAGTTATTGAAAAAACATTTAGACCAACTGAAAAAATGCCAAAAGCGCATATAGAAAGAAAGGATATGCAGTATTTATATAATGATGGAGAACTATTCCATTTTATGGATATTGAAACATATGACCAAATTGCAATTAACAAAGATCAAATACAAGACACTTTGAAATTTGTTAAAGAAAATGATATGGTTAAAATTCTAAGTCATGAAGGAGCTGTTTTTGGAATTGAGCCTCCATTGTTCGTAGAATTAGATATTGTTCATACAGAACCTGGAGTAAAAGGAGATACAGCTACTGGAGCAACAAAACCTGCAGAAGTAGAAACTGGTGCAAATGTTAACGTTCCTTTATTTGTTAATATTGGTGATAAAATTAAGATAGATACAAGAACAGGAGAGTATTTATCAAGAGTTTAAATTATAACGAAAAGTAAGCAAATATAAGGCCATTGAAAATTAATTTTTCAGTGGCCTTTAATAATATCTGATGTTGCTTGACTAGTATATATTTTTAGTTATCTATATGTATACTTTCGTTTAGATGTATTATAAGGATTTTTTTTAGGCTTACATATTGATATAAAAGCAAATGAAGTTATGGGTATACTAAATATTAAACCAATACTTCCACACAGTGCTCTTAGTATTTCTCCAGCAATTTGATCAGAATTAATAAACTGAATAAAGGATCTATTATATAAAAAGAATACAAGTATCATGCTGATAGAATTACCAGCATATGCTAAAATTAAAGTGTTAGACATAGTACCCATTATATCTTTACCTATTCTCATCCCTGCCTTCAATAATTTATTCTTACCTATTCTAGGGTTGTTTTCATAAAGTTCTTCCATTGATGAAGCTATAGACATACTTACATCCATAATCGCTCCCAAAGCCCCTATTATAATTCCAGCATATAACAAATCTCGAAAATTAAGATTATATCCTTTTTGAAAATAAGAAAGTAGTTCTACGTCTTCATCACCAATACCTTGGATGTGTGTTAAAGCTCCAAAATAGAAGGTCAAAAGACCTGATGTTATAACTCCACCAATAGTACCAATTATTGCTGCATATGTTTTAATATTAAATCCTCCGATGATAGATAGTGTTGCGAAAGTTGCAATAATACTTATACCACTTACAACAATGATTGGGTTTATTGATTTTAGAATTAATGGAAAAAAAGCAAATAGAATTAATCCAACACAAATCGCAAGACTAATTATGGAATACAAACCATTTTTCCCCCCAAAAAGTATTAATGCTCCAATAAAGACTAATAATAGATATATTAAATATTTATCACGGGCATATGAATATATTCTTCCACTATCTATTGAATCATCTGTTTTATTAACAACTATAATAACTTCATCCCCTGGTTTAACAATAATTTTATAAATTGATGCAGTATTAATTATATTTTCAACTTCTATTTGTTCTGATAAATCACGTTCGGTAATATCAACAAGTACTTTTTGATAACGTGTACAATTTTCTTCGTCTATAGTATCTTCTAGTATAGATAAGACTTCTGCATGTATATACGTCCAATTAACAGTATCTTCGTTAGCTGTAATATATATGGGTTTTACAATAAACAAACATAAAATTAATATAAATAAAATTTTTCTAATATGCATACCAATACTCCTTATTCACCTTTTGTTATATAAGTAATTGCGAAACTACATTAAGTTGATTCTTTAACACAATATGTTGAGTTCCCACTTATAATAAGAACTACATATTGTATGTAAAGAATTAAAATCCTTAGTTTCACAATTACCTACTTTTGTTATATAAAAACTCCGATACTTTTTTACCTTATAGGAACGCCCTAATTAATGCATGTACAAGGTATGATCAATTAATTCTACTAATTTTCTTGTGCGTGCATAAAATTTATGGTTGAAGTTTAGGTTGTTTATATAATATATGAACCGAAAAGCTTGTTTATGAATATAGAAATTACTTATCATAAAATCGTATGAGTAATCATATATTGTTTTAAGAAAGGTGGACAAGTGATGAAAAAAGAATCAATTAAAAAAATACTAACAACAAATCTTAGAAGATGGTTTGAATTATTAAAAGATAATGAGTTGGAATTATTACAAGAAATTAGAATGAGGACAGGTAAACCTCTTATCATTAGAATGAATAATGAGGAGTATTTTTTATTTGAGGATAAGTTGGTTAAGGATAGTAAAAATGCATATATCGTTTCGGATAAAGACTTGAGAGAGACGATGGAATTTATAAGTAACTATTCTTTGTATGCTTTTGAGGACGAGCTTCGTAATGGTTATATAACAGTTGATGGAGGACATCGTGTTGGCATAACTGGTAAGGTTGTTGTTGAAAATAATAAAGTAAAAACTATTAAAAATATAAGTTGTATAAATATTAGAATTTCACATCAAGTAAAAGGATGTTCAAATAAAATTTTACCTTATATAGTAGAAGATAAAAAAGTCCTTCATACACTAATTATTTCACCTCCAAGATGTGGTAAAACAACATTATTAAGAGATATTGTTAGGCAACTTTCAAATGGTTGCAAAGATTTTAATGGATTTACTATAGGCGTAGTTGATGAAAGATCTGAAATAGGCGGTTGCTATAGAGGTATTCCTCAAAATGATTTAGGGATTAGAACAGATATTCTTGATGGATGTCCTAAAACAGAAGGTATGCTTATGTTAATTCGTTCAATGTCTCCCGAAGTAATAGCAGTTGATGAGATAGGTAGTAATGGTGATATAGAAGCTATTGATTATGTTATAAATACAGGGTGTAAAATTATATGTACTGTACATGGAGCATCCCTTAATGAAGTTAAAAATAAACCTATATTGGAAAAGTTAATAAAAAAGAATATAATAGAGCGATTTATAGTATTAGAAAGTAAAAATGGAATTGGTGATGTCAAAAAAATATATGATGTAAATAATAAAATAATTGCAATTGTTGTAGATAAATAGATTGGGTTAGATATAAAGGGGGTTGTTAACTAATGTATACAAAGATATTCGGATCGGTTCTTATCCTTATATCATCATCATTTATTGGTTTATATTATAGTAAAAGTTACATAAAAAGGAGTAATGATCTTCGTACATTTAAGAAGGCATTAATATTACTAAGAGGAGAAATTAATTATTCATTATCTCCTATGCCAGAAGCATTAGAAAATATTAGCAAAAGATTTGATCATGAGATTGCTGAATTTTTTAGCTCAATTGCAGAAGAATTAAAACTAAATTCAGGTAAAACATTGACACAAGTATGGAAAAAAAAGGCAGAAGAAATACTAAAAAGAACTTATTTAAGTTCCTTGGATATTAAAAATATAATGCTCTTTAGTGAAAATATAGGTTATCTGGATAAAGAAACGCAAAATAATAATATTAATATGCTTATAGAACAAATAAACGAAGAAATCAATATTACAGTGGAAAATGATAATAGATATAATAAACTATATAAAAGCCTTGGGGTTTTAGTTGGCATATTAATAATTATATTGTTCATATAGCAATATATTGTAGTTTGAGGGGAGGATATTAATGGATATATCTATTGTTTTTAAAATTGCTGCTGTAGGTATAGTTGTAGCAGTGTTAAATCAATTATTACAAAAAGCCGGTAAAGATGAACAAGCAATGCTTACAACTTTAGCAGGATTAGTTGTTGTTTTATATTGGATTGTAGAATACATTAATGTACTGTTTAATAAAATTCAGACGTTATTTCAATTATGACACTGTAAAAAATTAATAACGTAATTGAAAACTAGGAATTATAATTCTTTACATACAATATGTATCTTTTATTAGAACCGGGAACCCAACATATTGTATTAAAGAATCAACTGAATGTAGTTTTGCAATTACTTATTAAACTAAAAGTTTGAAAGGAATGTTTTTATGGAAGCTGTACAAGTTGTTATAATCGGCATAGTATCAACAATCATGATTGTTGTTCTAAAAAAAAGTAATGCTGAATTTGGTATTTATATAGGTATTGCAGCTAGTATAGTTATATTTTTCATGATTATAGATAAGTTATGGGTAATATTAGATCTAATATCTAGGATTACAGGTCTAATTAATATAAGCGATATATATATAAAAATATTACTACAAATATTAGGAGTTTCATTTATAACGGAATTTGGTGCACAATTATGTAAAGATGCTGGACAACAGGCAATTGCTAGTAAAATTGAGATGACAGGAAAAATAATGATTCTTATAATATCAATGCCAGTAATTCTATCAATTATTAATATGATAACTAATATTTTAGTATAAATTTCGTACTTAATTTATCTACATTAAATTAAAAGTGGGAAAGTTGAATTACTGATTTTCTGGGTTAATCTTTTTGTTTTTAAATTTATATAGGAGAATACTATGAGAAGAATAAGATGGTTATTAATAATAATAATATCTTTTATAATATTACCTAGTAGTGTATTTGCCGTATCAGAGACAGAAAATATAGTAGCGGAACAAGAAAAGGTAATAAAATATGATGAGATACAATGTACAGTTGATGAGATATTAGAGCATGATAATTTAATAAAGGTAGATTTTAGAGAAACATTACATAAAGTAATTAGAGGAGAATTTAATCTTGATACTAATAATCTTATAGAAATAATATTAAAAAGTATTTTTAAGGAAGTAAGGGCAAATATAAGCCTTATTGTTCAACTAATTGCTATTGCCATAGTGGCAGCAGTATTTACTAATTTTACTAATGCATTTAATAATAAATATGTAGGAGAAGTAGGTTATTTTATAGTTTTCTTATTGATTTCAACAATTATACTAAAATCTTATAAGATATTAAATGAACTAGCTATAAATGTAATAACTAATTTACAAAATTTTATTAAAACTTTAATTCCAAGTCTATTTGCAGCAACTGCTCTTTCTGGTAACTATACATCATCCTTTTTATATAACCAAGTTATGCTTATCATAATAAGTATAGTTGATAATATAATTTTAAAATATTGTGTTCCTTTTGTATATATTATTATTGTTCTTGAAATTATTAATAGCATTACAGAAGAAAATATAATTTCTAAAATGGTAGATCTATTTAAAAATATTGTTAATTGGAGTTTGAAAACATTAATAATAGTGTTTGCAGCCATTCTAACTTTGCAAAGTTTTACTGCACCTGTAATTGATGGGATAGCAAATAAATCAGTAAAAGTTGCAGTATCAGCTATTCCTTTTGTAGGAAATACATTAAGTGGAGTCGCTGATACAGTCCTTGGATGTGCAGTATTAATTAAAAATGGGGTAGGAATAGTAGCTTTAATAGTAGTCGTTATTATTTGTCTAATACCAATAATTAAGATTTTAATTGTTGCTTTAATGTATAAAGCTTCGGCAGCAATAATACAACCAATATCTGATAAACGTTTAGTAACATGTTTATCTAATATAGGGGATATATGTTTTGTGCTTTTAGGCATAATAGTCATTACTGCTTTTTTATTTATTATTACAATCACTATAATATTAAATGCTACAAGCATTACTGCATATTTAAGATAAAAGTATAATAATTTTATGATGAGGATGGATTCTATGACTACTATTTATGATTTTATTAAAAGCATAGTTGTTTTTCTATTATTAGCTAAAATATTAGAATATCTAATACCCAGTGGTAGTATGAAAAAATATTTTAGATTATTTTCTGGAATTATCCTTATGATTATTGTTATAAACCCAATTATAAAGCATAATGGTTTATTAGAAAAACTTAATTATAATGTAATAAAAAATGAGTTTCAACTTAATTCTAGTGATTTAAATAAAGTTGAACAAGATGAATATAATAAAATTAGAAATGATATTGCACTTAAAATATATAAAGATAAGATAGAAATTCAAATAAAAGAATTATTAAAGCAAGAAAATATTACAGCTATAAAAGTGAAGGTTAGTATTGAGGAAGACTTTGATAATGAAGAATATGGAGTGATTAGAGAAGTGCATTTAACAGCTAAAAAAGGGTATGAAAAAAATGATAATACGGTAGATGATATTAAAATAAATAAAATAGTTATAGGAAAAAATAATAATAAAAATACTATAAAATCAGCTGAAGATATTATATTAGAAAAAAAAATAAAAAAAATAATTAATAACTTCTATAAAGTGGCTTCTGATAATATATATATTACTATAGAGACATGTTAACTATTTTTACACTTTGTTTTATAAAGTACAGCACAACTAAAAAATAACAGGAGGATAAAAATGAAATTTGATTTTTTTAAAAATAATAATGATAAAGCAGAAAAAGATAAGAAAAAATTAAGCTTACTTTTTATTTTATTTATAGCAGGTTTATTACTTCTGCTAGCTTCTAAACCATTAACAAAACAAAACAATAAGATAAAAGTAGATAATACTATAATAGCACCAAATACATATAAAACAAGTGATCCACAGACATATGAAGAAAAGCTTGAAAAAAGACTTGAAAAAGAATTTGCAAAAATTGATGGCGTAGGAAAAGTTGAAGTTATTATTATGCTAAAAACAAGTGGTGAAATAGTTATTAATAAAGATGCTCCTAATTCAGAGTCTGAAATAGATGAAGTTGATAGTGATGGTGGAACAAGAAAGAGTTCACAAAAAGAATCTAAAGAAGCTACTGTACTAATAAACAACTCTGATGGTTCTACTAAACCAATTATTTTGAAAGAACTTGAACCACAAATTAGTGGCGTCGTAATAATAGCTGAAGGCGGTGATAATATACTTGTTAAAAATAATTTAATTAATGCTGCAAAAGTATTATTAGACGTTCCTATGCATAAAATAGAAGTAATGAAAATGGTTCAAAATGAGGGGGAATAATATGCAAACTTTTAAAAAGAATCAGATTATAATTACAGCGTTAGTCATTATGATTGCGATAGCTGGATATCTACAATTTATGGACAGAAATGTTGATAGCCAAGAGGCATTAAATCAGCAACAACAAGAAAAAGAAAAAGGAAAAGAAAAAGGAAAAGAAATTGTTACACCAACAGCAATAGTTCCAAATAGTAGTAAGCCTGATGATGTAAATGCTGATAAAAAAACAGATGATGTTGCTAAGAATAATCAAAAGCAAATAGCTGCAAGTGAAGCAGAACAAAATAAAGATGCTAAAGACGTTAAAGACGCAAAGGATGATATTGACGCTAAGGAAACAACTTCTGATGAAGAAAATAATAATGTAGGTGAGGCCGTATTAACAAGCGCTAATTCGGTTGAAGCAGGTCATTTCTTACAGGCTAAAATAGGTAGAGAACAAGTTTACTCTAAATTAAAATCAGGGTATTTAGCTATTATAGATAATAAAGAGTTAAAAGATGAGCATAAAGTAGAAGCCGTAAAAGAAATGGTTGATCTTCATCATAGAATTGAGAAGGAGGCTGCTGCAGAATCCCTTCTTAAAGCAAAAGGATTTAAAGATGTTTTTGTAAGAATGTTAGATGGTAAAGTAGATGTTGTAATTAATGCTAAAGAGTTATCACAAGCAGAACTTGCACAAGTAGAAGACGTTGTAAGAAGAAAAACAGGGGTTGATGCTAATAACATAGTTATTTCGCTACTAGATGCATCAAAATCAGAATCAAAAAGTAAAAAAGACTAAAACCCTATTCAACATATAGTAATTATAAAAGTTTTATTTAATAGGTTAATTAAAATGTTTAATAATAGGCTTCTATGAAGAAAATTATTCTCGTAGTTGCCTAGTTTTATTTTCTTATTTTATTATAAGTTACGTGAATAGATTAAAAATAATATTTGCAAAACTAGTAAGATTTGTTATAATTAACATAGTAAGTCAATTAAATAATTGGTTTTATCGAGTATTATAATCTAATTATTGATTAAAATATATTATATTTATAGATAATAAAGAATAGGATTGGAGGATTATAATGGAAAGACAAACTGTTAAAATACATGAAAAGGATAAAGTCGGAGAAGTTCATATTGCTGATGAAGTAATTGCAATCATTGCGGGATTAGCTGCTACTGAAGTTGAAGGAGTTGCTGGAATGGTTGGCAATTTTACTGGAGATCTTGTTGAAATGTTAGGTAAAAAAAATCTAGCAAAAGGTGTTTTGGTTGATGTTGGTGAAAAAGATGTTTCATTAGAAATTTCAATTATTGTTGAATTTGGAAGCAGTATACCAAATGTAACAAAAAACGTTCAAGAAAAGGTTAAAAGTGCTGTTGAAACTATGACTGGACTTGATGTTGATGAAATTAATATAAGAGTTGCAGGTGTTAATGTAGAAAAAGATAAGTAATTTACCAATTTTTAAGGTTTGTTGTGAAATTTTTACAATAATACTTGTACAATTAACTAAATATAGTATAATTAAAATACCCTTAAATATTTTATATTTAAGGGTATTAAAATGTAGTTAATGGTTTTTAATATATTACCAAGGCCACTGAAAAAGCAGAATTTAATTCTTTAAATACAAACCCAGGAGGATATTATGAATAGAAGGTTAACAAGAGAACATATTTTTAAAACAATATTTTCAATAGAGTTTAATGAAAAAGAAGAGTTTAATGAAAAAGTAGAAGTATATCTTAGTGAACTTGAAGCTAGTGATAAAGCAAAAGAGTATATAAATAATAAGTCTCTAGCTATATATAATAAAAAAGAAATTATAGATGAAAAAATTAGTGATAACGCTAAGAAATGGTCAATAAGCAGAATGTCTAAGGTAGATGTAAGCATACTTCGTCTAGCTGTTTATGAGATAATGTTTGATGATGAAATACCTACAAACGTAGCTATTAATGAAGCTGTAGAAATTGCCAAGAAATTTGGAGGGGAACATTCACCTTCATTTGTTAATGGAATTCTTGCTAATATAGTTAATTAAGGAATCTTTCTTAATGGAGAAATATTCCTTGGCAGGAATAACGCGAAATAGTAACTTTACTTGAATAAAATAATGGGGAGATATAAATGAAAAAAAGTATTTTTTCTGTATCACAAGTAAATGCATATATTAAAAAGATATTTATAAATGATTATGTTATTAATGATATCTGGATAAAAGGTGAAGTATCCAATTGTAAAAAACATCGTTCGGGACATGTATATTTTACTTTAAAAGATAATAATAGTGCTATATCATGTATTCTTTTTAAAAATTATACTAATTTTGTTGAATGTGATTTAAAAGATGGTATAAATATTACGGCAAGAGGTTATATTTCAGTTTATGAAAGAGCAGGAACTTTCCAACTATATGTACAACAGATAAAGTCTGATGGCATAGGAGAATTATATAAACAATTTGAGTTTTTAAAAGAGAAATTAGATAATAAAGGGTATTTTAATAGTGATAATAAGAAAAAAATACCTAGATATCCAAGGAAGGTTGGAATAGTTACATCTGATACAGGTGCTGCTATTCGTGATATTATTAATGTATCTAAAAGAAGGAATCCGTATATAGGACTTGTTTTATATCCATCTCTTGTGCAAGGTGAAGGTGCCTCAAGTAATATAGTAAAAGGTATAAAATATTTAAATGCAATTGAAGATATTGATGTTATAATTATTGGAAGAGGTGGAGGGTCTATTGAAGACCTTTGGGCTTTTAATGAAGAAATAGTTGCAGAAGCTATATACGAAGCTAAAACACCAATAATATCAGCAGTTGGTCATGAGACAGATTATACTATTTCTGACTTTACATCAGATCTTAGAGCGCCTACTCCATCTGCGGGGGCGGAGTTAGCTATTCCAGATTACAATGAAATAGAACAGATATTAGATAAATATAGATATAAACTTACTAATTGCATTAATATAAAAGTTGAGTACTATAAAAAAGGTACTGAATTAAATAAGATAAAGCTTGATTTTAATAGTCCATCAATGAGAGTATTAAAAGAAAGACAATATATATCTGAAGTTGAAGAAAAGTTAAATAGAATTATTAGTAGCTTGATAAATGAATATAAAAATAATATATCTTTATTAGAGCATAAATTAAAAGTATTATCTCCTATAACAAACTTAGAAAAAGGTTATTCTTATATAGAGACGATTGATGGACAGGTTAAGGGAATAGGCGATGTTAATATAGGACAAACTTTATTTATACAGTTAAAGGATGGAAAAATAGAAGCAGATGTAAATAATATTGAAAAAGGAAAGTGGGGTAGCTATGAGTAATAAGTTAACTTTTCAGGAAAATTTAGATAATTTACAAAGAATTGTTGAGCAGTTAGAGTCTGGAGAAACGTCTCTTGAAGAAAGTCTTGATTTATATAAAAAAGGTATGTTATTTCTAAATGAATGCAATAATAAAATAGATAAAGTTGAAAAAGAGATTGAGATTATACAAAAAGAAAATTAATGGTTATTTAGTATTAGGAAGGAATTGAAAATTAACAATGGATTTTATATTAGAGCTAGATAAAAAACGTCAAAGAATTGATCAAGCTTTATTAAAATATATGCCTAAATGTATGTCCTCATATGATAAAATAATATATGAAGCTATGGAATATAGTTTAATGGCTGGAGGTAAAAGACTTCGTCCGATTTTAATGTTACAAGCATTTGAAATTTGTGGAGGTAATAATATAAGTGACATAGAAGCATTCATGGTTAGTATGGAGATGATTCATACATATTCCTTGATACATGATGATTTGCCTGCAATGGATAATGATGATTATAGAAGGGGTAAGCTAACATGTCATAAAAAATACGGTGAAGATATAGGTATACTTGCTGGAGACGGCCTTCTTAATACAGCTTATGAAATTATGATTAAATCTTGTTTGGAAGAACAAAATAATACAATGGTACAACAAAAATTAAAAGCGTTAGAGCAAATAGGAAATGCTGCTGGAGTAAGTGGAATGATTGGAGGACAAGTAGTAGATGTTTTAAATAATGCAGAAATGAATTTGGATATGATTAATTATATTAATATTCATAAAACATCTGCTATAATAGAAGCCTCGCTTATTTCAGGAGCAATTTTAGCTAATGCAAATATAGATGAAGTAGAGCGATTTAGAAAAATTGGTAGATGTTTGGGTATAGCTTTTCAAATTCAAGATGATATACTTGATATAGTTAGTACAACTGAAGAACTAGGTAAACAAGTAGGAAGTGATAGTAAAAATGGTAAAGCAACTTATGTTGCTTTAAAAGGATTACAAGAATCAAAATTGATTGTTGATGAATTAATTAGTAACGCATTAGATAAACTACAAAAATTTAATAGCAGTAAAGCTATTTTTTTAGATGAATTAATACTTCATTTAAAAGACCGAAAAAAATGAGGTGTAAAAATTGGAGAGCTTTGGAACAATTACAGGAAATAGAGTTTTAATAGCTGCAGTAGTTGCTTGGTTTATTGCACAAGCTATTAAATTTTTTACATGTCTTATAAAAGATAAAGAGATAAGGATAGATAGAATAATGGGTTCGGGGGGTATGCCTAGTGCACATACAGCATCGGTTATGGCAGCCACATTTTCAGTTGGTGCAATATCAGGATATTCAAGTCCAGAGTTTGGGGGATTAATGATAGTAGCTTTTATTGTTATGTATGATGCAGCGGGAGTTAGAAGAGCAGCTGGTAAACAGGCAAAAGCAATTAACACTATAGTAGAAGAATTAGGATCATATAAAATAATAATGGATGGACAATTAAAAGAATTGCTAGGTCATACATATATGGAAGTATTTGTTGGAGCTGCGTTAGGAATTGTTATAGCTATAATCTTAAATTAATTATTTTACTTAATAATTGTAAAACTATATTCAGCTAATAGAAAACATAAAATAAAGATAAAAATTGAATTAATGTTAATAAATGACAAAAATAAATAAAAATATCTAAATTTGTTAATTAATTATACTTGATTTATTATGAAATATGATATATTATGGGATGTACTAAAGATGCAGTATTCTAGTTGGTATCGTTAATCTTGAAGACGGGCCTAAAAATCCGTAAAAGGGCATATCGATGAAGTTCCTGGTGTTGGCTGGTGACGCCCAGTCGCGGGCTTATGCTGGGAGTTAAGACATAAGGGCGATCCACAATGGCATGTGGGCGTGGACCCTTTTGTCGTGGAGACCTGCGTATGTGGAAACTGTTAGATACAGTTATTTACGGCGTGGGAGTAAACCTGTCATGCGGCGAAAGCTGTGGACAGAGTAGCCTGCCTTGCGTGAAATAAAGGGGATAGCAATTTAAGAGCAAAACTTTTGGCCAAAAGTTGAGCAGATATTGTTGCTTGAAACTTATTTTCGCTAAAGAGGCTAGGGGTTAAAAGATATCATAGAGGAAAACTCCTAGACTGTTCGTTATAGAAGCTTATTTAGGATTACAGTGTGGTTATAAGGCGATCTAGCGCTACATTATGGTGACATAGTAGGAATTAATTTAAAGGGGAACCGCTTTTTTGGCGACAAAAAAGTATTAATTCGGGAAAACCTGCTGGACTATAAGCCGCAAAATTTACTAAATATGCTATCTTTAGTATTAAATAATATAATCACAATAAACGAGGTAAATAATTTGGGTAGAAATAAAACAAAAGTAAAATTTAGAAGTGTATATTCACATAAAAAAATAAATTTATTTTGGATTATGATAATAACAATAACAACACTTATAACAGCTATATTACTTGGATATATTTCTTTATTGCTAATGAATAAAGTAAGTTTATTTGGAGCTATTATTATAGTTTTATTTATAGTGTTATTAGGTGTTTTTTTTGATTTATTGGGAATTGCTGTTACAGCAGCTGAGGAAACTCCTTTTCATTCTATGGCAGCTAGTAAAGTAAGAGGGTCAAAAGAAAGTATAATAATAATTAGAAATGCTGGTGCAGTTGCAAACTTTTTTAATGATGTAATTGGTGATATATCTGGTATCATATCAGGACTTGCAACTGGAGTAATTGTTGTAAAATTAGTATCTAAATTTTCTTTGCAAGATACACTAATTAGTATTTTATTAACAGGTGTAATCGCTGCAATTACTGTTGGTGGGAAGGCTATAGGCAAAGAAATAGCACTAAGGCATTCCAATTTAATTGTTTATCATCTAGGTGTTATATATAGTTTTTTTAAAACTAAAAAAAAGAAAAAAGATAAAGGTAAAAGATAAACGTATAGGTGTTTTAAATATGGGTAAAGGTGTTGAATACATTGAGTAGTATATTAGATATGATTAATGAACCTAGTGATATTAAAGACTTGGATATTAATCAATTAAACAAATTAGCAAAAGAACTTAGGGGGTACCTTATTAGAACAGTCAGTGATACAGGAGGTCATTTAAGTTCTAATTTAGGAGTTGTTGAGTTAACATTAGCACTTCATTATTGTTTTAATTCACCTTATGATAAATTGATATGGGATGTTGGACATCAAACTTATATTCATAAAATAATAACAGGAAGAAAAGAAGAGATTAAAACAATAAGACAATATAAAGGATTAAGTGGATTTCCTAAAAGAATTGAAAGCAAACATGATGTGTTTGAAACAGGACATAGTTCTACATCTATTTCTGCTGCATTAGGATTTGTAAAAGCTAGAGAGATATTAAAGAAGAATAACTATATAGTTCCAATTATTGGTGATGGTTCAATGACAGGCGGAATGGCTTTTGAAGCATTAAACAATTCAGGAAGACTTAAGTCTAATTTAATTGTAATTCTTAATGATAATCAGATGTCTATATCTAAAAATGTAGGGGGATTATCATCTTATTTAGATACCATAAGAACAGGTGCAGTATATAAAGATATGAAAGAAGAAGTCGAAAAGACATTAACTAAGATACCTAAATTTGGTAAAGAGGTTGTAAAAGTTCTTAGAGATGTAAAATCGAGCATTAAACAATTAGTCATACCTGGAATGCTATTTGAAGAATTAGGATTTACTTATCTAGGTCCAATAGATGGACATAACATTTCTGCACTTATAAAAACTCTCAATCAAGCTAAAAGGTTAGATGAACCCGTGCTTATTCATGTTAATACAATAAAAGGAAAAGGGTATAAACCAGCTGAACTAAATCCAACAAAATATCATGGTACAAAACCTTATTATATAAGTAATGGTGAATATAAAAAGATACCATGTAAAGACACATACTCTAAGGTTTTTGGAAATACTCTTGTGGATATAGCTAAGAACAATAAAATGTTAGTTGCTATTTCAGCAGCTATGCCTGAAGGTACTGGTCTTAGTGATTTTTCAAAAAAATATCCTGATAGATTTTTTGATGTTGGTATAGCAGAACAACATGCTGTCACATTTGCGGCTGGTTTAGCTTCAAGTGGCTTAAAACCAGTAGTCGCTTTATACTCATCTTTTTTACAAAGAGCGTATGACCAAATACTACATGATGTATGTATGCAAAATCTTTCGGTCATATTTGCAATTGATCGCGCAGGACTAGTCGGACAAGATGGAGAAACACATCAAGGAGTGTTTGATATTTCATTTTTGAGTCATATTCCTAATATGACAATTCTTGCACCAAAGAATAAATATGAGTTGAAAGATACTATTAAATATGCTGTTAACTTTAATGGGCCTATTGCCATAAGGTATCCTAAAGGTAAAGCATCTGGTGAATTAAAAGAGTTTAATGAAAATATAATATATGGTAAGAGTGAGGTAATTAAAAAAGGTAATACAGTAGCTATAATTGGGGTTGGCACATTAGTAGAAACGGCATACAATGTAGCTTCAATGTTAGAAGAACAAGATGTACAATGTTCAATTATTAATGCAAGATTTATAAAACCTTTAGATACAAAAATGATTGATAATATAGTTAATACACATGATTTCATTTTTGTTTTAGAAGAAAACGTTATTATTGGTGGGTATGGAAGTAATGTTGCAAGGTATGTGTCGGAAATAAATGCTGATATAAAAGTTGTTTGTATAGGAATAAAAGATAATTTTGTTGAGCATGGAACTAGGGACGAATTAATTAAATTATGTGGACTAGATAAAGAGAGTATATGTAAAAAAATACGTGAAATTTGTATTGATTGAACTTAATAATAACTTGTAAGTAATACGAAGGGAAGGAATGTAAATAATTATGGTTCAAAAAGAAAGACTAGATATTTTATTACTCAATAAAGGATTAGTAACTTCAAGGGAAAAAGCAAAATCTATTATTATGACTGGAAATGTGTTTGTTAATGGAGAGAGAGAAGATAAACCTGGGACTAAATTTGATATAAAATCAGATATATTTATAAAATCAAATCCAAATCCATATGTAAGTAGAGGAGGATTAAAGTTAGACAAAGCAGTAAAAGAGTTTGATTTAGTGCTAGAAGAAAAGGTGTGTTCAGATATAGGAGCTTCAACTGGAGGATTTACAGATTGTATGCTTCAAAACGGAGCTAGAAAAGTATATGCTATTGATGTTGGTTATGGACAATTCGCATGGAAACTTAGACAAGATGATAGAGTTGTATGCATGGAAAAAACTAATGCACGTTATGTGACTCCAGATATGATAGATGATAAAATAGATTTTGTTTCCATAGATGTTTCATTTATATCTTTAACTAAAATTTTAGAACCCGTAAAGAAACTAATGAATACAAACGCAGAAATGGTGTGTCTAATAAAACCTCAATTTGAAGCAGGAAGAGAAAAAGTTGGTAAGAAGGGTGTTGTAAGAGATAAATCAGTTCATGCTGAAGTTATTTCTAAAATTATTAATTTTGCAGTGAGTATTAATTTCTATATAAAAGGTATTAGTTTTTCTCCAATTAAGGGGCCAGAAGGAAACATTGAATATTTATTATATTTAACTACAGCTCTTGAATCTAATTTTAATTTTGAAGAAATAGATGATTTAGTTAAAACAATAGTTGAAAAAGCACATGAAAAATTATAAAATATAGGTAATAACTAAAATTTTGAAAGAGTGAGATAATAGTACTCTCATATTTGATATATTTAAGGATGATATTATGAACAAATTTGTAATAATACCTAATTTAAATAAAGATATTAATTTAGAAACTACTAAACAAATTATAAATTGGTTAGAGAAAAATAAATGTGAAATATATTTACCATTACATATAGCAATTTTAATTGATAAAAAAGAATATATATATCCTGAAAAAAAAATGTACAACGATGCTGATTGTGCTATAGTGTTAGGTGGAGACGGTACTATTCTTAATACGGCTAGGAGTTTAGCGGAATATGATTTGCCTATATTAGGAGTTAATTTAGGGAACTTAGGTTTTTTGGCTGAGGTAGAAAAAAAAGATGCAGTTAGTACTTTAAAAAGAATTATTGCAGGAGAATACTATATCCAAAAAAGAATGATGTTAGATGTGAAAAGGATAATAGATGATAAAGAAGAAAAAATTGGTGTTGCATTAAATGATATTGTTATAGCTAGAACTTCAATATCTAGGATGATGAAGTATAGTATATTTGTTAATGATGGACATATTAATAATTATTCTGCTGACGGAATTATAGTTTCAACGCCAACAGGTTCTACAGCATATAATTTATCAGCTGGAGGTCCAATATTGGATCCAAGAAATAATATGATGGTTATTACACCTATATGTCCACATACGTTGATGGCAAGGAGTATAGTACTTTCTCAAGATGATGTTGTCACAATATCTTTACAAGAAAATAGAAAAAGTTGGAATGAGGATATGATGATAACAATAGATGGACAAGAAAGTATTAATATTCATCAAAATGATAAAATTATCATATCTAAGTCATATAAAAATGCTAAATTAATAACATGTAATAAAAATGGATTTTATACAATTTTAAAAAGAAAATTAGGTGTTTTTTAGTAGGAGGAGAGAAATGAAGATTGAACGTCAGACAAAGATTATTCAGCTAATTAATCAATATGATATTGAAACCCAAGAAGACTTAGCTAGTAAGCTTTTAGAAGAAGGATTTGTAGTAACCCAAGCAACTATATCTAGGGATATTAGGGAACTAAGATTAACTAAAATTTCAACTTCTGGTGGAAAACAAAAATATGTTGTGCTTCAAAATAAAGAATCAAAATTAAATGAAAAATTTATAAGAGTATTTAAAGATGGTTTTATATCTATGGATAGAGCTTCTAATATAATTGTTATAAAAACACTTAATGGAATGGCTATGGCTGTAGCTGCTGCAATAGATTCCCTTGATTATGATGAAGTTGTGGGATGTATTGCTGGAGATGACACTATTTTTTGTGCTGTAAGAACAGAGAATGATGCAATAAAGATTATGGAAAAAATGAGTAAATTGGCTAATAAGGGCATATAAAATGGGGGAATTATTATGTTAGGTCATCTTCATATTAAAAATTATGCACTAATTAATGAAGCTAATATAGATTTCGATAATAATTTAAATATATTAACTGGAGAAACAGGTGCCGGAAAATCAATTATTATAGGTTCAATAAATGCTGTTTTAGGTGGAAAAATTAGTAAAGATGTAGTTAGAACAGGATGTGACAGTGCACTAATTGAACTACTATTTTATGTGGATAATGATGTGGTAATAGATAAATTAAAAAGATATGATATCGCCATAGATAATAATAGAGAGCTTTTAATTACTAGAAAAATAAATATTAATGGTAGAAGTATATATAGAATGAATGGACAAGTTGTTACTACGTCTATTATAAAAGATGTTTCCTCAAATCTCATAGATATTCACGGACAACATGAACACCAATCTTTACTAAATAAAAAAAATTATTTATCATTACTTGATACTTTTTGTGGACAAGATATTATTAAATTAAAAAATTCACTAAGAGATAAGTATAGTAGGTATACGGAACTTAGTTCAAAAATTAATAATATTATGCTAGATGAACAAACTAGAAGAAAAGAAATATCTTTTTTAGAATTTGAGATAAATGAAATAGAGTCAGCAAATCTTAAAATAGGAGAATACGAATTATTAAAAGAAGAATATAAACGTTTATTTAATGGTGACAAAATAATAAAAACTATGTCACAAGTTTATTCTTGTGTTAATGGTAATAATACTAATATAACAGGTTCAATGGATTATATAGGACAAGGAGTAAGAAACCTTAGTGAAATAAAAGATTTTGGCGAAGATATTGAAAATCTTTATAAACAAATACTAAATATTGAAATCATTCTAAGTGATTTTAGCAGAGATTTAAATGATTATATAGATAAATTTGAATTAGACAACGAGTATTATATTGAAGTCGAGGATAGAATTAATTTAATTAATAATCTTAAAGTTAAATATGGAGATACTATAGAGAAAATATTAGAATATAAATCAGAAAAAGAAAAGTACCTTGATGAGTTGTTAAATTATGAAAAATATTATAATAATGTTAATAAAAAAATTGTTCAATTACAAAATGAAATAGAAATATATTGTGAACAAATATCCAATATAAGAAAAGAAAAAGCAAATCATATAAGTATGATGATTATGGATGCTCTTAAGAATATAAATTTATTAAATACTAATTTTGTTATTCAAATAAACAAAAAACAAAAATTTAATATAACAGGATGGGATGATATTGAGTTTTTAATATCCACAAATATTGGTGAACCACCAAAGCCACTAAATAAAGTAGCATCAGGTGGAGAATTATCAAGAATTATGTTAGCTATAAAATCTGTTTTAGCAAATAGCGATAATATTAATACACTAATATTTGATGAAATAGATACAGGGATAAGTGGTAAAACAGCAGGGATGGTGGCGGAGAAATTATCTCATTTATCTAATAAACATCAGGTTATATGTATAACGCACTTGCCACAGATTGCAGCAATGGGAGATGCACATTTTATTATTGAAAAAAAAGTTGAAAACAATTCAACACATACTCTAATCAATAAATTAACCAACGAAAATTCTATTAACGAAATAGCTAGATTGCTTGGTGGTGTACAGATTACAGATACTACGCTAGCTAATGCAAATGAAATGAAAAAATTAGCTAATGAAATAAAATGTAATAATAATGCTTAAAAATAATTTAATATTAAACTTATAAAATGCTTTTAAATCAAGAATAAAAATTCTTGATTTTTTTTATACTGGAAAATCTCTGATTATACAAAATAAGAGATTAATTTTCTGTAAAAATAATAGTTTGATTAGTACAAAAAAACAAGATCAATAAAATGATATACAACATATAGTAATTAAATATACCTTAAACACAATATATAGCGTAAAATAATAATGCAGAAATTTTTTATAGATTAGTTATAGTTAATAATTACATATATTGATTCTATTTACTAGCATAATAAAAATTACCTATGGGAAATTTAATAATACATTATGATAAAAAATTCCCAAACAAAAGTAAATAGGATGTGAAAAAATGAGAAGCAAAAGATATAGATTTAGGATATTTCTGTTTTTTAGTCTTTTAGTTATTTTAGTAATTAATTTTGTATCAAATGAAATTATCAATAGGTATTTGCCTGATGAAATTAAAATAATAGTCAATGAAGAAAAAGACTTCCTATTTAATATTCCTTTAGACGCCAAAATAAATAAAAATTTAGAAGGCGTAGTAATGGTAAATCAGGAGCCTATTAAAGATAATCTAGTATTAGATTTACAGAATTCTTTTACAATCCAATCAAAAAATACAGGTATTATTGATGTAGAACTAAAATTATTTGGGATAGTCCCCATAAAAAAAATAAAAGTAGATGTAATAGACGAGCAAAATATAGTTCCGGTAGGTAAAACAGTAGGTGTAACAGTTTATACAGATGGTGTTTTAGTTCTTGGAACAGGTTTAGTTTATGGCGAAGATGGTAACAAATATAATCCTGCAAAAGGAAAACTATATACTGGAGATTATATTAAAGGGGTAAATGGGAAATCAATATCAAGAAAAAAGGAATTAATCGAAATAATAAACAAAACAAAAGGGAACCCAATCACACTTGAAGTTTTAAGAAATAATGAAAGTTTAAAAGTTAATATAACACCAATAAGAACTTTAGAAAATGAAGAATATAAAATTGGAATTTGGGTAAGGGATGATACACAAGGTATAGGTACTATGACTTATATCAATCTAGGTAAAAAAACTTTCGGCGCATTAGGACATGGTATAACAGATATTGACACAAAACAACTTATAGATATTGAGACTGGAGAAGTAGTTAATACAATGATAACAACTATAAAAAAAGGTATAAATGGAGTACCAGGCGAAATATCAGGAATTATTGTTGGAGGAGAAGGAAATTGTTTAGGAGAAATAAAAAAGAATACAAGTCATGGTATTTTTGGAAATATTTCTTGTGAAGGAGAAAAAGGTATAGATGATAAGGATATATGTCCTATAGGCTTTAAATACGATGTTCATGAGGGAAAAGCTTATATTAGAAGTGATGTAAGTGGTAAACTTAAAGATTATAATATATTAGTAAAGAAAATATATCTAGGTGATGAATCTAACAAAGGAATGATTATTGAAGTTATAGATGAGGATCTAATTAATATTACAGGAGGGATAATTCAAGGAATGAGTGGCAGTCCTATTATACAAGATGGAAAGTTAATTGGAGCTGTAACACATGTTTTTGTACAAGATTCGAAAAAGGGTTATGGAGTTTTTATAGAAAATATGTTATTAGAAGAGTAAGATATTTATAGAGTATGCATATATACATGTCGAATCTTGCGAATATTATTTATTGAATTAATATATAGATAGTATTATAATTAAAACATGTCATATGATAATGTATTATCTATTATATTATACAAACAAAATATCATAAGATAAGAAAAGCGATGAGGTAGTGTTATTTCTTTAACATAAGAAAAGTACTAAGTCGTTTCTAGGAAAAGAAGGGGGAAAAAGGTTGAGTGAAATAATCAAAGTTTTAATTTCAGATGATAGTGTTAAAATGTGTTCTATCCTTTATGAATATTTAAATCAAAAAGAGGATATCACTGTTGTTGGAGTAGCACATAATGGTGAGGATGCGTGTAATCAAATTAAAGAGAAAGAACCAGATGTTGTATTACTTGACATTATAATGCCACAGCTAGACGGATTAGGAGTACTTGAAAGAATGCATGAGGATAATCAAATTAAAAAAATCCCAATGTTTATTATGCTAACTGCAGTTGGACAAGAAAAAATTACATCTAGCGCACTTAACCTTGGAGCAGAATATTATATTATGAAACCTTTCGACAATGAGACAATTGTAAAACGTATTAGACAGTTAAAGGGGAAAATACAAACAATTAAACGTGATAGAAGCAATGATTTTGTCCATGAAATACAAAATGGATATTCAGGAAGAAGCTTAGAAGCAGAAGTCACAAATATTATACATGAAATTGGTGTTCCAGCACATATTAAAGGTTACCAATATCTTAGAGATGCAATTATTATGGCAATTAATGATATGGAAATATTAAATTCTATAACCAAATTATTATATCCATCTATTGCAAAGAAATTTAATACTACACCTAGCAGAGTTGAGAGGGCTATTAGACATGCAATTGAAGTTGCTTGGGGAAGAGGAAAGATGGATACTATAGATAAATTATTTGGATATACTATTAATCATGGAAAAGGCAAACCAACTAACTCGGAATTTATAGCACTAATAGCTGATAAATTAAGATTAGAGCTAAGGGTTGGTTAAAGGAGATATAATATAATTGAGAATAAAATTCTTTGAATTCTTAACATCAACAACAATAAATACTAATATGTTTAAAAGAAAGAGTCAGATGATTATTTTTTATAGGGCTCTTTTTTTTTAGAATAATTTTTCTTACTATGGTTATAATAATAACGTAAATTAATATATATAATATATTAATTCTACACTGACTTATAAGTGAGGTGTTAAGCCATTGTACATTTAATGAAGTTATATAAACGATAACTATTTAGATGTATTCAACATTTATAAGTAACAAAGCTAGTAATCGTATCTGATTACTAGCTTTTAAAAATATAATTATCTTATAAAATATATAAATTGAAGTATCTAAAAAATAATATGGAGGAAAAGTAAATGGCAAAAGAGAAGGTAAAAGATAAAGGTGGAACATTAGGAGGATTATCCAAAAGCTATAATAATAACCGAAGCTTAAATGGAAAGGTTAAAAATTCTCATAGTACTTCAAGTAAAAATCCAGATAATTTAAGTCATAAAGAGTAATTATGATTAATCAACAAGATATTGCTTTTATAAAAATAATTAATTATAAATAAAAAAAATATTTATTATATTGACAGTTGCAACTATAAAGGCGTATAATAGTTATAATCACTTAATTAATACAATAAACTATTTTTTTTAATACATTATATAAAATTAATTTAATATTGTTTAAAAGGGAGTAGCTTCTAAGTTATAAAGTCAACAACCGGTATAATATGCCTGGCTTTATAATCCTTTTTAGGAAAGCAAGACTTTTATGACAAAATGTAAAAAACGTTGTCATAAAAGTTTTTTTATAATTATATATTTTTAAGGAGGTCATTATTTTGAATTCACCAAAAAAATTTATTAGTAAAGTAGCTATAAAGGAGGGGATTAGATACCTTGAGAAGGAACCAATAAAGAATTTACCTAAACTTATTGATTGGGTCGGGAAGATACCGATGTTAGATAGTCAGAAGAAACAATATGATAGTGTTGTAGAATTATGGAATGATGAAGATAGCTGTTGGCATACATATATGGAGAAAATATTAACTGATGTACATCCAAATATAAGAAAAAAATTCTTGATTAATTTCTTTATTAATTCTGTAATAGAAGGATTAAAAAAAGCTAATTATAATAAGAAAAAATATGATTGCAATATTCCTTGGGCAATACTAATGGATCCAACAACTGCATGTAACCTAAAATGTATTGGTTGTTGGGCGGCAGAATATAAAAAGACAGACTCTATGGATTATGATACGTTAAGTAGTATAATTAAACAGGGTAAAGAACTTGGTATATATATGTATATTTATTCAGGCGGTGAACCATTAGTTAGAAAAAATGATATGATTAAATTAGCAAGAGAACATAATGATTGCGTTTTCTTATCATTTACAAATGGTACATTAATTGATGAAGAGTTCGCTAAACAACTTCAAGAAGTAGGTAATGTTACTTTTGCAATTAGTATAGAAGGCTTTGAAGAAGAAACTGATATGAGAAGAGGAAAAGGTACTTATAAGAAAGTTATTGAGGGTATGGATATTCTAAGAGAGCATGGAATACCATTTGGATTCTCAACATGTTATCACAGAAAAAATGAAGAAGTCATTGCGTCTGAAGAATATATAGATCTGATGATAGAAAAAGGTTGCTATTTTGGATGGTTTTTTACATATATACCACTTGGAAAGGATGCAGTAACAGATCTAATTGCAACACCTGAACAAAGAAAACATATGTATTATAAAGTAAGAGAATATAGAGAAACAAAACCTATATTTACAATGGATTTTTGGAATGATGGAGAATTTGTTAATGGATGTATTGCTGGTGGAAAAAATTATCTTCATATAAATGCTAATGGAGACGTTGAGCCTTGTGCATTTATTCATTATTCAGGAGCTAACATTAAAGAAGTAAGTCTAATTGAAGCGCTTCAACAACCATTATTTCAACAATATAAGAAATATCAACCATTTAATCAGAATATGCTTAGACCTTGCCCATTACTCGATAATCCCTATATGTTAAAGAAAATGGTACATGATTCAGGTGCTAAGTCAACTCAACCAATTGATAGAGAGAATGTAGATGATCTTACAAATAAAACTAAAGAAGTAGCAGAAAAATGGGGACCAGTTGCAGATGAAATATGGGAACAATCTTATAAATGTGCTCATTGTAAAGCTGTTAATGAATAATGTACAACATTTTAATAGGTAATTGCGAATCTACTTAATGGAGTTTCGCAATTACTCATAGCTTTTTCAACTCGCTTTTTTGTTTCTAGGAGGATACAATATTGAATGAAAATAGACATATAGATAGAATTTTATTAGCATTACGTATATTTTCGGTTTTTAGTATTATCATATTAGCTATTATTATTGGACACTACTGGGGGAAGGTTAGTGTTGAAGACATTATTAATTATGTACCCAAAAATTATTGTTTAGCAGCAATTACGATAATATGTTTGTTTATGATTAAATCTCTTAGTATTGTATTACCACTAATGGTTCTTTATATTAGTTCAGGAATAATATTCTCGCCTAAATGGGGTGTTTTAGTTAACCTAGTAGGATTATTTGTAAGTTTATCATTACCTTATTTTATAGGAAAATTTTGCGGAAAAGGTTTAATAGAAAAATTACTTATAAAGTATAAAAATATAGAAAAACTTGAATCTTTAAAAACAAAGAATGAATGTTTTTTTTCCTATATTTTACGCATGATTGGTATATTACCATCAGATATTGTTAGTATGTCATTAGGAGCAATGAACATTAATTACATAAAATATATTTTTGGTTCAATAGTTGGATTATTGCCAAGAATGATTGCAACGACTTTTTTAGGAGGGTCAATTACTGAACCAAGATCTCCTATATTTATACTTTCATGTATTATGACAGTAATAATTACTCTTTTGTCTTTTCTTATTCACCATATATTTGTTAAGAAAAAAATGCAAGTAATATAAAAAATCGCTGTAAAATCAAGTCATATAGCCTTAAATTCTTCAGTTACATACATTGAAAAATTTTCATATATGTATATCTTTTTCTATCTAAGCAAACGTATAAGTATAAAAACTTCAAGGTAAAATTTAATAGGTAATCGAATATAAAACATAGAAATTTTTGTGTAAATATGGTATTATTAATAAAACTTATTTTTAACTATACTATATTATTAGTTCAAAATAATATAATTTCTTTATATTTTATAAAAATATATTTATAGTTAAATATATTTAAATATAGGAGACTTAGATGAAATTAAATAAAAAAATGTTAAATATACCAATTATATTAATGTTAGTTATTACTGTACTTTGCTTACTAAATATACCTTCAAGAATTAATATGTTAAATGAAATCGCTGGAATTGATAAACTTGGTTTTATTAAATTAGACAAAGAAGGATTAAAATATAAAGATCAAGAGGAAATTTTTGTTGTAGATAAGCAAACGTTGTATAAGTTTATTAATACTATTAATAATGGTAAAATTAATACGGATATTAAATTAGATAAACAACCAGCAGATTATCAATTAAACTTTTACAAAAAAGATAAAGTTATTAAAGGTTTTTATTGGAATAAGGAAAAGTACAATTTTAATATTGAGAGTGTAAAAGGAGAAATATCTGTAAATCATAAGCTAGGAGAATTAATTAAAGAAGTATTATATTAAATAATCAATATAATATAGCTTTATAAGTAATTGCAAAACTACATTAAGTTGATTCTTTAATACAATATGTAACTTGTGATGTCGGGAATAAACTAAAATATTTGACAATTAAATGCCTATATGATAATCTAAAAATAGTACAGACGTCCATATGTATATTATTTAGGGGGTGTTTTCAATTAGGTTTAAGAGATTTATTATTTCATTGGTAGCAAAAATTATGGGAAGAGGTTTACAGGCAACAATTAGAGCAGACAGTAATGCGCGTAGAGAAATTACTGATTGGGAAGATGGATATACAATTGTAATTGATACCTACAGGGGTGGACCCAAAGTATGTTTTGTTAAGAAAGGAGAAAGTTTGGTTAAGAAAAAATATCATTCTAATATGAAGACAGATATCAGAATAATATTTAAGTCAACCAATAGTGTATTTGAAGTTTTTACAGGAAAACTTGGACTTGATATGGCATATGCGCAAAATAGAATGATTGTTAAGGGTGATTTGTTTGGAACTTTAAAAGTAGTTAGAATGTTTTATATTTGTGAATGCTATTTATTCCCTAAATTCATTTGGAGTAAAATCATACTTGAAAAACCAAAAATGAAATCAAATACTTTTTGTGTTTATGGCGCTTCTATAATAGGTCTAAAATAAAGAAAGGAGTTTTGTGATGAGTCCAGAATATTTCGAATATCAAAATCGTGCAAAGTTATTGTCTGGTAAAAATGCTATTGATCATATATCTTATGAGTTAGATAATATGATGTGTAAGAAACCATTAATTATAACTGATAAAATGCTTGTGAAATTTGGGCATGTAAATATCCTTTTAAAAGCTTTAGAAGAGGGAGGTATAGAGAAACCTTTTATTTATGATAATGTACCCCCTGATTCTAGTGTTAAAGTATGTAATGAAATTGCCGATTTATTTAGAAAACACAGTTGCGACTGTCTTATAGCACTTGGTGGAGGATCTGTTCTAGATACTTCAAAAGGAGTTAATCTTACAATTTCATCGGGAACCGATAATTTATTAGAAATAATGGGCCTTGGAGTTATTAAGAATAAAATGGTACCTTCAGTTATGATACCAACAACTTCGGGGACTGGATCAGAAGCAACTTTAGTTGCGGTTATAGCTGATAAGGTTAAAGATGTGAAGATGGAATTTATATCTTATAATTTAATACCAGATGTCGCTATACTTGATCCAAGAATGACGTTAACATTGCCGCCAAGGTTAACAGCAGCTACGGGTTTTGATGCATTAGTTCATGCTATTGAAGCATATACATGTAAGCAAAAGAATCCTATCAGTGATATATTTGCCATAAGAGCAATTAATAGTATTAGTGAAAATTTAGTTAATGTAGTTATTGATGGGAAAAATGAAGATGCAAGAATGATTTTAGCTAACGCTTCGTATATAGCTGGAACAGCTTTTTCAAACTCAATGGTTGGTATTGTACACGCTATTGGGCATTCATTAGGAGCTGTATGTCATGTTGCACATGGAGATGCTATGTCTATACTATTACCTTACTGTATGGAGTATAATTATGAAATGGTCGGGAATTTATATGGTGAATTACTACAATATTTTATAGGTTTAGAGAAAACAGCTATGATACCTTATGAGGATAGAGGAACAAAATTTATTGAAGAGATAAAAAAAATGTTAAACAAGTTGAATGAAGTTAGTGGATTGCCCATTAAATTAAGAGATGTAAATGTATCAAAAAATGACTTTGGTAATATAGTTGAAAAAGCTATTAATGATGGGGCAGCTGTAGTGAATTATAGAAGTGTTTCGAGAGAAGCAGTTATGAGTATACTAAATAATGCGTATTAATTACATATTTTCACTTATTTATGGTATAATGTATATAATATTGACTTTATAAATTAATGATGATTATTAATATATAAACGTTTAATTACTGTTATATACTACTATAGAAAAGGTGATAAAAGTGCCAATAAAAGTTGACAATAATTTACCAGCTAAACAAGTATTGCAGCAAGAGAATATTTTCGTTATGAATGAAGATAGAGCATTGCGTCAGGATATTAGACCACTACATATTGCTATACTTAACCTAATGCCACTAAAGCAAGCGACGGAAACACAATTATTACGATTATTAAGTAATACCCCACTACAAGTAGAAATTACTTTATTACATCCAGAAACTTATAAATCAAAGAATACCTCAGAAGACCATTTATTAAGTTTTTATACAACTTATAGTGAGGTAAAGCATAGAAAATTTGATGGGATGATAATTACTGGTGCACCAGTTGAACATATGGATTTTGAAGAAGTAAGTTACTGGGAAGAATTAAAAGAAATAATGGAGTGGACAAAAACTAATGTAACTTCAACTTTTCATATATGTTGGGGTGCACAAGCAGGTATTTATTATCATTATGGTATTAAAAAACATAAACTTCCGAATAAAATGTTTGGTATATTTAAACATAATGTATTAAAACCAAACTGTCAGTTATTGAGAGGTTTTGATGATAATTTTCTAGTTCCTCATTCAAGGCATACGGGACTAAGTAGAGAAGATATAATTAATCATCCTGATATTGAATTATTATCTGAATCAAATGAAGCAGGTGTTTATATAGTTATGTCTAAGGATGAAAAACAAATATTTGTAACTGGACATTCAGAATATGATCCTCTTACATTAAAACAGGAATATTTTAGAGATAAAGAAAAGGGACTAGATATAAAATTACCTAAAAACTATTTTCCTTATGATGATGAAAATCAATATCCGATTGCTACGTGGAGAGGGCATGCATATTTAATATATTCAAATTGGTTAAACTACTATGTATATCAACAAACACCATATATTATAGAAAAAGTTGGACAGCACAATTAAATATTAACTTTATTTAATCTTTATGAAGCTTAACGGAAATGGTATAGGGTAATAACCTATGCCATTTCCGCGTTTTAATCGTGAGAAACTTTAGTTCAACGAATACACAAGGAAACTTTCACTACTTACGATGTAAAATAAAATTAATTTCATTAAAAGTAATAGTACCAGACAGGATTAATAAAGGAATTAAAACTAATATAAATACGGACATATTAATTAATGTATTAACAAGTAATGAAAAAGGTAAGGCAAGGTATCTGTTTAATAAATCAACTAAAGAAATACTTGCTAAACATACTAATATAGGTTTTATTAACCAGTTACTCACTTTGAAATTAATAGATGTTATTCTTATTAAATGAATAATATTAAGTGTAGATACAATAACAAAGCTACATAATAATCCCCAAAGATATCCTTTTAGTCCATACATTGGTATTAATAAAAAAATAAATGAAATACGTATAGTTAATCCAATAATGTTATTACGAAAAACAATTAGTTGTTTATTTAACCCATTTAAAATACTACCCAAAGTAGTTTGTAAATAAATAAAAGGACATAGCCAAGCAAGTATGGATAGTAAAATTCCCACATATTCTTCTTTGTAGACAATGACTCCTAATAATCTACCGAATGTTAAGAATAAAAATGTACTAATTATTCCAATAAGAATAGTAAATTTCATGGTTTTACTTGTTGTAAAATTAATCATTGACTTGTTTTTATTTGCAGAAGCAGCGGATACAGTTGGAAGTAGCATAAGGGAAATTGAATTTGTAAATACCGTAGGAAATAGTATTAAAGGTAAAGCCATACCAGTTAATATACCATAAGTACCTATAGCCTCAGAATGATTAAAACCATATAATTGTAATTGTGTGGGTATAAGAATAGTTTCAATACTAGTTAATAAAGTAGTAATTAATCTATTAGAAGTTATAGGGACAGCGATAGCAGATATTTTTTTTAATATGATAAAATAACCTTGAGGTAACTTCTTATTTTTATTTATTGGATTTAACTTATAGGCAATTAAAACTGTGAGAAAAGATACAATTTCTCCACCTACCATTCCTATTATGGCCATGGAACAAGCATATGTAAGTCCTTTTGGAATAAATAAAGATGATAATAGATAAATAATTGTTATTCTAGTTATTTGTTCAAGTATTTGAGAAATTGCAGGTACTGTTGGGTGTTTTAATCCATAAAAATAACCTTTTATACAAGACATTACAGCAGTAAATGGTATAGAAACAGCCATTATTTTTATAGCCAATGTAGTCCTTGGTTCATTTAACAATTTGCAACTTATTAGTTCTGCATTAAAAATAAGAACAAACATCAAAATAATTGATAAGAATAAAGCAATAGTTGAAGATGTGCGTATAATTCTTTTTAAATTGCCGTAATTATTTTTTGCTTTCTCTTCTGCGATAAGTTTTGACACAGCTGTAAAAATCCCTGAACAGCAAATTGTATAACAAATCATATATATTGGGAAAACAAGTTGATACAGTCCCATACCTTCTGCACCAATTAAGTTTGATAAATATATTCTATTTGCAAATCCTAGGGTTCTTGTAATAAGAGCTGATACTGTTAGTATTATTGTGCCTCTAATTACAGAGCTTCTTTTCATATTTATAATTCAATCCCTTCTAATTTATTATAAGTAAGTGCAAAACTACATTCAGTTGATTCTTAAATATAATATGTTGGATTCCCGCTTGCAATAAGAACTACATATTGTATGTAAAGAATTAAAATCCTTAGTTTTGCAATTACATATTTATTAATTAATTGAGAAACAATTTTTCTAAAAGACCTAAAGTAATATATTCTTTAATGCTTTTCCATATTCATTTTATTTGATATAATAGAAAAATAGGTAATTGCAGAGGGAGGAGATAGATATGTCATTTATAATTATTACACCTTTATGTTTTCTTATTGATCAGTTTTGCAAGATGAAAGCAGTAAATAAAATGGATAGTAATACTAACAAACCAATTTTAAATAATAATATATTATTAAAGCTTAATTATAATGAAGGCGCTTTTTTAGGAATTCTAAAGGATAGAAAAGTATTTTTACTGATTATAAATATTATTTCTATAATTGTTTTAATATGTTTGAGTATAATATATACCATTATTAAAGGAGATTATTTAATACGAATAGCGCTTGCCTTTTTAACTGGTGGAGCATTAAGTAATATCTTTGATAGGATAAAACGTAAAAAAGTTGTTGATTACTTTGCATTTAAATGGAAACCTAACCTAATATTTAATTTGGCCGATATGTTTGTGTTTTTAGGATGTGCTTTGCTTTTTATTGGTAATATTAAGGAATAGGAGATAAATAATTATGAGATTAAGATTTTTTGTTTTAATTTTTATATTAATGTATTTAATAACAGGTTGTTCAAATAATGAAGAAATAATAAGTTCTAGTAGCAATATAGAAAAAAATAAAAAACAAGAATTAGAAGTAAATAAAGAAGTAAATGATAGATTAAAAGTAGATAAAATAAAAGAAGTTAATAATGAAGATACAAATGAAATAGAAGAAGTTAATAAAGAAGAAGATCAAGATAAAGTGGAAGAAAATGAATCAGAAACAAATAATGAAAAAGGGACAAAAGACCTTATTATACCAAATAGCTTTATAGGGGATTGGAAATTGAAAGCCAATATTGTTGAAAGCTATCAAGAAGTTTCTTGTCAAGAAAATGGGATCGGAATATACCAAGATAACTTAATTATTTATGCTTATGAAGTTAATGATTATATTATTTGTGATACTGAGATTGAAGAAGTGGATGAATCATCTGTAACTCTTAGAATAAAAAATAGAAAAACTTCTCAAGGAAGAAATAAAAAAGATAATACTAAACTCATTTTATCTCACGATGAAAATAATAAAATTATTAAATCAACATTTTTATACGAAACTGAAAACGGAAATGCTATCGATGAATATCTTTTTGAAAAAGACGATTTAAATTTTTTACATAAATTTTACACTAATTGTAAAGAGAATAATCAAAAAAAAGAAGAAGAGAATAATACTGATGATAGATTAAAGCTATTATTTAATAAGTGGTATAAAGATTATAATAATATAAGGGAAGATGAATTTATAAGGTTTAATGATTCCATTGAATGTTATGATATATATGATAAGTTCATCGTTAATAAATTTTATAACCTAGAAGGTGATTTGACATGGGAATCAAAAAAAGAATTTTATAATATTAAAAGCATTGACGGGAATAAGATTATTCTTGAAGTAGAGAAAGTTGAAAATGAAGTTGAGAGTAATATTGGTTTATATTATTCCATTGAATTAGATGGAAACAATGCAATAATTAAAAAATATAATTATTTAGTGAATAATCAATATCGTTTTAATACTGATCAATTGATTCATGAGTCACTTAATACAGTAATCCACAATATTAACTGCATGAATAATTTATATGCTTTTAATAAAGAAGAAAAGGAATTATATAATAATATAATTGGAAAATGGCGTGTTCAGATAAATGATACTTTTTATTATTTAGAAATAACTAAGTACTATATAGATTTTTATAAATATTGTACGGGCTTTATCGAATCTGTCAATTATAAAATCAATAGTATAGATGTTGAATGTAGATATATCTTGCTAGACATTTATAAATATGAGTGGTTTGATGAAACAAATTCTGAATTAAAAGTATTAGAATCTAAAATAAAGATTGAATTAAATGAAGATTTAACTCAGTTAACATTAATAGAAATATGCAATATGGAAGATACTAATTTATATAAAATATGGAAAAATGATATAAAAGACTTAAGTTTTATAAAAGAAAATGAAAATCAGTGAGCATAGGGTAGATATGGTATAGGGTAATATTACCCTATACCATCTACCCAGAAACTTCAAATTAATTTTCTAAATGAAGTCTCACTTGTATTATCTACTTAATTTCTGTTTCTTTTATTTCTTTTATAAGATTAGCCATTTGTGATTCGATTTCTGCAGATTTAGCATTTAATTTTGCAAGTTCACTATCTGCGGAAGCAACTTTTTTTAGATACATACTAACTAAATCTTGATTTTTGGCTTCATTTGCCTTATCCAATTTAGCATTTAAGGCATCCCTTTTAGCTATAGCTTTTTTTATTTTTTCTTGGATTTTTTGATATTTTTCTAGATATTCTGTATATTTTTGCATTTTGCCATTCATATCATTTAAACTTGATATTTTATTATCAATTGCTTCTAATAAACCGTTTTTTAAATTATCGGATATATCTGAATCATTGATATTCGTTCTAATTTCGGTTAATTTATCTAAAGTGTTTTGAATATATTCTAGAGAATTGTGAATATCGTCAAATAATTTCTTTGAATTTGTGATATCATCACATGAATTATCTATAAATACACCTTTTAACCAATTCATTTTCTCTGATATTTCCTTACTATAATCAAAGAAATCCATTACGCTAGAAAATGCTTTATATGATTTGAAATTATTTTTGACTTTGAAATCAATTTTTGAAGAAATATAGTCATTAATATTTTCATTGCTGTTTTCTAAATAATAATCTTTTATAACATTAGCTACTTGAATAAATGACTCTTTAAATGATTTTGTATCTAAAGTTGAGCTAATATTATTTTCTTTAAATAATTTATTGAAGTTTTTTAACATCGTATCACTTTGAAGTTCTACAGCTTTTTCAAAAGCATTATCTAGTTTCTCAAGATATTCAGCTTTTTTATCATCAGTTGCATTTTTCATTACTTTCTCATATACTTCGGAATATTTTTCTCCAAATTTTTGTAAGATATCATTTGTTGAAACAGTATCATTTTCGATAAAATAATTATTGTACTTAGCATCTTTAACAATGTTATCGAATAGGCCTTTTTCAAAATATTCATCTAATGATTTATTAGAAATTTCTAGTTTAGCACTAACATTAGTAGATTTAAAATTGTCAGAATATGTTTTGTTTATTATACGTATACTGTTTGCTAGATTGTTGTTTTGTATATTATTTACAATAGATGCTTGATAATTAATTCTCATTTTTTCCCTTCCTTTAATTTGTTTTTTTAGTTATTTAGTTATTTCATTTTGGTTTATAGACAAAAACAGAAAATAACTAAACAATTAAATGATATTATTATGTATTGTATATCGGAATAAAATAAATATAAATTAAGTTAATATTAAAATACGAAATAAAAGGATGAAATTAATTATAACTAAATCAAAAAATATCAGAATTAGCTTATATTAGTTAAGGTGGATAGAGTATCTATCCACCTTTTAAGCATTTTGTACAGTATACTTTGTTTTTATATTATCTTATTTGCTTAAATAATACTAAAACAAAATAAGTAATACTAGATAAAATAATGATAGTTGCACCTGATGGAATATTAAAATAGTATGAAAAAACAAGTCCTAAGAAGCATAAGATTATTCCTATTAGTGATGAAAGTAGTATAATATTATTAAAATTGTAAGTAAGTAATTTAGATATAGCAGGAGGTACAGTTAATAAAGTTATAACTAATATGATGCCTACTACTTTAATTAATATAACAATACTTAAAGCAATAAGAACAAATAAAAAATACTCTAGAAAACTTGTATTAATACCTTTGCTATTAAGGAAAGTTTCATCAAATAAGTAGCTTTTAATATAATTAAAAAAAGCTAAAGAACTTATAACTATAATTAATGTTAAAGTGCTCATTAAATAAATATCTATTTTTGAAACTGTTAATATATCACCAAATAAATAAGTAGTCATATCTGGAGGATATCCATCTGTTAAAGATATAAAAAGTATACCAAGTGCCATACCTAATGACCAAAGCATTGCAATTATTGTATCAGATGAAGTATTAGTTTTTCTTTTAATGCTAACAATGCTTATTGAGGAGGTCACAGCAAAGAAAAGACCTCCTATAATTGGTTCTATTCCAATTAAAAATCCTAGGCCGATACCTCCAAATGAAGCATGTGCTATACCACCACTCATCATAACAAGCTTTTTTTCTACGACTATTGTTCCAATTATTCCACATACTATACTAGCTAATATAATACTTATAACTGCATATTGCATAAATTGATAGTTAATTATTGCTTCAAACATATTAATTTCCTTTCGAATAAAATAAATTTTCAAAATGCCAAGGGTCTAGTTGATCATCATTATTATGAATGTGCATTGTTTTATTTAGACATGCATAAGTTTTTACGTTGTGTTTTATTATACCTATATCATGACTTACCATCATTATTGTTACTTCTTTATTTAAATCAGTAAGAATTTTATATATTTCTTGTTTTGCATTAGTATCTAAACTAGCAGTAGGTTCATCAAGTAATAAAATATGTGGATTCATTACAAGTGCTCTAGCTAATAATACTTTTTGTAATTGTCCACCTGAAAGTTCATTGATTTGTTTGCTTGATAAAGAGGTAATATTTAGCTTTTTAAGAGCTAAGATGACTTGTTCCTTATCATGACTAGTATAATGATGGAATAATTTGAATTTAGAGGGTAGAGTTCCGCTTAAGATTACGTCAAATACTTTTATAGGAAAATTACTATTAAATGTTGAAAATTGAGGAACATATCCTATTCTAGCATTTGGATCAATTTTAACTTGACCTTCTTTTATTGGAATTTCTCCAATAATTGATTTTAGTAAAGTTGATTTACCACTTCCATTTGGACCAATAATTCCAATATAATCATTTTTATTGACTTCTAAATTAATATTCTGTAGTGCTACATAATTTTTATAAGATACAGTTAGATTGTTAATTGATATTAATGCCATATAAAATCACCTTTATTCTTTGCTATTTAATATACTAACTATTTTTTTAATATTATCAATGTAGTCTTTGGATAATGCTCCAAATTCCTCAACAGTGCCACCAATTTCTTCAGCGATAACTTTTGCTTGTTTGCTATCAAATTCTTTCTGATAAAGTATTACTGAAATATTATTCTCTTTAGCGAAATCCACAACTTCAGTAATAGTTTCAATAGTGGCTTTTTTACCATCATGTTCAATTGCCATCATTGTTAAACCATAATCATCTGCAAAATATCCTAAAGATGGATGATATATGATGAATTTTTTTGAACTACTATTAGTAAGAGACTCTTTAATGTAATTATCAAGATTTTCTAATTTTGTTATATAGTTTTCAGCATTAGTTGAGTAATAATCTTTATTATTTGGGTCAAGGTTAATTATCTCTTGTTCAATAGTTTTTACCATAGATATAACTCTTTTTGGGGACATCCATATATGAGGGTCAGCAATTAAATCAGTCTCTTTTTTATCTAGATCATTATTGTTCTCATCGTGAGCATCGTGTCTGTGTTTTTCAAAATAACGAAGAGGATAGTCTTTTTCTGTAGCTTCCCGAAGAGAAATCACTTTAGTATTATTATTTACAATCTTGGGTAGAATATTTTTTTCTGAAGGAACACCAATGGTAAAGTATAGATTGGCATTACTAATATTTTGTAATTCTTTTGGAGATGGCTGGTAATTAGCAGGGCTAAAACCAGGGGGTATTACAGTTGTTACATTGCCCTTATCGCCAAGGATAGCTTCAACAAATGTAGCTTCAGGTACAATTGAAACAGCAATATTAATATTTTTTTCATTGTTTTGTTTAGTAGAGCAGCCAAATAAACTCATAATCATAATAAATATAAGTAATATATTTATTTTTAACTTCATACTATAACCTCCTATAATCTAAATGCAAATTGTTTGCAATTAAATTATACTATTTAATATTTAATAATGCAACAATAAATTTAAAAAATTGTAAAAAAATTGTAAATGAGTTATTCTATTTATATTTATCTCAATTTCCCACCTTAAGCGTGATAGGTTTTGTTTGCAGAATAAATATATAGAAGAAACACCTATATTTTTATTCTGCAAAGCCTTATAATTAGCTTATCTGCATAGAATATTGATGTGGGAAAAGTTGAGTATTTATTAATTTATGATATAATTAAATTATAAAAGTAATATTGTGATAATGGTGTGAAAACTTCTAAGGAAATAAGGTGTATCTATGGATTTTAATAAAGTTCTTGAATTGTTAAAGCAAAAAGGTTATAAGATTACTAAACAAAGAAGGATAATTTTAGAGGCTTTATATAATAGTATTAAACCAATTTCTATTGAGGAATGGTTACAGGTAACAAAAGTACAAAATCCTAATATTAATCTATCAACTATTTACCGTAATATTAGTGTGTTAGAAGATGTAGGATTACTTAATAAGATTAGACCAAAAGATGGAAATATTATTTATTCACTAAATTTACAAGAAGAGCATTCTCATTTTTTAATATGTAAAAAATGTGGTAAAGCAGAATCCATTGAATGTTGTCTTAGCGAAGAATTTAAAAAGATAATAGATGATAAAGAATTTGATCTAATTGAACATAATTTAGAGTTGTATGGGTATTGTAAAGATTGTTGTGATAAAAAAAATCATAAATAAAACTATAAATAGATCACTGGAAAAGGTATAATTCAGTGACCTATTTATTTTTATATTACCTTAGTATAAAGTGATGTTTATGTTTTTTTTATAGATATATTTTTTTAATGTTATTCATTTGACTAGTTATATTTCTAAATAACATATCAACTAAAGTAATAGCAACCATGGACTCTACTACAATAACTGCGCGTGGTACAATAATAGGGTCGTGTCTTCCAATAATATTGATATCAATATTATCATTATCTTTAGTTACAGTTTTTTGCGTTTTTTTGATTGAAGGAGTAGGTTTAATAGCAGCTCTAATAACTACTTTTGATCCATCACTTATACCGCCAAGTATACCTCCTGCGTTATTTGATTCTTTTATTATTTTATTACCACTACATCTATAAAAATCATTATTTTCAGATCCTGTTAATGAAGTTGTCATAAAACCATTGCCTATTTCAACACCTTTAACACTTCCTATAGACATTATTGCTTTTGAAAGTTCAGCATCTAGTCGGTCAAAAACAGGTTCTCCAATACCAGGTGGAATACAATCTACCTGACACTCTATTATCCCCCCGCAAGAATCTCCTTGATTTATTAATTCTAGAATATAATCTTCAGTTTTTTGTACGCAAGTTTTATCAGGAAGACACAAATTATTATTCCATATTTCATGTTTGTCAAAATTATCTGGATTAATAGATATATTACCAATAGATTTCGTAAAAGTAGTTAACTTAATGTTTAATTCTTTTAATATTTTCTTAGCTACTGCTCCTGCAGCTACTCTACCTATTGTCTCTCTTCCAGAGGAACGTCCTCCTCCCCTGTAGTCTCTAAATCCATATTTCAAATCATAAGTTAAATCAGCATGTCCAGGACGATAGTAATTTGCAATTTTTGAGTAATCTTTAGATATATGGTTAACGTTATGAACAATCAATGAAATAGGAGTGCCAGTAGTTTTGCCGTTAAAAACACCAGACATTATTTTAACTTTATCTTTTTCTTTTCTAGGTGTTGAAAAAATGGATTTACCAGGTTTTCTCTTATCTAAATCAATTTGTATTATTTCTTCGTTTAAATCTATTCCAGAGGGACATCCATCAATTACCACGCCTACTCCCTCGCCATGGGATTCACCCCAAGTGGAAATAGAAAATAATTTTCCAAAATTAGAGCCTGTTGACATATAATCACCTTCTTATTATCGTATTAAATGAGAATAACGCGACGTAGTCGCTTTTCTTGCCTTATAGGAAAGTTTAATAATTTAACAAATGTGATAGGAGCATTCTCATTTGTGCAGAGGAAACTTTCCTAAAGGAGAAATATTCCTTGACAGGAATAACGCGACGTAGTCGCTTTTCTTGATTATATACAATATTTAAATATTAAACAAGAAAATATTATTATTTTTTGTTTAATAATCTAAATAAATTAGTGCTTTTCTATTATTTTGAATGAATTAACAGGCTTAATTAAAATAAATTAATTTGTACCATAAAAAAAGTTACATTTTTTGACAAGAATATAAAAAAATTCTAATAAATGTGATATAATATATTGTAATTAAATTCGTAGAAAAAAATATACTATAGACGGGGTGTTCAAATGGAGATATCTAATAATTTTTATTACGCCTTAATTAACAATATATTTAGTGGATACGCATATCATAAGATAATTACTGACTCTCGTGGAAAACCAGTTGACTATGAATATCTAGAGATAAATGATACTTATTGTGAATTAACAGGTTTAAAAAGGGAAGATATTATTGGTAAAAGAGTATCAGAGGTAATGCCTAATATTTTTAAAGAAAACTTTAATTGGATAGAGTTTTTCGGAGAAATTGCGTTTGATGGCAGTACAGGTACTACGGTACAATATTTTAAACCTTTCAATAGGTGGTATCAAGTAAATGTATTTAGCGTAGAGAAAGGAACTTTTGTAGAGATATTTACGGATATAACTGAATTAAAACAACATGAAATTGCATTAGAGAAAAAAAATGAACAATTGAGACTCCAGAATGAAGAATTAGCCCAAATATATGAAGAAATTGCTGCTTCAGAAGAAGAATTAAGGCAACAAAATGAACGAATTAGTAAATTATATGAAGAATTAGTAGCATCAAAAGAAGCTCTTAGTGTACAAAATAGTTTGCTTCAACAAAGCAATGAAACTATAAAAGAACAAGAACATATTTATAAGATGATTTCAGAAGCATCTAATGATGGAATATGGTATTGGTATTTTAATGATAAAGTATGTGTATTATCGTTAGATTGGTATAAAGAGCTAGACATATGTCTAGATACATTTTTTGACATTAATAGATGGTATAAGCTCCTTCACCCTGATGATAGAGATGAAGCAAGAAAAAAACTAGAGGATTGTATAGCAGGTAAAGTTGAAAAGTTTGAAAGCAATTATCGCGTATGTACTTCCGGTGGTACATATAAATGGTTGAATTCAAAAGCTAAAATTATGTTTGGAGAAGATGGCAAACCTATTTTGATGGTTGGTGCTGATACTGACATAACATATAGAAAAAAAAGAGAAGAAAAGATTAAAAACTTAGCATATTATGATAGCCTAACTAAGCTTCCTAATAGAGTACATCTACTGGAAAAAATTAACGAAAGTATTAAAAGTAATGATGAAATTGTTGGAATCATATTTATGGATATAGATAATTTTAAAAGTATAAATGATAATCTAGGATTTACAGTAGGAGATGATATTCTAAAACAAGTAGGAAAAAGATTATCTAAGGTGATTGATAAAGATGATTTTATCGCAAGGCTTAGCGGAGATGAATTTGCAGCTATTTTGAGAGATCTTAAAGATAATGAAGATATTGTTGGTAGAGTAAACAAAATTAAGAAATGTTTTGATAAACCATTTAATATTGACAATAATAGATATCAGTTAAGTGTTAGTATTGGTATCTCAGTTTACCCCTATGACGGTGTTGATTCAAAGGAATTAATCAAAAATGCAGATACAGCAATGTATAAAGTGAAAAAAATGGGTAAAAATAATATTTCTTTTTTTACACAGAATATGAAAGAAGAATTTTTAAGAAAATTTAATATAGAAAAACAATTAAAAAGTGCTCTTGAAAATAACGAATTTAAGTTGGTATATCAACCACAATTTGAAGTGAAAACAGGTAAAATAAGAGGTTTTGAAGTTTTGCTTAGATGGTTTAATCCTTCATTGGGTTACGTATCACCAATGCTATTTATACCTATAGCAGAAGAAATTGGAATTATTAATGAAATAGGAGAATGGGTACTTAAAGAAGCGTGTATTCAATATAAAAAGTGGAATACTGAATATTCGTATAGAGGAATTATATCTGTTAATATATCCCCTATTCAGCTAAAAACTGGTAATTTTTATAATACAGTATCAAATATATTAGAAGAAATAGGTATTGAGTCTGGGTGTTTAGAACTTGAAATAACAGAAAACTTATTTATTGATGCACTAGAATCAGCAAAATTATTATTAAATAAGCTTATTGAATTAGGTGTTAGGATTTCATTAGATGATTTTGGAACAGGGTATTCTTCGTTAAGTTATTTAAAATCATTACCCATCGATACTCTAAAAATTGATAAGTCATTTATTAAAAATACTACACATGAAGGTGTTGAACGAGAAATTACAAGTTCTGTAATAGAATTAGTTAGAAAGATTGGACTTGAGACTATTGCTGAAGGAGTAGAAAATGATAAACAATTTAACTTTTTATATGAATCTATGTGTGATAACATACAAGGGTTTTTAACTGGAAAGCCTGTAGATAATGAACAAGTTATTGATATTATAAAAAAAGGTAATTCGGATTTTTCAAAGTATATAGATGAAAAAAATAACCTTGAAAAGTAAAAAGATAACATGTATACTTAAACATGCTAAAAGCTTAGTATAATAAATAAACTAGAATGGTGATTAAAGTGTATAAAATATTAAATGTAGACGGAAGAGCAAAAAGAGCAGAGGTAAGTACTGTTCATGGTGTTATTCAAACACCTGTATTTATGAATGTTGGTACAGCTGGAGCAATTAAAGGTGCAGTTTCAAGTATGGATTTAAAAGAGATAAAGTGCCAAGTTGAATTATCTAATACTTATCATCTTCATGTTAGACCAGGTGATCAAGTAATAAAAAAATTAGGTGGATTACATAAATTTATGGTGTGGGATCGACCTATACTTACTGATTCTGGAGGTTTTCAAGTATTTTCGTTAGCAGGACTTAGAAAGATAAAAGAAGAAGGTGTTTATTTTTCTTCTCATGTAGATGGAAGAAAAATATTTATGGGTCCAGAAGAGAGTATGCAGATTCAATCTAATATTGCATCAACTATTGCTATGGCGTTTGATGAATGTGCTCCATACCCTGCAACAAAAGAATATATTAGTAATTCGGTTGATAGAACAACTAGATGGTTAGAACGATGTAAAAAAGAGATGAAACGATTAAATGGCCTTGAAGATACTATTAATAAGCATCAAATGCTTTTTGGAATTAATCAAGGTGGAACTTATGAAGATATAAGAAAAGAACATGCAAAAACAATATCAGAGTTGGATTTAGATGGATATGCTGTAGGTGGTTTAGCAGTAGGGGAATCTCATGATGAAATGTATAGAATATTAGAAGAAGTTGTACCATATCTTCCACAAAATAAACCAACTTATTTAATGGGAGTGGGAACACCTATTAATATATTGGAATCAGTTGAAAGAGGTGTGGATTTCTTTGACTGTGTATATCCTGCTAGAAATGGAAGACATGGTCATGTATATACAAACTTTGGTAAGCTAAATCTATTTAATGCGAAATTCCAATTAGACGATAGGCCTATTGAAGAAGGATGTCAATGTCCTGCATGTAAAAATTATAGTAGAGCTTATATAAGACATCTATTAAAAGCTAAAGAGATGTTAGGGATGCGTCTATGTGTTCTTCATAATTTGTATTTCTATAATACATTAATGGAAGAGATAAGGAATGCAATAGATAAAAATGAATATACTAAATATAAGAATAATAAAATTGAAATGATGTCAACTTCTTCAAAGTAACTATTAACACATTGTATTTAAGAATCAACTAAAGGAATTTTCATTAACTTAGTTGACAGGAAGTTGTTTACAGTGTAAATTATTAAGTAACTTACTATATTATAGATGAAATATGTATAAAATAAGGAGGATAATTATGTTAAGTTTATTTGTATTAGAAGCTGGAGCGGCAGAAACGCAACAATCAACACTTGGAGGTCTTGGAGCTATGTTATTACCTATGGTTCTTTTATTTGGATTAATGTATCTTATGATTATTAGACCTCAGAAAAAAAGACAAAAACAAGTTGATGAAATGCAATCAAGTATTAGTATCGGGGATGCTATTGTAACTAATGGTGGGTTATATGGAAAAGTTGTTGATACTGTAAATAATATTGTTATTGTTGAATTTGGTACTAATAAAAGTGTAAGAGTACCTATTGAGAGAACCGCTATTGCATCTGTTAAGGAACCAGACTTAACAATTAATAAAGAAGATTTAATAGAAGATAAAAAAGAAGATAAAAAAGAAGATAAATAAAAAAATAATATATATAAAAAATATAAAAGGTACTTTTAAAAGTACCTTTTATATTTTTTATATTAATTACATTTTGCTCTTATTTTTTCAAGTAGAGAATATGGAATTTTTAAATTGCCTTTACCAACACCTAGATCAATATGAGGTTTATTATCTCCATGAAAGTCTGAGCCACCTGAAATAAGAAGATTATATTTATCTGCAAAGTCTTTTATATATCGTTCTTCTGATTTAGTATAGAGTGAATAAATACCTTCAATTCCCAAAAGCCCAACTTTAGTTAATTCACAAATAAGAGAGTCTAGTTCTCTAAGATCCATATGATATAAAGTTGGATGAGCAAGGATAGGGACACCTCCACATGATAAAATTAATTCTATAACCCGTTGAGGGGTAACTTTTTCTGTAGGTACATAGCAAGGACAATTATCTCCAATGTATTTATCAAAGGCTTCTCTTATGGAGGAAGCATATCCTTTATCACATATAGCTTTTGCAATATGAGCTCTAGTATATATGTGTGAATTATAGGTAGAAGTAACATCTTCTATTGTTATGTCAATGCCATAACACCTAAGCTTATCAATTATTCTAAGATTCTTAATGTTTCTATCAGTAATAATATTTTCAAGTTCATTATTTAATCCTTTATTATCTTCATCTATACATAATCCTAAGATATGTATTTCTCTATTTTTATATCTAGTTGAAAACTCTATTCCGCTAATAATTTCTAAGTTTTTATCTTTAGCACATTCTCTGGCTATTTTAATTCCTGAAATGCAATCATGATCAGTAATAGCAATCGCTGCTAGTTTTTTTTGAACAGCATATTTAACTAGTTCACATGGAGTATATGTTCCGTCAGAAACTGTTGAGTGAACATGTAAGTCAATATATTTATCCAAATAGAATCACTCCCTTCTAAGTTATGCAAATACCTATTTTGTAATTAATTAATTCTAAAAAGCATGGCATATTTTAAATTATATCACAGTATAATATTATATGGAACAATAGAGGGGGAGAATTATGGGGAAATCATCTAGAATATCAAAAAAAGCGGATATTAATACTCAAAAAATTGTTATAAATATTCTTAAATCAATTTTGATTGGTTATATAATAACCATTTTATGTGTACTGATACTTTCATTTATTGTATATAAGTATGATCTAGCTGATACTCAAATAAATATTGGCAGAATTGTAATAATTATATTGTCTACTATCATTATTGGATACTTAGTAGGAAAAAGCATTGGTAAAAATAAGTGGATGTTTGGAGCTATATCAGGAGTAATTTACTTTGTAATATTTGTTGTTGCATCTATTATAATTAATAAAAATAATGTAATCTCAGGTGACGCTATTAGTTTGTTTTTTATGTGTTTAGGAGGAAGTACGCTTGGAGGAATGTTAGGATAAAAAATTTTCAACTTTTAATTGTACCAATCTTATGATATAATGTTTAAAGTTAAGTAGTTCCGTAATTACTTAAAGAACAGGTACATAAAGGAGGAAAGATAAATGAAGCATGTTAAAACATTAAATTCAGCTACTCTTAAAAAGAGTTTAAAAAATGGTGGTTGTGGAGAATGTCAAACTTCATGCCAATCAGCATGTAAAACATCATGTACAGTTGGGAATCAAACTTGTGAAAATAAATAATTTATTTTAAAGCAGTGGTGAAAGCCGCTGCTTATATTAGGTTATAAATTTATGACTGTATAAGTAATAGTAATGTACTAGGATATGTAAAGAATTATTATTATAAGTTTTATAATTACCTAAAGAATGGGCTTATAAGAAAGGAAGTATTACTGTGGTACATCAATATAAAATGAACGATTTAAACATTGTTATAGATGTTTACAGCGGCGCAATTCATGTGGTTGATGATATTGTTTACGATATTATTGAGATATATAATGAATTAACAAAAGAAGAATTAATAGAAAAACTATCAGATAAATATAACAATAATGAAATTAATGAAGGAATAAGTGAAGTTGAAGAACTAAGTTCTAATGGCTTATTATTTACTGATGATACATACAAAGATGCAATAATTAGCTTTAAAAACAGACAACCTGTAGTAAAAGCGCTATGTTTACATATAGCGCATGATTGTAATTTGTGCTGTAAATATTGTTTTGCAGGTGAAGGAGAATATCATGGAGATCGCTCACTTATGAGTAGCGATATTGGTAAAAAGTCTATTGATTTCTTAATAGAAAATTCAGGAAACAGAAGGAATCTTGAAGTGGATTTTTTTGGTGGAGAACCATTAATGAATTTTGATGTAGTAAAAGAAATTGTTAAGTATGCAAAATCTAAAGAGGAAAAATATAATAAAAACTTTAGATTTACTATTACTACTAATGGCATATTGCTTGATAATGAAATAATGGAATTTATCAATGATAACATGTATAACGTAGTACTGAGTATTGATGGAAGAAAAGAAGTTAATGATAATATGAGATGCACAAGTAATGGAAAAGGAAGTTATGACATTATTCTTCCTAAGTTTAAAAAAATGGCAGAAAGCAGAAATCAAGAAAATTATTATGTAAGAGGAACGTTTACACATAATAATCTTGATTTTTCGAAGGATGTATTACATCTAGCTGATTGTGGATTCAAACAAGTATCAATTGAACCAGTTGTAGCTCCATCTAATATGTCATATGCTCTTCAAGAAGAAGATATTCCAGTATTATGTGAACAATATGATATACTTGCAAATGAAATGATAAGTAGAAAAAAACAAAATAAAGATTTTAATTTTTTCCACTTTATGATTGATTTATCCCAAGGCCCATGTGTTATAAAAAGACTTTCAGGATGTGGTTCTGGAACAGAATATTTAGCTGTTACTCCATGGGGAGATTTATATCCATGTCATCAATTTGTAGGAATAGATGAATTTAAATTAGGAACAGTTGATGAAGGTATTACTAATATTGAAAGACGCAATGAATTTAAGAGTTGTTGTGTATACTCTAAAGATAAATGTAAAGATTGTTGGGCTAAGTTTTATTGTAGTGGAGGATGTACGGCAAATGCTTATCAATTCCATGGAAATATTTATGATACATATGAAATTGGTTGCGAACTTGAGAAAAAGAGAGTTGAATGTGCTATTTATATGAAAGCTGTAGAAATGTGTGAATAATTATCTTGACTAATATCATGATAATATTTATAATTTAACGTAGTATGTACAAAACTTTTCGTTTAATAATCGATTATGTACAAAAAGCAGATGACTAAGATTATATACAATATATATATATTCATATTTATTACTTTTTGTAGGTTAATCATAAATAATCTTTATGTGAGAAGTTTTGTTTTGACAAAAAATATGATAATGTACAAAGGAGGATATTGTTGCAATGAAGGGGAAAAAAGTCATTACGCTTCTTCTTTTAATAGTATTAATTGCAGGTACTGTATTTGTAGCAATTAATGGAGTAGGAGAAAAAGAAACTGGTGGAGCAAATAATGTTAAATTAGGTCTTGATTTAGCAGGTGGTGTTAGTATTACATATACAACTGTTAAAGATAATCCATCGGATAAAGAATTAAAAGATACAGTTTTTAAATTAAGAAAAAGAATTGATAGCTTAGGATATACAGAAGGTGAAGTATATAGAGAAGGTTCAGATCGTATTAACGTAGATATACCTAATGCTAAAGATGCAGAAAAAGTGTTAGAAGAACTTGGAAAACCAGGTAAATTAGAGTTTGTTGGACCAGATAATGTAGTTATACTTACAGGAGAAGATGTAAAAGACGCTACTGCTCAAATAGTAGATGGTGAAGCTGACCCTTATATTATAGCTCTTGAGTTAAACGAAAGTGGAAAAGATAAATTTGCAGAAGCAACTAAAAAGTTTCTAGGTCAAATAATTGCAATAGTTTATAATGGCGAATCTATAATGACTCCAAGAGTATCAAAAGTTATTCCTGATGGAAATGCTTCTATTACTAATATGGGAAATATGGAAAGAGCAGAAAATATGGCTGCCAATATTCGTATTGGTGCATTGCCACTTGAACTTGAAGAGTTAAGATCAAATGTAGTTGGAGCAAAGCTTGGATCAGAAGCAGTTGATACAAGTGTTAAAGCAGGTATAATTGGTCTTGTAATTATTTTGCTTTTCATGTTATTTTTCTACAGAATGCCAGGTCTTGCTGCTGATATAGCATTAGTATTTTATGCAGGACTTACGGTTGTTTTACTAAGTGTATTTAAAATTACATTAACATTACCTGGTATTGCAGGTATTATCCTATCAATAGGTATGGCAGTTGATGCTAATATAATTATTTTCTCAAGGATTAAGGAAGAGTTAGCACTTGAGAAGACTCTAAGATCTTCATTAAAAGCTGGATTTAAAAAAGCTACTTCAGCTATATTAGATGGTAATATTACAACTTTAATTGCAGCAATAGTTCTTTATTTAAAAGGAACTGGTCCAATTAAAGGATTTGCTCAAACTCTTGCTTTAGGTATTATCGTTTCTATGTTTACAGCTTTAGTTATTACAAGAGTTATTTTATGGGCTTTTGCTGGATTAGGAATTAAAAATAAAAAACTATATGGTATTGCTCAAAAAACAAGAACAATTAATGTTGTTAGCAGAAGAAAATTATGGTTTGGTATTTCTTTAGTAATTATAGTTATTGGATTAATATCAATGCCAATACACAATGCTTCAAAAGGAACAATGCTTAATTATGATATTGAGTTTAGTGGAGGTTCTACTACTCTTGTTAATATTGGAAAAACAATGACTAAAAGTGAAATAGATAGCGAGTTAACACCTATTGTTGTTGAAGCTACAAAAGATAGTAGCCCTCAATTCCAAGCAGTTTCAAATAAAACGCAAGTTATTATTAAAACAAAAAAACTTGGAAATGTAGAGAGAAGTAATTTAAAAGATAAATTAATTGAAACATATGGTATTACAGCAGAGGACATTGAAAGTACAAGTATTAGTGCAACTATTAGTGATGATATGAGAAGAAATGCACTTATGTCGATTTTAATAGCAACTATATGTATACTTTTATATGTTACATTAAGATTTAAAGATTATAGATTTGGAGTAAGTGCGGTAGTTGCTTTAGTTCATGATGTACTTATCGTTTTAGCTGTTTATTCATTGTTTAGAATACCAATTAATAACTCATTTATAGCAGCAATGTTAACGATTGTTGGTTATTCAATCAATGATACTATTGTATTATTTGACCGTGTTCGTGAGAACCAAAAATATATGAAACGTGGAGATTTCAAAGGTGTTGTTGATACTTCAATAAGCCAAACAATTTCACGTTCAATTAATACATCACTTACAACATTCATAATGATAGCTGTACTTTATGTAATTGGAGTTGAATCTATTAAAGAATTTGCATTACCATTAATGGTTGGTATCATAAGTGGAACATATTCATCTATCTTTGTTGCTAGTCCATTGTGGTATATCTTTAAAAGAAAAGAAGAATCAAAAATCCAAAAAGCACATCAACCACAAAGATAATAACATATTAAACGTTAATCCCTCTAGTATAGTGCAGGACTTTTTCTGTATTCTTATTACTAGGGGGATTTTTTGGAGGTATTGATATGAAATCAAAATATATATGGAATATAAAGAATAATAATGATAAATTAGTGAATGACTTAGCTAAAGAATATAAATTTTCAACTATAGTAGCTACTATTTTAGCGAATAGAAATATAGTGATGAAAGAAGATATTATAAGATTTTTACATGTAGATAGAGATAAATTTTATGATCCTTTTTTAATGAAAGATATGGAAAAAGGAGTAAATAGAATAATTCAAGCTATAGATAGCAAAGAAAAAGTAACTATATATGGAGATTATGATGTTGATGGTATTACTAGTACATCTATCTTGTATATGTATTTAAAAGAAAATGGTGTAGACGTTGATTATTATATTCCTAATAGGTTAGAAGAAGGATATGGAGTAAATGAAAAGGCTCTTGAAAAAATTTCATTAAATGAAACACGTTTAGTTATTACAGTTGATACAGGAATAACTGCCGTATCACAAGTAGAGTTTGCTAATACTCTTGGACTGGACATAATTATTACAGATCACCATGAATGTCAAGAAAACATACCTAATGCAATAGCAGTTATTGATCCTAAAAGGCCTGATTGTAGGTATCCATTTGATATGTTGGCAGGTGTAGGGGTTGCCTTTAAGCTTATTCACGCATTATCTCTTAAGCTTAATAATACTGAAATCATTTGGAAGCATTTAGATATTGTTGCTGTTGGTACGGTAGCTGACATTGTTCCATTAGTTGATGAAAATAGAATTATTACAAAATTAGCGTTTGAAACAATGAAAGATACTTGGAATGTTGGATTGAAAGCGCTTATTAAGGTTTCTGGAAGTAATAAGAATGATAAAATTACAGCAGGGATAATTGGTTTTAGAATTGCACCAAGACTCAATGCTGCAGGTAGACTTGGGGATGCTAAAAGAGGAATTAAGTTATTTATAACGAATGACATTGAAGAAGCAACAAAAATAGCTGAGAGCCTAAATGAAGAGAATATTAAGCGTCAAGAATTAGAACAGAAAATTGTTGATGAGGCAATTAATATTATTGAAGAGACTATTGATTTAGATAAAACAAAGGTAATTGTAGTTGCATCAACTAATTGGCACCACGGAGTAATTGGCATTGTAGCTTCAAGAATTACTGAAAAATATTACAGACCAAGTATTCTACTTAGTATAGAGGATGGTATAGCTACAGGTTCTGCTAGGAGTGTTGCTGGGTTTAGTATATTTGAAGCTTTGAATTCTACAAAAGACATACTTATAAAGTTTGGTGGGCATGAAATGGCTGCTGGTATGTCACTTAATGAAGATTTAATTGAAGACCTTAGAAGACGTGTTAACAATTACGCATCAAGTCATATGGAAGATGATACGCTTATTCCTAAGATGAATGCAGATATGGAAATAAAAATAGAAGATATTGATGTTTCTCTTATTGAAGATATTGTAAACCTAGAACCATTTGGTGTTGGAAATCCTGAGCCAAAATTTATTTGTAAAGGTAAAGTAAATGATGTAAGAAAAATAGGAAAAGATAATAGTCATTTAAAAATGAGACTTGATTATAATAAGTATTTTTTAGATGGAATAGGTTTTGGAATGGCAGATTATTATGATTATATTAACGTATCAGGTGATGTTTCTTTGCTTGGAACATTAAGCATTAATGAATGGAACGGTACAAAAAAACCACAAATTATGTTAAAAGATATTGATGTAAATAATGAATTTATAAGAGAAATTAATAATTATTATGAAAAATATTTAGTTCTTATTGAAAACGATTTTAATAATGAATCTCTAATGTTTTTAAATAATGAAGGAATTACTCCAATTAGAAAAGATTATGAAAAAATATATAGAACTCTACTAAGCTTGGAAAAACAAAAAATACAACATATAGTAATCCCTAAGCTATTACATATAATGAATTATGATTCTAAAAGAATAATTACTATATTGATTTGTTTAAAAGTATTTAATGAACTTGAACTATTAGAGTTTAATATTTCTGAGATGAAATTAATATTTAAACTATACAAAGGTAAAAAAGTTTTATTAGAGGAATCTAATATTTACATAAAATTAAGACAATCAATGGGTATTTAAGACAAGGCTAGCGTTATTTTATAATATAAAAGAACTAAAATACGAAAAACAAGTAATCGGGAATAAATATTATATATTATAAATTGAAAATAGAGAATAACTTTGTTATAATAATTATAATATTAAATATTGTGTATTATGTAAAATGGCAAACCTATTGAAAGATAGGGACGCAAAGCTATGGGTCTAAGGGACAAATTCCTATGACTGCCAGGTTTCCGTATAATAATTCTATGGCAGTGACTATTGATTAGTAGCTGTTTTTTATTTCGATCATAAAACGTTATACGAATTTTACTTATTTTTATGGAATTATTTTATTTGCAAAAAATAAATAGTTAGAGGGGGAAAAAATGAGAGTAATTGATAATGTTAAGTATGAAGAAGTATTTTTAATTAAATTTTTAGAGCAATTAGATATAGAACTAGAGTATAAACGATTAGATGATAAAGATGATAAGTTGATTGTTGAAGCAGCAAAATGTCTAGCTGAAACATTTGCAGGGGTAACGGTAAATAAAGAGACAATTTCTGAACCAATGGTACAGGCTGTTCACCTATCTATTGATGATTTTAATGAATTTGTTTATAACTATATGAAAAATGTTGTTGAACAAGGCTTATGTTATATAGCCACAAATCGAAAAAACAGTAGAATAATTGGTGTGCTAGCATGTGAAGATTTTAATCCAGATGATGAGATACCGCATTTCACAGATAATTTAGAACCCATGAATAAAATCTGTGAACTGCTAGAAGATCTTGATAAAAGGTTATTAGAAACTATTTATTTAAAAACAAATAAAAAGATCAAAAAGAATGAATTTGTACATATGTTCATGATTGGTGTAAGGTCGGATAAGCTAAAGAAAGAAATTGCAAAAGACTTAGTAAAAATCTGCGAGGATGATGCTATTAAAAGAGGTTATAAAGGCATGTTTCTTGAAGCTACAAATATTAAATCCGCCAAATTAATTTCAAAATATTTTGAATTTGAAAATGTATATGATAATGAGGGAGCTCTAATACATACAAACTATAAGGATACAGAATATTTTAAAGATATACCACCTGAAAAATCTGTAGATTGTAAGTTGTTTTACAAAGCACTTGATCCAGAATATAATATTTAATATTAAATAATAAATTATTAAGGTAGTGTAACTCACACCTTTATTTATTTTTGTTGCATAGGAGTTTTGTTTATAACACAAATAGGACATTACCAATATTAACTAGGAGGCATACATATGTATAAGATTGACATTAACACAAGCAAAAAAATATTTTCTTTAGTAGCTGAAGGAATGTTCACAGTAGATGAAGCTAAAAATTGTCTAAAAGATTATGAAAGCAAATTAAAATCTATTAATGTTAATGACTATGTTTTATTAGTAGATGCAAGAAAACAATCAACTTCAACACCAGAAGTAGGGGAATTACTAGTAGAAGCATTGCAAAAATATTTAAGTACACCTTTTAAAAAGAGATATTATGTAAAACTTGATTCAATTGTTGCTATGTCACAAATAAAAAGACTAGGTGGAAAAGAATTTGAAGATAAATTTGATGTAGTTAATACACCAGAAGAAGTAATTAATAGTCTTTAGACTTTAGTTTAATATATATTTATTAATTATTATAATGTAAAAATCCAGAGAATAATTATTTGTCTCTGGATTTTTTTGTTTTAGAAAAATAATAAAAAATAAATAAAAGCTTTGCTTCAATTAATTAAATTTGGTATACTATATTTGTATGTTTGCTAGACTAATTAAGTTTAGTTAACTTAATTTATTAATAACATATAATTTAACAATATTAATAACCTGTTAGGATTTTCCTTAGGCTATTATGAAAAGGAGTAATAATAAATGAATCTTGAAACTCTTATAAGAGAAGTACCTGATTTTCCAAAAGAAGGTATATTATTTTATGATATTACAACAATTCTACAAAAACCAGAAGGCTTAAAAGCTTCAATTGAGCAGATTCAAGAAAAATTAAAAGGTCTTGAATTCGATTACATAATTGGACCTGAATCAAGAGGTTTTATTTTCGGTGTGCCAGTAGCTTTTAATATGGGAAAAGGTTTTTTACCAGTGAGAAAAGCTGGGAAATTACCATATAAAACAAAAGGTAAAGAATATGCCTTAGAATATGGTACAGCAACTATTGAAATGCATATTGATGCTATTAAACCTGGCGATAAAGTTGTAATTATAGATGATTTATTAGCTACAGGAGGAACATCAAAAGCTGCTGTAGAGTTAATTGAAGATTTAGGTGGAGAAGTAGTAAAATTAGTTTACTTAATCGAATTGGAATTCTTAAACGGTAGAGACAAACTTAAAAAATATGATGTAAGTTCAATTATTAAAAAATAAAAATAAATAAGGCCTTTTACTTGTATTATAGAGTAAAGGTCTTTTTTTGTTGATTGTTTTAAATTAATATTGGGTTACGCTTTTAAAAAATACAATAATTCTTGCATTTTGTAATAAAAAAAACTATAATATATAGATATATTAGATTCATTTATTATCTAAAAAAGGGATAAAAATTAATACTAAATTCTATATTAAAAATGATTATTCCACAAATATTTTTGTGAATTAATCTTAATAACTTAAATTTAAAAATTTTAATTACATAATAAAATGTTATAGAAACGGTGATAAGATGCCTGATAAAATTTACATGGATTTAATACAAGTAATAAAAAAATACCATCCATCTGAAGATTTTTCCATGATTAGTAAAGCGTATAAACTTGCTAAAATGGCTCATGAAAATCAAGTTAGAAAATCAGGTGAGCCTTATATAGTTCATCCTTTAGCAGTGGCTCATCTATTAGCTGAGTTAGAGCTTGATAAAGAATCGATAATGGCTGGTATACTTCATGATGTAGTAGAAGATACGGAATATACAATTGAATATATTACAAAAGAATTTAGTAAAGAAGTTGCACTATTAGTTGATGGTGTTACTAAACTAGAAAAAATTCCTTATTCGACAGATAAGGAAGAAATTCAAGCTGAGAACTACAGAAAAATGTTTTTAGCAATGTCAAAAGATATTCGTGTAATTCTAATAAAGTTAGCTGATAGACTTCATAATATGAGAACGCTTAAATATAAGTCTGAATTTAAACAAAAGAAAATTGCTAAAGAAACTTTGGATATATATGCTCCATTGGCGCATCGTTTAGGTATTTCGAAATTTAAAATTGAATTAGAAGATTTATCTTTTAGATATCTTCAACCCGATGCTTATTATGATTTAGTTGAAAAAATTGCTAGAAAAAAAGATGATAGAATTAATTTTGTCGAAAAGATTGTAAGTGATATAAAAGGAGAAATATTAAAAGTTGAAATAAATGCTGATGTAGATGGTAGACCTAAACATTTCTTTAGTATTTATAAAAAAATGGTTGGACAAAATAAAACGATTGATCAAATATATGACTTATTTGCAGTCAGAGCTATAGTGGAGTCTGTTAAGGATTGTTATGGCGTACTTGGTGTTATACATGAAATGTATAAACCTATACCAGGAAGATTTAAAGATTATATTGCTATGCCAAAGCCAAATATGTACCAATCTTTGCATACCACTGTAATTGGTCCTGAAGGAGAACCCTTTGAAATGCAAATAAGAACTTATGAAATGCATAGAACTGCTGAATATGGAATTGCTGCTCATTGGAAATATAAAGAAGGTAAAACGGCACAATCGATAGAACAAAGTGAAGAACAAAAGTTAAATTGGTTAAGGCAGATATTAGAATGGCAGAGAGATATGTCAGATAATAAAGAGTTCTTAGATGTTCTTAAATCTGATTTGGATGTTTTTGCTGATCAAGTGTATGCATTTACTCCTACTGGTGATGTTATTGATTTACCAGCAGGCTCAACACCGATTGACTTTGCTTATCACATTCATAGTGCAGTTGGAAATAAAATGGTTGGTGCAAGGGTAAATGGTAAGATTGAAACCTTTGATTATAAAATAAAAAATGGGGATAGAATAGAAATACTAACCTCTCAGAATTCACATGGACCAAGTAGAGATTGGTTAAATATAGTTAAAAGTTCACAAGCTAAAAGCAAAATAAACCAATGGTTTAGAAAAGAATTTAAAGAAGAAAATATACTTAGAGGTAAAGAATTAATTGATAAATATTCAAAAGCCAAAGGAATACCTCTAAATGAAATAATAAAGCCTAATTTAACAGAAGTTGTTAAAAGAAAGTATGGGTTTAAGGATTGGGATGCAGTTTGTGCTGCTATTGGTCATGGGGGATTAAAAGAAGGTCAAATTGTTAATAAACTTTATGAAGAATATAAAAACAAAACAAAAACAAAGAAAGATGATAATGAAGCAATAAAAGGAATTGTTAATTCTAATTCTATATCAAGTAAACAATCAAAAAGTGGTATTGTTGTAATGGGTGTTGAAGACTTAGCTGTTCGATTTTCTAAGTGCTGTAATCCAGTTCCGGGTGATGAGATTATAGGGTTTATAACAAGGGGGAGAGGTGTATCTATACATCGAACAGATTGTAGCAATATAATTAATTTATCAGAATTTGAAAGACATAGGTTAATAGACGCTGAATGGCAAAGTATTGATGAAAAAGAATCTAGTAGACTATATCAAGTAGAGATTCAGATTATTGGATCAAATAAGGTAGGATTATTGTTCAATATATCAAAAGTATTAACAGAAGAAAAAATACCTGTTAAATCATTAAATGCTCGTTCTATTAAAAATGAAAAATCCATTTTTAATGTGACTATGGATATTAATGGTGTTAATCAATTAAACAAATTAACAAAAAAATTAAATTCTATTTCAGGGGTTGAAGAGATTATTAGAACGAATAGTTAGAAAGGATTCAAGATAAATGAGAGCTGTTGTACAAAGGGTAAAACATACTTCTGTTGAGGTTGAAGGAAAAGTTATAGCAGATATAGAAAAAGGGATTTTAGTGTTAGTAGGATTTATGGGTGAAGATGATGAAAAAGTTTATGATTACATGTTGGATAAAATTATAAACCTTAGAATTTTTGAAGATGAAAATGATAAAATGAACTTATCAGTAAAAGATATCAATGGAGAAATTATGATTGTTCCTAATTTTACATTATACGGTGATTGTAGAAAAGGACGTAGACCTAGTTATATTTCAGCAGCTAAACCAGACCATGCGAGGTATATCTTTGAATCATTTATTAAACAAGCAAATATAAAATATGATAAAATCAAGCAAGGTATATTTCAAGCTGATATGAAAGTAAACATATTAAATGATGGACCAATTACTCTTCTTTTAGATAGTGATAAAATGTTCTAGCATAATGAAAAGTAAGGCCCTTTTAGAGGAGGATATTTATGGAAGTTAAAACAATGATGTTGGGAGATTTGCAAACAAATGGATATATTGTTTATGATAAAGAAAGCAAAGATGCTGTGGTAATTGATCCAGCTGCAAATCCAGATAGAATTATTAAGTTTGTTGAAGAAAATGAATTAAAAATTATGGGGTTATTAGTAACGCATGGACATTTTGATCACATATTAGCTATTGATAAATTAAGAGATGAATATGGAGTACCTGTTTTTACTAGTAAAGAAGAAAAGTTTACAATGGGTGATCCTAATGATAATTTATCATTAAGGTTTCTAGGTAAATCAGTTTCTGTAAAGTCAAATGAAAATATCGAAGATGGGGATATTCTTGAATTTGGAGAATTAGTTTTTGAATGTATAAAAGTACCCGGACATTCTAATGCAAGTATATGTTATTATAATAGTGAAAATAAACTTCTTTTTTCTGGAGATACACTATTTGCTAGTTCAATTGGAAGAACTGATTTCTACCAAGGTTTACAAAGTACATTAGTTGATAAAATAAAAGAAAAATTATTATGTTTACCAGATGAAACTAAAGTTTACCCAGGTCATGGTCTTAATACAACTATTGGTTATGAAAAAAAGACTAATATATACTTATAATAAATAGAACTATAGGAGTCGAGAACCAATGAAATTAATATTAAAAGGGCATGATTTTGAATATGAAATTAAAATGCTGTTAAATCTTTATTTTCCAAATGAAAAGTATGAAATAGTAGACGAGATAATCGATAAGGATAATACAATAGAAAGTATTATTACAAATAATTATTATAAAGTTTCTTATTATGAAGAGGGAGTATGTAAATTTACATCTTCCCTTAATAAAAGTGATATAGAAAAATTACCCACTGAACCGATAGAGAGAAGAAGAGAGTCTAAAAAAATAATTAAAAAGTTAGTTAACAATGTAGCATATAAAATTACTAATAAAAAACAACCTTGGGGTATACTAACAGGAATAAGGCCTACAAAAATTGTATTTGATTTAATTGATAAATATGGTTGGGATAAGGAAAAAATAAAATTAATTCTAAGAGAAAAATATCAGATTTGTGAAGAGAAAATTAATTTAATGATGGAAATCGTAGAAAATGAGATTAATATACTTAAAACAAATACTAATAATGAGATAAATATATATATAGGCATTCCATTTTGTCCGACTAAATGCTTATACTGTTCTTTTACATCTTATCCTATTGACAAGTGGAAAGATCATGTTAACGACTACTTAAATGCATTAAGTACAGAAATGGAATATGTATCGAAGAAATTATTAGTAAATAAAAAGGTTAAAACAATTTATGTAGGTGGGGGTACTCCTACATCTTTAAATGCTGAGCAATTAGAATTTCTTATGACTATGATAAATAAGAACTTTGATGTAAATAATATAGAAGAGTTTACAGTAGAAGCAGGTAGACCTGATACTATAAATATTGATAAATTAAAAGTATTAAAAAGATATGGTGTATCAAGAATTTCTATTAATCCTCAGACAATGAATGATAAGACTTTGCAAATAATTGGAAGACGTCATAGTGTTGAAGATGTCTATTATGCTTATAATATGGCAAGAGAAGTAGGGTTTAATAATATTAATATGGATATTATTCTAGGTCTTCCAGGAGAAAGCTATATAGACGTTAAACATACACTTGATGAAATTAAGAATTTAAAACCAGAGAGTCTTACAGTTCATACAATGGCTGTTAAACGAGCATCTAAGTTAAAACGAACAGTAGAGATGTATCATTTAGTTGAAAGTAAAGAAATAGATCATATGATTAAGATGGTTTATCACGAAGCAAAATCAATAGGGTTAAAGCCGTATTATATGTATAGACAGAAGAATATGGTAGGAAATTATGAAAATGTTGGTTATAGTATACAAGGGAAAGAATGTATATATAATGTAATAATTATAGAAGAAGCTCAAACAATTTTAGCACTTGGAGCAGGAGCTGTATCAAAGATTGTTTTTCCAAAGGAAAATAGAATTGAGAGAATTGAAAATGTTAAAGATGTTCATAATTATATAAATCGTATTGATGAAATGATAGATCGAAAAAGGAAGTTTTTCCATCCTTAGACATAAAGAGTGTTATATAATACAGTTTAAAAATAAAAAAATAACTTGACAAATGGTTCATTAACTAATAAACTGTAATAAACAATTTTATAATTGAATATGAGAAAACGTAGATGAGGAAAAGTAAATTATTACCACCTATACAGAGAGAGAAGCCTGTAGCTGTAAAGCTTCTTATAGACAATAGTTGAAAGACACCTCAGAGTGATTTATTGAAAGATAACAACGAGTAAATGAATACGGTTAATCACCGTTAATAGATCTAAAGAGGAAGCTATAATATTAGTTTCTAATTAGGGTGGTACCGCGGTATGCTATGAATAATACATCTCGTCCCTGACTAGTAAGTCAGTGACGGGATTTTTTGTTTTCTTGTAGGAAAGTTCAACTATTTTTAGTGTTATTGAAATAAAAAAAGGAGAGTGATGAAAATGTTGACAAATGCACCAAGAGGAACAAAAGATATATATGGTAGCTATATGAATGATTGGAAAAAAGTTGAAGAATCAGTTAATAAAATCTGTACAAGTTTTGGATTTAATGAAATTAGAACGCCTATATTTGAACATACAGAATTATTTGCAAGAGGTGTTGGGGAAACAACAGACATTGTTCAAAAAGAAATGTATAGTTTTATGGATAAAGGGGATAGAAATATTACACTTAAACCAGAAGGTACAGCTGGTGTAGTTAGAGCTTATCTTGAAAGAAAAATGTATGCAGATGCCCAACCTACAAAACTATTTTATTTAACGCCTGCATTTAGATATGAAAGACCTCAAGCAGGAAGATATAGACAATTTCACCAATTTGGGGTAGAACTTTTTGGTTCAGACAAACCTTCAGCAGATGCAGAAGTAATAGCACTTGCTGCTAATTTATTAAATGATTTAGGAATAACAAATGTTAAACTTCATGTAAATAGTTTAGGTGGACCTGAATGTAGGAAAAAATATAATAATGTTTTAAAAGAATTTTTAAGTAAGCATATTGATGAATTATGTCCTACATGTTTAGAAAGATATGAAAAAAATCCTTTAAGGATATTAGACTGTAAGAATGAAAAATGTCAGGCTCTATTAAAAGATGCGCCTCTAGCAGTTGACACACTTGATAGTGAATGTAAAGAGCATTTTGAAGAATTACTTAGATTATTAGATGCAATGGAAATAGAATATGTAGTTGATCCATGGATTGTTAGAGGACTAGACTATTATACTAGAACAGTTTTTGAATTTATCTCAAACGACATAGGTGCTCAAGGTACTGTTTGTGGTGGTGGTAGATATGATAAATTAGTAGAAGAATGTGGTGGTTCACCAACACCAGCTGTTGGATTTGCCGCAGGAATCGAACGATTGATTATGACAATAGAAGCAATAAATGGTGCGAGTCAACATGAGCCTAAACGTGATATTTATTTGGGATATGTAGGGGAAAATGCTAAAAAAACTACTTTTGCCCTTATTAATGAATTAAGAAGAAATAATATTTCTGCTGAAACAGATTTAATGAGTAGAAGTGTAAAAGCTCAAATGAAATATGCTAATAAAATTGGGGCTAAATATTCAGCTATTATTGGGGATAATGAATTAGAAGAGAATTCTATTAGAATAAAAAATATGGAAACTAGGGAGCAAACGGATTTAAGTATTCAAGAAATAGTTAAGTTCATGAAAGATAACATAAAATAGGTAATTGAAAAGCTTTAATAACAATACAAAATAAGTAAAACATTTATGAATATATAGTAAAACTAGAAATGTATAGGAGGTTACAGTATGAGTGAATCAATGCAAGGATTACAAAGAACGAATAAATGTACAGAGGTAAGTGCAAAAAATATTGATGAAAAAGTAACAGTAATGGGATGGGTTCAAAAAAGAAGAGATTTAGGTGGCGTTATCTTTATCGACCTTAGAGATAAAACTGGATTACTTCAAATAGTTTTTGATGCTAGTACTATAGGTGATGAAGGATTTGCAAAAGCAGAAAAACTTAGAAGTGAATTTGTAATAGCTGTTGAAGGAATAATTGAAACTAGATCAGATGAAACAATTAATCCTAATCTTAAAACAGGAGAGATTGAAGTAAGAGCACATTCCCTTAGAATATTATCAGAGGCTGAAACACCACCTTTCCAAATTGAGGAAGATAGTAATGTAAAAGAGGAATTAAGATTAAAGTATCGTTACTTAGATCTTAGAAGACCAGATATCCAAAGAAATATGATTATGAGACATAAAGTGGCTAAAATTACAAGAGATTTTTTAAGCAATGAAGATTTTCTTGAAATTGAAACACCAATGCTTACAAAAAGTACACCAGAAGGAGCAAGAGATTATTTAGTACCAAGTAGAGTACATCCAGGTAATTTCTATGCATTACCACAATCACCACAAATTTTCAAACAATTATTAATGTTATCAGGTTATGATAGATATTTTCAAATTGTTAAATGTTTTAGAGATGAAGACCTGAGAGCAGACAGACAACCAGAATTTACTCAAATAGATATGGAACTTTCATTTGTTGACCAAGAAAAAGTAATAGAAATAAATGAAAGACTTATGCAAAAATTATTTAAAGAAGTATTAGATGTAGATATTGAAATTCCTATGGAAAGATTAACATATAAACAAGCTATGGATAGATTTGGCTCAGATAAACCAGATCTTAGATTTGGAATAGAATTAGTTGACTTATCCGAAATAGTGAAAGATTGTGATTTTAAAGTATTTTCAGGTACTGTTGCTAATGGAGGTAGCGTAAGAGGTATTAATGCTGAAACTCTTGGTAATTTACCTAGAAGACAGATTGACGCACTAGGAGAATTGGCTAAGACATATGGTGCTAAAGGAATGGCATGGATTGTTATTAATGAAGATGGTACTTATAAATCAGCAATAACTAAATTTTTATCAGATGAAGTAGTAGAAAATATGGTAAAAGCTATGAACGGTAAACCAGGAGACTTATTATTATTCTGTGCAGATAAAAATGATGTTGTTTATAGTACTCTAGGAAATCTAAGACTTGAAATTGGTAAAAGACTTAACCTTCTTGACGATAAAGTATTTAAATTTGCTTGGGTAACTGAATTCCCATTACTTGAGTGGAATGAAGAACATAAAAGATACACAGCAATGCATCATCCATTTACAATGCCTATGGAAGAAGATCTTCAGTATCTTGAGTCTGACCCTGGTAGAGTTAGAGCTATTGCTTATGATATGGTTCTTAATGGATGTGAACTTGGTGGAGGTAGTATAAGAATTCACCAAAGAGATATTCAAGAAAAAATGTTTGAGGCTCTTGGATTTAGCAAAGAAGATGCATATGATAGATTTGGTTTCTTACTAAATGCATTTAAATATGGGGTACCACCTCATGGAGGATTAGCTTATGGACTTGATAGAATTGTTATGTTGATGACAGGTTCTCCTAGTATAAGAGACGTTATTGCATTCCCTAAAGTAAAAGATGCATCTTGTCCAATGACAGAAGCTCCAGGAACAGTTGATGAGAAACAATTAGACGAATTAGGGATTAAAATTGATATTATAGAATAAAGTATATATCTATACCACTGTAAAACTTTGGATTTCAGTGGTATAGACTTATTATCTTTTTAATAAATATTTTGGGAGGCAATATTAATGGGTGAGGTAGGTGTAGTAACAAAAGCAAAAGGCAAATACGTAACTGTAAAACTTGAAAGAAAAGAAGCTTGTGCAAAATGTAGAGCATGTACTGCTGGTTTTGAATCAAAAGATATGATAATTGAAGCTGAAAATATATGTAATGCAAAAGAAGGAGATATGGTTGATATTTCTTTAGAGCAAAGTAATTTTTTGAAAGCTGTATTAATTATGTATACTATACCTTTAGGTTTTTTATTTGTTGGGTTGGGGCTTGGATATCTAATATCATCTATATTTAGCCTTCAAAATACAGAATTAATAGCCGTATTATGCGGATTTATTTCATTGGCACTTTCATATTATATTATTCGTTTAAATGAAGATAAGTGGAGAGATAAGAAATTTCGCCCAGTGGCTAATGAAATAGTTGAAAATAAAAAATTCACAGAATAAAATAAAAATTTTGTTCTGTGAATTTTTTGCTTTATATAAGACATAATTAAGCATTTTGAGATATAAGTTATTTTATAGTGTTATCAGTATCATCTATTTCATTTGTTGATGAACTGGCGGATATATCTTGAAGTGGTGTTTTCTTTGCATTAGATGTAGGAAGGGTATTTTTAGTTTTAGGTATTTTTGCTTTTTCTGATTCTATAACATAAGTTTTACGTAATTTCTTTTTAAGTTTTTTTGCTTCTTGTTCTGCTTGAGTATACTTTGATTTCCACATCTTTGCTTGAGATTGTAGTTCTTTTGCCATTTTTGCTAGTCCATCGTATTGTTTGGTAATATTTTCTTGAACTTTTTTTTGTTCTTCTAATTCTTTTTTTAGTTTTATACTGTTATACATTTCTTTTGATGTAAAATTATTTATTATAGATTTTATTTCAAAATTATTTTGACTACTTAGAAGAATATTATCTGTATCAATTTGGCTTAAAACTGCAAAAATTGGATACTTATTAATAAAACCATAAAATTTATTGCCAATTAGGTTGTTATTATTATACCCATAAAAATAATAGGGTCTAGCTTCTTTGCTTTGTGCAGAGCATAAACTTGCTTTTGTAAATGTAACACCATCATTACATGATAATGAATACATAAGTTTATTATTTTCTTTCCAATTTATCCACATAATATTATTATAGCTAAATATAATAGGTGATATAAAGTTGTTGCTGGTATAAATTTCTATAGGTAATGACCAATTATTTTCTTTAAATATATAATACATAATATTTTTATTCATATCTTTTTTTACATAGGTAACATATATTTTAGCATAATTTATACAAATATTATAATCTATAAAAGGAATTATGGAAGTAGTTAAAGTTTCAAAATCATCCCAACTAGAATTTGAAATATTATATTTATATAGATTTAATTCATAGCTTCCCGCATCATTAAGTACCTGGCATAATAAGTATATAGTGTTATTTTCAATTATGCACTCATAAGGTGTATTGAGACTTGGAACAGATATAAGTGATTGTGGCTCAGTCTTTTCATTTTGCATAAACGGATGAAAAATTAAATCGCTTGTTCTTTCATAAGGATTATAAGCACAGTAAAAGAGGTAATTTTTTTTATAATATAAGTATCTAATATTACTAATCTGATATGTATTACTATAGTCATCTAAAAGGTTTACTATTTCAAATTTATTATTTGTTTCATATAGATGAACAAGACTATTAGTTGAGTTTTTATATATGATATGAATGTTTTTATATTCATCAAGAGAAGCCGCATATTCATTATTGGAACTCTTAGCTATAACAATTGCCCTTTGGTTATATTTTATTGGATAATGTCTATAATATATACTTTCTCCAGTTTTATCTATTAGTAAATTAGATTCAGTGTTCTTTGATAATAGATATGGCATAATCATTTCCCCTTCTTAGGTTATATTGCTATATTTATCAATTACTTAATTTAGCAATAAAATATTTATTTGATTTTCTATAATAATATATTATTCTAATTAATAATTAATGCAAAATATACCTTAATAAGGTTATTAAAATGCAATTAATGCTTGGATTTTAGACAAATTGTAAATATTAGTCCACATCCTGTAACACTACTCTATTCTTATTCATAAAATATATTGAAAATTAATTTTTAGGAGGAAATAAAGTGTCTGATTGCAAAATATGTTTCCATAAAGGTGAAGGAAAATTTATGCGTCGACCTGTAGAAGGAGATTGTCCTGTATGTAATCCAGATAAACCAATTGACCCTGCAAAAGATGCATGTGTATGCCCACCTTTAGGTGAACCTAATTTCATAATGAACACATAATAATAAAACTGTATAGTTGTAATTTTATTACGCTAAAAGGTTGATTTGTTAAAAGAAATTTTATACAATAAGTATAATAAATGCATACTAAATTAATCTAAAAAAGATATAAATGGAGGATAAGTTTATGGCAGTAGTAAGACCTTTTCAAGGAATAAGACCTAATAAAGATTTGGTTAAAAAAGTAGCGTCTCTTCCATATGATGTTATGAATAGGGAAGAAGCACAGGAAATGGCAAAAGGAAATGAATATTCATTCTTACATGTAGTTAGATCAGAAATTGATATAGATAGTGAAGTAAGTCAATATGATCAAATTGTATATAAGACTGCAAGAGAAAATATGGATAAGATGATTAAACAAGATATTCTAAAACAAGATGAAAAGCCTAATTTCTATATTTATAGACAAATCATGTTTGGTAGAGTACAAACTGGATTAGTTGCATGTACAGCTATTGATGATTATATAAATGGCAATATTAAAAAACATGAATACACTAGACCATCAAAAGAAGTGGACAGAATTAATAATTTCGATTATTGTGATGCTAATACAGCGCCTATATTTTTAACATACAGAAAAAATGAAGAAATAAATAAAATTATTAATGAACATATTAAGTTTAATAAACCTATTTATAATTTTACAAGTGAAGATAATATTATACATATTGTATGGGCAGTAGATGAAGATAATGTTATAGAAAAAATTAATAAAATATTTGCAAATATTGATTATTTGTATATAGCGGATGGTCATCATCGTTCTGCGTCAGCTGTTAAGGTAGGATTAAAAAGAAGGGAAGATAATAAAAATTATACTGGGGAAGAAGAGTTTAATTATTTTTTATCAGTAATTTTTCCAAATGAGGACCTTTTTATAATGGATTATAACAGAATTGTACAAGACTTAAATGGAAATAGCACGGAAGAATTTTTAGATAAAGTTAAAATGAATTTTATCATTGAAGAATACAAAGATGGTTGTTATAAACCTACCTCAAAACATACTTTTGGTATGTATTTAGATAAGAAATGGTATAAGCTTAAGGCTAAAAATACTATTACAGAAAAAGACAATATAGTAGATAGGTTAGATGTAGCTATTCTTCAGGAGAATTTATTAAAACCTATTCTTGGAATTGAAGATCCAAGAACGGATAAACGTATTGATTTTATAGGAGGCATTAGAGGACTTAAGGAGCTTGAAAAACGTGTTAATAATGATATGAAAGTTGCTTTTTCGATGTATCCAACAACAATTGATGATTTAATGGAAGTAGCCGATTCAGGACAAGTTATGCCACCAAAATCAACATGGTTTGAACCAAAACTAAGAAGTGGATTATTTATACATAAATTAAGTTGATTTATAGCGATTTTCAAACAGTGATGTCCAATGAAATAAAGGCGTATTCCTTTGAAGTTTAAAAAAAAATAAAACATATTAAATAAATACATATATAATTAAATATAATATTATAAACGATCGTATTTGAAGGTGAATCTAATTATTGGTGCAGCATATATTAGGGTAAGTACTTCTGAACAACTAGAATTTAGTCCTAGTGCACAAAAGAATGCAATTGTTATGTATGCAAACAATAATAATATTTCTCTACCAGAGAATAATATTTTTGTAGATGAAGGGATATCTGGTAGAAGAGCAGATAAAAGACCAGCATTTATGAAGATGATTAAAAAAGCAAAACAAAAACCAAGACCTTTTGATGTAATTTTAGTTCATAAATTTGATAGATTTGCTAGAAACAGAGAAGATAGCGTTGTTTATAAATCATTACTTAAAAAAGATTGTGGAATTAAGGTTATAAGTATAACAGAACAGTTAGAAAATGATAAATTTTCAATTATACTAGAGAGTATGTTAGAAGCCATGGCTGAATATTACTCTCTTAATTTATCTGATGAAGTTAAAAAAGGAATGAGTGAAAAAGCACGGAGAGGTGAGATGCAAACAAGACCGCCACTTGGATATGATTTACTAAATGGAAAGATAGTAATAAATAATAAAGAAAAAGAAATAATTAGGCTAATATATAATAAGTTTGTTCAAGAAAATATGGGGTATGTAGCAATTGCAAGATTGCTTAATAGTTTAGGGTATAGAACTAAGAATAATAGTTTGTTTCAAAGCAAATCAATAAAGTATATTTTAGAAAATCCATTTTATATGGGAATAATTAGATGGAATAGACGAAGTGGTAAAGGTATTATTAGAGATGAAAAAAAATGGATAATATCTAATGGCAATCATGAAAAAATAATTGAAAAGCAACTTTTTTATAAGGCTAAAAAAAGAATAGAAATCCTTAAAAAAAACAATACAGTAGATCATTCCAATAGGTATAGTCATTATTTATCAGGCCTTATAAAATGTCCGTATTGTAAAGGAAGTATGGTTTATAAGACTAATGGAAAAGAATATAATTATTTTAGGTGCAGAAAAAGTTCAGAGGGACTTTGTACACAAACAAAAATGATTCGCGTAGATTTATTGGAAAAATTAGTATTGCAAAAATTATTAACTGATTTTAATAATATTGTAGCAATTACAAAACCAAAGACTATAGAATGGAATAATAAAAAATATATAATGAACAAATTGGAGAAATTAGATAAAAAATATAATAATATTAAAAGATTATATTTAGAAGATGTTGATACGTTAGAAGAGTATAAAGCTAATAAAGAGATATTAGATAGGGAAAGAATAATTTTAAACCAAGAGTTGGAAATATTAAATAAAATAGTGAATGAAAGTAACATGACAGTAAATAGTATATTAACAGATCATAAATATTCATTAGTAGAAAAAAACAAATTATATAAATCTTTTATTAATAAAATTGAAGTTGATATTCCTAGAAAAATAATAAATATTTATTATTTTATGTGCCCTTATTAGTTATTAGGTGAACCAAAGTTATTAACATGTGTTGCCCCTGTAGTTTTTGATGAATGTGGTATTAATCTTTGTAGAGAAATTAAAATACCTGATTGTTTACTAAAAGAGAATCCAGAAACAAAAGCTATTGAGATAAAAGTTATTGACATTAACTTTAGCATTGGCGAAATTGATGGATCTTGTGTTGAAACTTTACCAAAGAGACCTAATTGTGTTAGAGTAACACTATCTAAGTTAAAGGTTAGATTTGCAGCAAAACTACTAGACCGTCATTGTAGAGTATTAGCTGAAGAATGTTTCCAAGCGTTATATCTTCCAGATAAAGATTCCCCACATGAGGATGTAATATAAGGTAGAATAAATAAAATCTATAAGAGTTAGTCATACTATATATATTATTGCAATGTAATATAGATGGTATGTTTTTTTTGTGCATTTTTACAATTAATCAAATCATTAGAAAAAATATGTTGACAAATTTCGATAAATTATTTATAATGAAATCAATTAATCAAGTGATTTGATTAATATAAAGAAAGGAGGAATATTTCTTGAATAAGAAAAAATACACACCATATTTATTGATTGCTCCAACATATATCCTATTTATAATTTTTTTCATAATACCTCTTTTATATTCATTTAGTCTAACCCTTGTTGAATGGAATGGATTTTCTGTTAACAAAGTATTTGTAGGTCTTGAAAATTACATGAGATTATTTGGGGATAAAGATTTTCTTAATGCACTTAAGAATACGTTAATATATGCGGCTATTACTGTGCCGTTAAGTGTTTTTATATCATTAGTACTTAGTTATGTAATGGATGAAAAAATAAAAGGATATCAGTTTTTAAAAGGAGTTTTCTTCTTGCCACATATTGTTTCTCTTGTTGCTGTAGGAGTTGTGTGGTCTTGGATTTTCTTACCAGATAAATATGGCTTGTTAAATAGTATTATATCTGTATTTGGTGTGGAACCTAAAAAATGGTTTGCTGATCCAAATTTGGCTATGGTGTCACTTATTATAATCGGGGTTTGGAAAAGTGTAGGTTACAATATGGTAATATTCATTGCAGGTTTATTATCAATTTCCAAATCTATTAATGAGGCCGCCGAAATAGATGGAGCTAGTAGTATTCAAAAGTTTTTCCGCATTACAATGCCATTACTTAGACCGACAATGTTTTTTGTTATTGTATCAAGTACAATATATTCGTTTTTCCAAATATTTGATATTGTAAAGGTAACTACAAATGGAGGTCCAATTGGTAAAACAGAGATGTTAGTTACTTATTTATACAAAGTTGGTTTTGTTGAATATGAAATAGGATATGCATCTGCTATAGCATTTGTTTTATTCACTCTTACTGTTTTAATTACAATCATTCAGAAAAAATTTGTTGAGGAGAATTGATATGACTATTAAAAAAATATCTAAGTATATTATTTTATATGGATTAGCAATAGTAATGATATTACCTTTTATATGGATGATATCAACATCATTCAAATCGGCAAATGAAATCTTTACTATTCCTATAAAATGGATACCAAGTGAATTTAATTTAAAGAATTTTGATAAAGCAATTTCTAGCTTTCCATTTGTTAGATTTTTTATTAACAGTGTTATAGTAACTATATTTATTATAATTGGACAGTTAGTAACATCCGTAATGTCAGCATATGCATTCGCAAGGATGGAATTTAAAGGGAAAAATATTCTTTTTGTTATTTTGTTAGCAGGATTAATGTTACCGGCACAAACAATTATGATACCAATGATATTAATACTTAAAGAGCTACATTTATTAAATACATTACCAGGTATTATAATTCCATTTACATGGAGTGCATTGATAGTATTTTTATTAAGACAATTCTTTATGAAGATACCAAAAGAAATAGAAGAAGCGGCTATGATTGATGGATGTTCTACTTTTAAAATTGTTCGTTCTATAGTACTTCCTATATCAAAACCAATTTTATCTACATCTTTTATATTAATATTCATATATGCATGGAACCAATATTTCTGGCCACTACTGATTGTTAATAAAGAAGAATTATATACATTACAATTAGGTCTTGCTTACTTTAAAGAAGTTAATGCAATAGAAACAGATTGGGGAGCATTAATGGCTGGAACAACATTAACTTTATTACCAGTTTTAATTGTGTTTGTAATTTTCCAGAAAAAAGTAATAGAAAGTATTGCATTTTCTGGAGGTAAAGAATAAATATTACAAAAAAAATAAAAGATTTAAGGAGGATTTTACTATGAAAGGAAAAAAAATAGTTACTCTTTTATTAACAACTCTATTTACTGTATCATTATTACTTAGTGGATGTAAAAAAGATACTACTAATGAGGAAGATAAGAAGCCTGTAGAACAAAATGCAGATAAGAAAGACGATAATAAAGATTCAAAAGAGAAAGTAACTGTTGAATTCTGGCATGGATATACTGCTGAAAAAACAGAAGTATTAAATGAAATGATTGCAAATTATGAAAAGCAAAATCCAGGTGTAAAAATTAATGCAAAATTCGTTGCAACTGGTGAAGAAATGTTACAAAAAGTACAAACAGCTTTACTTTCAGGACAAGAACCTAATATGCTTTGGGGATACCCTACATGGACAGGAGTATTAGAAAGTTCAGGAAAGCTAGTTGATATGGGAGCAATTATTGATGATGAATTAAGAAATGATATGCCAAAAGGTTTACTTGAAGCAGGTAAATACAATGGTAAAATTTATTCAGTACCAATTGAAGCTGGAACATTATACTTAATTTATAATAAAGATATGTTTGCAGAAGCAGGTATTGAAAATCCACCAACAACATGGGATGAATTATATGAAACTTCTAAAAAACTATCTAATGGCGAAAGATTTGGAGTTTGGCTACCTATAGCACCTAATGAAAGAACTACTTGGACTTTTGAAACATTCTTATGGCAAAATGGACAAGATGTTCTTAATGAAGAAGGAAACAGTATTGGCTTTAATAATGAAAAAGGTTTAGAAGCATTAGAATTCTATACTAAAATGATAAAAGATGGATATGCACCTACAGCAGTTGGTCAAGATCCATTCATTGACAAACAAGTAGCAATGGTGTACGCTACACAAGGAGCAGCTAATGCTTATATTAATAAATATGAAATGAACGTTGGAGTAGCAATGTTACCAGGAAAAGATAAATTAGCTACTGGTTTAGGATCTAACCATTACTTCATGTTCAAGAGTGATGATAAAGTACAACAAGAAACTTTAAAATTTATAAAATTCATGACAACTGGAGAAAATCATGCAGAATGGGCAATAAGAGCAGGTTATTTACCAGTATCAAACTCAGCTAGAGAAAGTGATAAGTACAAAACATTTGGTGAAGAAAATCCACATATGATTGAAGCTGCAAAAGCATTAACTTATGGAATTGCAAGACCACCAATTGAAGAATATCCAAAATTATCTACAGCTATCTCAGAAACAATTGAAAAAATGGCTATTGGTAATATGACTGTTGAAGAAGGAATGAAACAAATAGCTGATGAAGCTAATAAAATCTTTAAATAAGTAATTGAAAAACAACATTTAAAAGTAGGGATAAAATATGATTAAAGTTACTAGTCCGGATTTAATGAAAATTAATAATAAAAAACAAATACTTGAAATCATTTATTCAGAGAAAAACATTTATAGAGCTCAGATTTGTGAAATGACAAACATGTCTAATCAAACAATTACTAATCTAGTAAAAGAATTGTTAAATGAAGGCATTGTAAAAGAAGTAACTCTTGAGAATAAGTCAAAAGGGCGAAACCCAATGGCGTTATCAATAGACAATGAAAATATATGCGCAGTAGGGGTTGAAATTTCAGTTGAGAAGATTAGTGTTGGATTATTTGATGTAGATGGTAATATGTTAAATGATAAGAGCCATATAAGACATAATGATACAGAAAATGTTCTTGATATTGTAAAAGAATTATTAGAACAAGTAATCAGTAATGCGCTTACTAAGAAAATCTTAGGTATTGGGATTAGCATTGAAGGTATTGTTGATTCATTAAGTGGAAAAGTAATTAAATCAAAAAGTCTTGGATTAGATGGAATAAACATTTTATCAGAACTGGAATACTTAGGTATTCCAGTTCTAATAAAAAATGATGTTGATATGTTAGCAGAGACAGATTATGGAAAAGAATTGTTAAATAATTATATGCTTATTAAGTTAGATTCAGGTATTGGTGCAGCACTTGTTTTAGACGGTTCTTTATTAAAAAGTAGCCATACAGTTGGTGAATTTGGACATGTAAAAATTCATTCAATAAAAGCACCAAAACAATGTAAATGTGGACAATGTGGATGCTTAACAACAGAAGCATCTATATCAGCAATTGAGAAAAAGACAGATTTATCTTTTGAAAGTTTTGTAGAACAATATAAATTGGGAGATAGTAATATTCGAAATATTATTGAAAATGTTTCAAGATATATATGTGAACCATTGATTAATATTATAACTTTGTTAGATTTGGAAAGAGTCATTTTAACAGGTAAATTAGTAAATGCTTTAGGTGATGAATTTATAGATTCAATTAAAGAATACATAGATAAATCACTTAATAGCTTTAGTTCATATAAAGGATTAAAAGTTTTAAATGATGTAAACGTGATAAATAGATGTGCGAGTTATGTAGTTTACGATTATTTTTTGAATTGGAAAGAAAATCAAGGAAATTTTCCTACTAAAATATGAGGGTTCCGCTGAAATAGTATAGGGTAATATTCCGTCAGCAGATTAAACATTACCCTATACTATTTCCGCTAAGCTCATGGATTTTCATTATAGTTGTTTGCTGCCGATCGCGAATGTATCTTAATAAAATATAACATGATATAAGAAGAGGGATAAATAATGTATATAGCAGATAAGAATTTTATACAAGGATGTTATAAAAGAAAAAAATATATTGGTTATCAAAAGGTAAAACAATATCAACATATAGATGTAACAGCGGATATAACTACACAAAATAAATATATAAAAGATGAATTTGTAGAAGAATTATATAAGAATGGATTTATTACAGACATACAATATAACAATTATGTAGATGAGTTAAAAGATTTTTTTATGGATTTACCAAACATGAATGATAAAACAGATGTAGAGATCTATAACTTAGTAATACATAAAAGAAATAAATATTTTAGAGAGACTTGTCTAGAGTATTTAAATGAATTAATCTGTAATTCTTATACTACTGTTTCTTATCAAGAGATAAGTGGAATAGATCAAGGGAATATACTAGACAAATTACAAGATAAAAATAAAAATGTATATTTAGTTGCTGATAATTATTCATACGTTCCACAATTAATAGGATATTATAAAAAGCTAAAAGATGGTTTTGATAAAGTCTATATTATTGTGAAGGAAAAAAATAATTTTGCTTTAGTTCCTACCCAAAGAGATATTATACATTATTTAAAAACAACTGAACAAGATAAAGAGATTGAGAATATATCTTTTATAATAAATAATAATAGTGATTATGGATTTGATCTTAGTAAATTTGAAGTTGAAAATGCAAATGATATTTTAATTGGATTTGGGGAATGGTGTTTAGAATCATTTAAAGAACTTAATATAGATTCTTTTGTATGTTGTAGATCAGAAAAGTTAATGACAAGAGCATTGACTAATGCACTTAGTGAAAATGAAATGCACTTTATTTATATTTCTAAAGGGTATAATGTTTTTAACTATATAAATATGGTGGAAAAAACAGTGCTAAATTATAAAATGTTAAGTTGGTTATATGATATTATAGGCGTTGATGCATATGTAAAGGATTTAAAAACACTATTTAATGAATTTCCTAATGTGTTTTTCAACTCTAATTCTCATGAAATGATAGAGTTAGACAAAGAAAAATCAAAAGAAGAACAAAACAATTTATATACTATAGAAGACATTCGTCAACAAAAAATAAAAAATCATATTGAAGAAAACTTTAAAGGTATTAACTTAAACGATTATGTCTTTAAAGATGAAAATGGTAAAGATGTTAGAGTTAATTATATTGAAATTGAAAATAAACAAGACATTAATATTAATATAAATACGTGGACTAGTGCTGTTAGCCCAAGACGTTTTTACAAAAAATATGAAGAAGGAAATTATATTGCTTCAAATTTCTTGTTTTTTATAACTCCTAAAACAATTGAATTATATAATAGATTAAGAGGTATAAGAAAAAAAGAAAAAATAAATAAGTTCGGATGGCATATTGATTATAAATATGAGAGCAATGATAAAAAGAAAGTAGAAACTTTTCCATTATATAACAAAGCTGCAATTGGTAAAAAGAAAAATGGTGGAATTGAGTTTTTTAGAAAACAATTAACAGATGGTGAAATTGTCCTTAATAATACGGTGATACAATGGAATGATAGTGATATTAATGCAGTTGATGAAAGAGATGTAATAGTATATACACCTATGGGTGAAAGTAAAAATGATGTAGATTATAATGATTATACAAAATCAATAGGTAGTAATAGAGTAAATATTATATGTGTTGATGATTTTCTTGTAACTATTAGAAAAGGAGATGTTATATTACCTAATATAGGGGCAGTTGTATCTCTTAGTATGGAAAAATGGCAAGAGTTATTTCCAGAAAGTACATTTGATAAAGATGGATATATGGATATTTCTAACCTATCATATAGATTATGCTTAAAAGGGTCAGATGATTATGAATGGTGTTATGGTGGTGGAATGTTCTTAATATATGAAGGAAAAGCGTTTGATAATTGGACAAAACTTGAACAAGAATTTGAGCAAGAAGGTTGGTTAACTAAGTTGTCCATGCAGACTCAAGAATCAGAAATTCATAAAATAGAAAAGCATCCAAGAACAGTTATTGGATTAACTAGTGATAATAAGTTTTTTATTATGGTTTTCTCTGGAAGAAGTAAAAGAAGTGCTGGAGCAAATTATTATGAGTTAATTGAAACAGCAAAAAAAATATTTGGTGATATAGAATATCTTATGAATATTGATGGAGGCGGATCTTCTTTTCTTGCATATATAACACAAAATGAATTATTTGAGTTAAATGATATTGCTCATTCTAATAATACGTGTGCTGGTGTTATAAGACCAGTTAATTCAATTATGACAGTTAACTTGAAAACAGAATAAATAGCTTTGACAGAATGCTAGGGGTGATTAGATGAATTATTATGAAATTAGCATGAGATTAGTTATTGCGTGTTTACTAGGTGGAGTAATCGGTTTTGAAAGAGAAAATAGTAATAGGCCAGCAGGACTTAGAACGCATATACTAGTAACAGTAGGGTCTACCCTAATCATGTTAATATCAATAAATGGATTTGATGGTAATAGTGATCCTGCAAGATTAGCTGCACAGGTAGTTAGTGGCATTGGATTTCTAGGTGCTGGAACGATTCTAGTTCAAGGTAAATCAATATATGGATTAACTACAGCTGCTAGTTTATGGGTATGTGCAGGAATTGGTTTAGCAATAGGAACAGGCTCATATTTTGAAGCAGTTATAACTGTTGTTATTGTTATGATATCTCTTAGTCCATTAAGTTATTTTCAAAGAAATGTTAGTAGTCATAAGAAAAATTTTAATATACAAGTATTAACGGCATCTGATGTTAATATTGTTAAAAGTATTGATTCATGTTGGGAGCAAAAACATGAGTTGAACTTATTAAGGTTTGAAAAAGTGTCAGATGATATGACTAGATTTGATATTAATATTAAATTGAAGAGAAAAATAGATAATGCAGAGCTAGTTACTAAACTTTCTGGGATTGAAGGGTTGAAGAAGGTTAAAATGATTAGTTGATGATAGGGGTAATAGTTATAACGAAGTGCAGTTAAGAATAGGAAAGTCATGTGATTTAGAGGAAGGTCTTTATTGCATGACTTTTGTTTTGGTTTTCGAAATTATAAATATCTGATATAATGGGTTAGTTACAATAAAACAAATAGGGAGAAACATTATGAGTATATTTTCATCAAGTATTGGTCAAAGCAAAATTAAACAAAGAATAATAAATATGAGAATTTTAATAACTAGTTTGCATGTAGCATTTGTATTATTGTCATTTTATCTTCTTTTTAAAGAAGATAGAAATATTTTAAGTAATAACTTAATAGTAAAACTTGATCCTAAATTTGATGTTCTACTATTTCTTTCATTTACACCTATTTTTATTGATATATTAGCAATATCTGTATTGGTTAAACCTAATCCTAAAGCTTGTTTTTCAAATAAAAAAATAAATAGAGGTTTTATTATTAATATAATTTTTAATATAGTTTTTGCTTCTTTATTTTTTAGTAATTTAACATACGGATATATAACCCAAGATACAATCAATCTAAAAAATATTTATTGTGCTGGTAAAGAATATAATTATACTGATGTAAAACATGTGGATATTGATTTAAAATATAAATCAGCCACTAACAATTATTTTATAGACTATTATGTTAATTTTAAAGATAATACAGATATTGAATTAAGTGATTTTAATAACTGTTCTTATGAAAAATTAATGCTAATTAATAATATTGCAGAAAAAAATGGAGTTATTATAAATAGAGATGAAGTATCAGATAAAACAAGAGTAAAGGTATTGGAGTGGTGTAACAAATACCCGGATAATTTAGAGGCGTTTAATCATTTGTTGGATTTAAATCATATACAGAGATAAAAATATAAAAAATCATATTCCTTGAAGATATTTATAGAAAACGCTTGCATAAGAATGCCTGATTTTTATACAATAGGTAAAGAGTGCTCCTCATTTTTTGAGGTGCACTCTAATTTCTAACTTTTAATCTGATAAAAATTTGTTGTATCATTATAAAAGAACAATATATTAGGATTTATCCTATATTAGAAGAATTTATTAGTTATTATAACTATATTTTGGACTTGGTCCATATATATTATCTTGGCGTTCGCTATCACTAACTAGAAAAATAAGAACAACAATTGGACCTATTAATGGAATTATTATTAGATAATTGGTAAATTGAAACATCCAAAATTCCCACCTTTGAGACCTACCATTAAAACACCTATATTTTTTTAAAATATCAACATACCATTTCATTATGTTCCCCCAAATCATTTTATATATTTAAATATATTTTATAATATTATTACATAAAGTTTATCATATATACATTATTAGTCAAGTGTTGACAAAATAAAAAAATAATTTGTATTATTATAATATATATTTTCTATACATATAATTACATAATTAAAAATTAAAATATGTTATTTTTAAGTTTTAGTAATTGTAGAGTATTATTAGTATTAAATTTGACTAACAATCATAAATTATTGGTGCAAAATATTAATTAGATATGTTATTATATAAGTGATAATAAATTGAATGTTTTGTGGATAGAAGGGTTATAAAAGATTTATTATCAAAAATAAATATTACCTGAAAAAGTATTAGAGTATTTATAAGAATGTAGAAATATACTGTTACACAACAAAAGATGAGGGAGAATTATATTATGGGTAAAACGGTACTAGATTTGTTGATGCATTTTGTTTTTATTGGGACAATTTTTGGAATTTTTGTTGCTATAAGAAACAAATGGTTTAAGACTGAAGAATATGGAAACTTTGAAAAAGGGGATCAATTTGTGCTACTGTTAATTGTATATACACTATCTATTTTTACTACTGTAGATATTAATGGTATAAATAAAGAAATTTTAATAAGAAGGAATTATTCGCAGTCAGAATTTGTGTGGATTCCCTTTAAATATTTAGCGCTCCAGCAAGATTATTTTCGGTTTCTGATTGATATTGGGAAATCTTCAGATTATCATTCATTAATGACATTGTCAGATTATTTTATATATTATAGTAGGCTGATATTAATTAGTTTGCCAATATCTTTTTTATTATATGTGGTTACAAAAAGAAAGTGGGTTGGACTTATTTCTACCATTGGGGTGTTGATTTTAGGTTATGGCATATCAGGAACTAATAATATAGGTGATGGATTACTAATGGGTTTGGGTGGTTATATATTAGTAACTATAGTAAGTAAAATTATTGATAAAAAAGCAAGAATAAATTTGAAATGGGTTAATTACGTAATTTTTGGAGCATTAGTTACATTGGTTTTAATTTTTGTTGTCAATTTTCACGTTAACTTTGACCGTGATGGTAAATTAGTAAAAACAGTACCTTTTGAAAAACAAATAAAAACTTATGGTGGTTTGATTACCCTTAATTTTGAAGATGTGAGTCTTTATAAAGGAGGTATGGATAGGCAGTATTTAAGCTTTCATGGGAATTTGGATTTTGATGAAAAACTTTTTGAAGGAACACCAGTAGATTTGAGAGGAGCTGTTTTAAAGAATAATATAAGTGTAACACACGAATATTCATTTGAAGGAAAAGAGCAAGGGTTGGGAACAAATAGTAATGATTTTTCTTTGAATGATTATTTTAGTCATGCTTTGGAATTACATGATTATAATTCCTATGTGTATGATGAAAAAGGAAATAGAATGGATGAACGATTAAGAAAAGATCCTAACGAAGCGGATTATTTTGAGTATTATGGTGTCTCAGATATGTCTTTCAATTTAAAAGACTATACTCACTTAAGTGGTTTTGAGATTTTGGAAGAGAACTTTAAACGTGATAAGTATCTGTATTATGAAGTAGTTTACAAAATCAAGAAATTTAAAGGATTTGATGTCAATTGGTGGATATATACAAACAGTTTTGATAAAAATTCAAATTCCATTAAAAGCGAGTATACAGAACCTAAGATTCTTAAGGAGACTGATGAATATATAATAAAGAGTGAAAAGCACTATTATTATCAAATAGATAGACAAGAAATAGATAGTGTAGAAGTTAATGTCCATGGTGGTAGATGGGATTTGGGTAAAAGAGATGTGGAATTGTTATTCACGATTGATAAAGAAATGTTTAAGTGAAAATATACGTATTAGTTTTGAGTTTTATTAGATATTTTAAATTAGATATAGGAGAGAAATTATGAAGAAAATAACAGTATTTTTTTTAACAACGTTATTACTAGTAGGATGTAAAGGAAATAGCAATCAAGTTAATAAAGTTAATGATGATAAAATATTATCGCTTGAATCAGAGATACAAGAAATGAAAATACAAATAGACAAATTGGAAAAAGAAAAAAATAAACTAGAAATCAAGGAAAAGGAACTAATATCTAAGGAAGTATATAGTAAGGGATATTATGAACTTGAAAATATGGATATACCAAGAGCTATGTATGTTAAGAAAGATCATTCAATCATAAGAAATCATCCATATGAGGAAGCAATTAAATTACAACAAATACATAAGCAATATGTAATAGTTCATACGTTGGTTACTAATGAAAATAATGAAAAATGGGCATTAATTGAAAACCCTGATGTAAGTTACTCCGGACATAATAACTACGGTTATATAAATTTTAATCAATTAGAAGAAAGAGAATATACTAAGTATAGAAGAAGTTCAATGGAATCAATAGGTGATATTGAAGTAGGAGATTTAGTTGAAGAGGCAATTTTATTATTTGGAAGAAAACATTCTACATATAAAACGGAGTTGGGATTAGGTTACGATTTTGATGGAGGGCATATTGGCATAGATCCAATTAGTTATACTATAAATAGTATAGCAGTGAATTCACCTGGTTATAAGACCAAAGAGGGAGTACAAGTAGGTGATAATGAGGCAGATGTTATTAAATTATATAAAGAAAAATACAAGATGAATGAAAATCAAGCATTATATGAAGAACATTCAGAGACGATATTTCAATTAGATGATGGTTATGTAATAGAATTTAAAAGCGAAAATGGAATTATATCATCAATATCAATTTATGATATCTATCAAAACTGGTAATTGTTTAGAATGAACTAAAAATAATTGAATCTATAAAGAAAGGATAAAACTATGGATTATGAAATAATACATTTACCAAAAGAGAAATGGAAGAAGTGGAAGATTTTAATAAAAAATTCCCTCAACTCTAAAAATTAAGATTCCAAGGATAATGGGATTAATATTTTATACCATCAATAGGGAGGGGATGTATAGCTTATGAAAAAGAAAATATCATTCTTATTATTATTTTTTACAATAATATTTATTATAATGCCTACAACAGCATATGCAGATGTAGGTCCCAAAGCTTCAGTTGTGATTGATTTTGAAGGGTTGGAAGGCGAAAATTATTATGTTACTTTACTGTCCAATGTATCCTCTACGGGACCCCATAGCGTGTTAGATGAAACCTATAATAATCAACGTTACTACGAGGAAGATAAAGAATATTCAATTTGGGAGAAATTTTTATCCTATGAGGATAAAGATGGGTATCATTTTTTACAGTATTTTGAAAATTGTACTGACACTTCAGAGTTTACTTGGGGCTATTATCCTCCATCAAAATTCAAGATATTATTATATTTCCCTGAACAAGATAGCTTTGCTGTTAGTAAGGATGTTTATGAGAAATATGCCTTCGACAGTTACTATAAGGTAGATGCAAAGGGCCTCAAGATGCAATCAGGCGTGATAAATTATAGTATAGAAGCAGAAAAAAATTATAACTATACTTGGGAAATTATTTCTCTAGTTATTAGAATTATTGCTACTATAGCAATTGAAGTTCTTATAGCGTTATTGTTTGGTTATAGAGCGAAGAAACAGTTATTGATTATTCTTGTAACAAATGTAGTAACCCAGTCAGTACTTAATATTTTGCTTAATATTATTAATTATCATCAAGGAAGTATGATGTTTGTAATTAATTATGTGTGGAAGGAAATATTGGTGTTTGTAATAGAAGCCTTTGTATATTCTATTTGTTTACATAAGTATGGTAATGGTAAATCAAAAAAATGGATTTTAATTTTATATGCATTAATAGCGAATGCGGTTTCATTTGTAGGAGGGATTTTTATTGCATATTTAATGCCTGGTGTTTTTTGATTATTATAATATGAGAATACATTTTAAACCAGAAGATATAAAAAATTCCTTAATGATGATAAAGATATCCCTTGAAGATCAATAATTCATGCATGGATTTTACTATTATAAATAATAGGACAAAATACTAGAAGCATATATATAGGTAAAGGGGGACGTCATGAAAGAAGATAGAAAAATTAAAAAAATAGGCAAAAGTACTATTATCAATAATTATAAAGGAGAAAAAACACTAAACGAATGTTTGAATAATATTATTAAGATAAAATCAAATAAATCTTAATAGAATAATTATCCTATTTAAATAAATCTTATGGATGGTGAGGTATGACGTATATAGCTGGTTTATACATACGATTATCCAAGGAGGATGGGGATAAAGACGAAAGTAACAGTGTAACTAACCAAAAAAAATTGTTGAATCAATTTGTAGATACAACAAATATAAAGATACATGATTTTTATGTTGATGATGGGAAATCAGGTACTAACTTTGAAAGGGAAGGTTTTATTCGATTAAAAAAAGATGTTGAATCAAGGAAAATTAATTGTGTAATTATTAAAGATTTATCTAGGTTAGGAAGAGAATACATAGATTCAGGTTATTATATTGAAAAATATTTTCCATTACATGGTATACGATTTATAAGTGTTTTAGATAATATTGATTTAAAATGTGGGGAATCGGCATCTATAGAAGTTCCTATTAAAAATGTAATGAATGATTACTATGCAAAAGATATCTCGAAAAAGATTAGAGCATCTTTTGATGCTAAACGAAGAAATGGAGAGTTTATTGGTGCCTTTGCTCCATATGGATATAAAAAAGATTCAAATAACAAAAATCATTTAATTATAGATAAAGAATCATCAGATGTTGTAAAAAAAATATTTAATTATTATTTAGAAGGAATGGGAGCAAATAGTATAGCAAGAAAGTTAAATTATTTAGGAATTATACCTCCGTCACAATATAAAAAACAACAAGGTTTAAATTATATCAATACTAATAAATTGCAATCAACTATATATTGGACATATGCAACAGTAAAACGTATACTAATGAATCAGGTTTATATTGGAAACTTAGTACAAAAAAGAAGTCAATGTATAAGTTATAAGATAAAAAAACGCATACAATTACCAAAAGAGGATTTTATAGTTGTAGAAAACACTCATGAACCAATAATTGATAAAGATACATGGAATAAAACACAATTATTATTATCAAAAAAAACAAGGACATTAAAAAATATAAATAAAATCAATATGTTTGCTGGTATTTTAAAATGTGGTGATTGTGGACGCACTATGGCAATTAAAAGAGATTGTAATAAAATAAATCAGGTACAATACATTTATTACGTGTGTAGAACTTATAGAATGTATGGAAAAGATAAATGTAGTAGTCATTCTATAAAAGCATATGAATTAGAAGATTTAATTCTAAATGAGATTAATGAACACATTAGTAGATGTGAAATAACTATTAAAGATTATGATACCAATATGGAAATAGACTTATATAATAATAAGATTAAAAAGCTAAAAGATGAAAAACAAAAGATTTTATCTTTAAAACAAAGTATATATGAAGACTGGAAATTAGGGGATTTAACCAAAAAAGAATACCAGTTTTTTAACGAAGATTATACAAATCAAGAGATTAGTTTAGATGTAAAAATTGACAATATTTATTCGGAAATTGATAAAGTTAAAGATCAATTAAGTGTTAATACTAATTTTAAGGAAGTGTTACAAAAAAATAATAAAATTGAAAAACTAGACAGAACAATTCTTTTAGAATTAATTGATATAATCAGAATTTATGATGATAACACAATAGAAATAGATTGGAACTTTCGACCTTAACATTCTTCATCACATTGCGATGATGATACTAATCCACCATCAATTACAGTTGATTTGTATGCTCCATATGGCGTATCTTACTTTGGAGAATGTAAAGAGTGCATTCCTTGTATAAATTATCTAGGATTTGTTGAGGGACCAGAAAGAAATAATGAAATACGTCAAGGAATAGATTGTCAAGCATTAGCAAAAGTAATAGAATTAGATATGGATGACGGATGCATGGCAGTTGGTTTAACATTATACCTTAAAACTGTATACTTCATTCAATACAGAATTAAACACGCTGGACTATGTTGCATATTACCCTATAAAATAGTAATGTACTTTAATGTACTTTTCTCTTGAACTAATGACGATTTTATCAACAAATGTTCTAAGTAGTTTATTTTTTTCTTGTTGAGTTAGTTCACACGATTTAAGAAGTTTAATATTATTTTGCAATTTAATCGTATCAAACTTAGTTAAATCATTTTTATTAATACTGTTTAACTTTTGGTGAATTTCGTTCTCTTCCTTTTTTATTAGTTGTTTTTTTATTTTATATTCATTCAATGTATCAATTTCAGCTAAGAATGCTTTATTAGCTAAATCATATTTTCTATTAATAATTTTAAGCCTGTTTTCTAAAACTTCTAATTCGCTAATAACATTATTATTGCTTATTCTTTTAGCGTTAATTCCTCTTTTTAAATCATTTTCCATTGTTTCAAAGATAATTTTTTCTATCTTATTCAAGCTTATATTATTAGGTGTACTACAAATGCCGTTTTTTCTATTAATGCAATAGTAGGATACATACTTATTTTGAATTATTGTTGATGACATACTTCCACCACAATGTTTGCATCTTAACAAACCGCTTAACCAGTATTTTTGAACAGGCTTTTTAACTGGGGTTGACATTAACTTGTTTAGATATATTTTTTCTTGCGCTTTATGCCATATTTCTTTTGAGATTATTGGGACATGAGAATTTTCTACTATTATCCAATCCTGTTTGTCATTGGCAATATTCCGAGTACCTTCCCTGTAATTATATCTATGAGCGCCGTAATAACAAGGGTTTTGTATTATATACTTTAAGCCTCTAGTATTAAACATAGTGTTATTTTTTGTTTTGATATTTTTATTATTCAAGTACCTACTTATATCTAAAATAGAATAGTTTTTGTCAACAAATAATTCAAATATTTCCTTGACTATTAAGGAATAGTTGTTATCTAATTCCAGTCTTTTTTTTACTAATCTATATCCTAAAGGAACAGTACCAGAGTGTTCACCTCTATTAGCTTTTTCAAACATACCCTTTTTGACTTCATCAGCTAAATTAAGAGAGTAGTATTCTGCCATCGCTTCCAACATAGCTTCTAATATGATAGAAAATTTATCGTCTTCTAGTTGTTCTGTTATACTTATAACTTTAATTTCACAATCTTTTCTTAATAATGATTTGTATACAACGCTATCTTCTCTATTTCTTGCAAATCTGTCAAATCTGTGTACTAGTATAACATCAAAAGGCTTTGGTTTTGTCTTGGCAATACTAATCATACGCATAAATTCAGGACGTTTCTCTGCTTTTCTTCCTGAAATACCTTCATCAGAAAAAATATAGTTGTAATCAACAATATAATTATTTTTCTTTGCATAATCTATTAATTGTTTTTTTTGTGCATCTGGACTATATTCAGTTTGTTCATCTGTAGAAACACGTATATATAATGCGGCTCTTTCCATATAAATAGCTCCTTTTAATATATTTTTCTAGTTTCAATAACTTTTCCTAATATGTTTAGCCTATTTAGTTCGTCTAAAGAATAAAAGTCTACATCGTTTTTGTCGTGTATAGATTGTAAAATTAATCCAGTTTCAGACCTGTGAATTCTTTTGAATTCAAGATTATCATTTTCAATGATAACTAGGTCGCCACTTTTAGGTTCTTCATCACTTATTATAGTATATGAATCGTTGAATTTAATAATGGAATAATTATCTATACCTTTTTTTTCTATTAAAAAATTATATCCATCTATTGTTAGAGTTTTATAATATTTGCTTTCCATTTTACTCTGTCTACCTAATAGATAATCAGAGGTTACGTTAAAGATAGAGCATATTTTTATCAATACTTCAAAACTAGGTTCTCTACTTCCGTTTTCATAGTTAGCGATGGTACTCCGTGATTTTCCTATCATTTCGCCTAATTCCTTTTGTCCTATTTCTGATTCGTTTCTTAAATCTTTTAGACGTTCGCCAAAAAGTTTCATAATATACCTCCACATAATAAAGTTACAATATGAAACGTTAACCTGTATATATATTGACACACGTTGCAAAATGTAATATAATACATTTACAAGGTTACAAAAACAACACATATTATTAAAAGGGGGTGTTTCTATATTGCAACAAAATAAACGACCTATTTACCCACTTGTAAATTATAGAGCAGAGTTAGAAAAAACACAAAAACAAATGGCTGGCACCATTGGGGTTTCTGAATCTGCATATAAGCTTATTGAATCGGGCAACAGGACACCAAGTTACAATTTTATAAGAAAATTTCATAAAGCATACCCAACATTTAATTTAAATATTTTTTTTGAAGAACACGTTTCATAAAGCAACTCTATTATAGTATTAAAAATGAAACCTGTCAACACGAACAAGCATTCCCCATATAAATATAATAGAGGTGATATTAAATGAATACATATAAATTATCCAATGGCTGGACTGCTGAAAGTGTAATGCATGACCTAAGAAGTGGTAAAGAGATAGAAATAACAGAAGAAATAAAGACAGAAGTTACAAAAAGAATGTTGAATGTTATAGGGTATGAATTAATAGAAGAAAGGAATGATTAAATGAACCAATTAGCAACAAAAGAAGTAACTGTACAAGTATCAAGTGGTAGCGCAATGGCAGAAAGGGTAAAAATTTTCAAAAATGAAATTACATGTACACCTCCAAATCTTACGGATTTAGAGAAAAAGGAAAGGGATTTTATTATTAAAACCCTCAATATGTTAAATGAAAATGATTACTCAGTAAATGAAGCAATTAGACTTTTAGAATTAGGAATTGAAGCTTTAAAATATGTACCGGTTGTTAAATATGAGTAGTGAATAAGGAGGTTGAAAAGAATTGGGAAATAACGATGATTATTTAAAATTTATAACAAAGTTAAAGGAATTTGGACTATCAGAAGAAGATATTTTTGTTAGTATACTAAAACATAATCCCTTATTAGTATTTTGTTTTGAACTATTAAAAGAGATAGATAAAATAAATAAAGAATTACTAAATATAAGAAAAGAATGTGGCAAATAATTGCCACACATAGATTTTATTTTTGTTGAAATTGTTGGAATTGTTGACCTAACTTTATTATATCCGTTACTTTGGTTGGGTCTTGAAAAATTTGTTCAACAAATCTCATCATAAATTGATCTTCAATAGAGCTTCCTTTTGAAGCTGTTAAGGTTTCTATTATAGTTTGTACGGTTTCTTTATCTTTTTTTGAGATAAGATCATTTAATAATGAAATAGAGTATTCAATATTAGTTAACTTATCAGCAATTAAGGTTAAAGGATTAATATCATTTTTAATAGTTTGAGATTGTATTGAATTAGTTAGTAATTCTTTTTCTTTTATAGATCTTATAGTTTTTTGTAATGATTCTTTTGTTTCAGTCAATTTATCAGGGTCATTTAATGTATATCTAATAGTTCTAATTGAAGATACATCAAATGGCATAGAGTTAATATCACTCTTAACCATTTGTATTACTGGTTTATTGGTAGCTTGTCTATATCCAAGCTCATAAAAAACATTTGGATTATTTCCTGTAATATCGGCAATTACTAAATCTGATTCTTGTAATTGTTCAATAATTGTTTGTGTAATTGTATCATTATCATTAATTATATCAGCCCTGCAGACATCATAACCCAGTTTATTACATACAGGAGTTATAATGTGTTTTAATAATTGGTCTGAATCTTTACGAATCTCACTATTTTCAGAACCAATAGGGCAAACTATAAAGCATTTTTTATTGTTTGACATAATTAGCACCTCCCTTCGAGCTAAGTTTATCAGAAAATAGGGAATCTTACAAGATTAAGGCGTAATGTAAAAAAAATACATTAAAAAGGATGGAATATAGAATGCATAATTATATTAAGTTAGATTTTACAAAAGTTAAAGGCTACAAATATTTAGGACCTAATGCAAAACAATTATTTGAAAAGACTTATAAGAAACATAATAGTTCACTAGGAACAGCTGAAAAGGAAAAGTGGTTACCGGTATTAGTAGAACTCAAAAGCGGTTGTCTAGTAGTCACATTTGCTAATGGAGAGTGGCTACATTATTACACAGATTATACCTGGGGATAAGAAAAGGAGGACAAGTTAATGGAAACTGATCCAATTTATTATTTTATATTTTATTCATTATTATTTGGAATCACAATGACAGCATGTATTGCGGCGATATGGAACTTGGTACACAAGCATTTTGAAAACAAAGAAATAATTCAATTACGTGTGTTCTTGCAAAATTACATAGATGGCTTAATAACTGACAAGGAATTGACTCACAAGACATTAATATTATTCGGCCCAAGAAAGGGGGAAAGGCGGTTGGCTAGTCAGATGCTTATTTCAGATAAGGAAGCAACTCAATTAGTTATTGCTTTGGATCAACTAGTAGACAGGCATAAAAC
>JAOASG010000038.1 GCA_025210235.1 Vallitalea sp.
ACTATTTCTTCAATAGAAAATAGAGTATTAGCATGTAATCTTGATGAATTAGAGGAAATCGCAATCGCTTTAAGTTTGAAAATTAAGGATTTATTTATAGAATTTTAAAATTATCTGTAAAATATCAGTATGCTGATATTTTTAAAAATGCATGGCAAGATTTGTCTTAAAGTTAGTAAACACTATCGCTTATATAGGTATATAATATACATAACAGCTGTTAATGAAAATAATCAAGTATCAAGTGATTATTTGCTACGGGTCCGGACCAAAAACCAACATTGTAAACCTCTGTCAAAAAAAATTATGTGGGATATGTGAGACAAAAGAATGGTTCTATGCCACCGTAAGGTGCTGATGTTAGCAATTTCTTTGTACCAATGCCCTTAAACCTTTTTGAGAGGATTTACAATGCTAATATAGTATTGCCTTATATTCGACACCTAACTAAAACAAAAGAACGCTAGGTGAAAAACGGGTAAAAGGTTAACATTGTATTTCCTCAAATGTCTTTACGCGAATGTATGTTCGTGTTATAATTGATGCATACTAATAATGGACAGGGGGATTTACTGTGAAGATACAGAACATTAACTTCTTAGCAGACATCATGAGCGACACAATGGACATTCCTCCTCCTAGACATCTATATACAACAACTATAGATGAAAATTAGGAGGAAATCATATGAATATATTACATGCAATGGAACAAGAGTTTGAAGCAATCGTTAACGATATAAACTTACATCCCGAATACGTAGGTGACTATGATCTAGTAGGGTGCATGAAAGCAATAGAAGGTAGAAAAGATTTAGTTACAAAAAACAATACCAATTGTTCATTAGAAGAGTTGCAAAAAATTTTATGTGATAACAATGAATATAAAAATCTATCTAAAAAAAATTGTTACTACTTTAATATTATTAAAGACAATTTACCTAATGAGTATTTAGACAGTTTATTTGAATATGAAGATATTCATTCTCAAATTGAAGGCGTTGTGTTAAAGGTTGTTAAACCTTTAACAGTAACTAACAGGTAACTAACAAAGCTTAAATAAACATGAGAAAACAAATACTGCAAATTCTCAAAAAGATAATATTATTAAAATTAAAATCCCTCAAACACTTGTGTTTGGGGGATTTTTGCTTATATAAATGTCTATAAAAATGTATCAATTTTTACTTACAAGTAACAAACAAGTAACTAAGAAATAATAAAAAAAAAATTAAATCTTATTTATAGCTTTTAGAAGTACCTCAACATCAATTGTTTGGTGAATTGAATCTTAATAATAATAGAAACTAATTGATTAGCTAACATAATTATGATAATATTATGATATAATAAGAAGGAGTGATGATATGCCAGAAATTAGACCGGTATCAGATTTAAGAAATAAATTTACTGATATTTCAAAAATTGTTCATGAAACATTAGAACCAGTTTATTTAACTAAAAATGGTTATGGTGATATGGTTGTTATGAGTATTGAAGCTTATGAAAAATTAAAAGTGGACTACATGATTTATGATAAACTAAAAGAAGCAGCAGTTGAGGCAAAATCAACAGATATAAGATATGATTTTGATGAAGTATCAAAAGAAATGAGGGAAAAACTCATTGAAAAGGTATAGTATTAAAATACTTCCGACTGCAAAGATAGACTTGGGAGACATAATAGATTATTTATCGCAATTCTACCCAAACACAGCTCTCAAACAATATGATAAAATTATTAAAAAAATTAATGATTTGAAATAATTTCCGTTAATGAATGAAAAATATTCAACAAATGTTCTAGGTATTCAATATAGAAAAATGATAGTTGATAAATATTTGGTGTTTTATGTTGTATTAGAAGATACGATTGAAATTCATCGAATTATTAATTCTAAAATGGATATTAAAAGAATAATAAAATGATACGATCCCTCAAACACTTGTGTTTGGGGGATTTTTTCTTAAGGGTTATGTTTAAATCTTAATACTTCCATACTTTTAGGGTTAATGAATTGAGTAAGTTGTATAACATGACGAAAAACAATAAAAATATATTGGTTACTTTATTGACAATATATATGAGGGGTGTTATAATCTAAAAAGATTAACCGAGTAACCAAATAAAATTATAAAATTTAAGTATTATAGAGTAATTTTTTAGTTTATGTGTACCAACAATAAGTTGTAGTTTTGTAATTACTCAGATATCCTACAAAGTAGAAAGGAGAAAGCATGGATTATTATAAAAAACAAAAAACATTCAAAAATCCAATTATTCCAGGATTTTATCCAGATCCTTCAATTTGTAGGGTTGGAGATGATTATTATTTAGTTAACTCTTCGTTTGAGTATTTTCCTGCGATTCCTGTTTGGCATAGTAAAGATTTGGTTAATTGGAAGCAGATAGGAAATGCGATCGATAGAGAAGAACAAATGTTAAACTTAGATGTAGGGGTGTCAGGAGGAGTACAAGCATGTACAATTAGATATAATAATGGGACCTTTTATATAATTTCTACATGTATTAGAAAAGAATGGCCAAGATTAGATTATAACTTTATTATAACGGCAAAAGATCCAGCAGGACCATGGTCAGAGGTACATTATATTCAAGATGCACCAGGTATAGATAGTTCGCTTTTCTTTGACGATGATGGTAAAGCGTATTTTCATGCCAATAGAGAACGTCAAAATGGCAACGGTGGTGGAGATACTGAGATATGGGTTCAAGAAATTAATCTAGATACATTTGAATTAGTAGGGCAAAAATATAGTCTATGGAATGGCTGTGGAGGTAATTTTCCAGAGGGACCACATATTTATAAGCGTAATAGCTACTATTATTTGATGATTGCAGAAGGTGGGACATGTCATTGGCATACAGTTACGATGGCACGAAGTACAAACTTATTTGGACCTTATGAATCGATTCCAAGAAACCCAATTCTTACGCATAAACATCTTCATCGTACATATCCAATACAAAATGTAGGACATGCAGATCTTGTTGAAACTCAAAATGGTGAATGGTACATGGTGTGTCTAGGATCAAGACCTAAGGGTGGGTATTATGATGGTGGTAACCTGATTCATTCTTTTGGAGGGTATTATAGAAATATGGGAAGAGAAACTTTTTTAGTACCTATGGTATGGGAAGATGAATTTGGACCTATTGTAAGTCCTCTTACAGGAAAAGTAGAAGAGGAGTATCCGTTACCAAATCTAACATCATATCCAATACCTTTTGAAAGTGGATGTAGTCATTTTGAAAGTGACCAATTAGAGTTATGCTTTAATACAATTAGAAATCAAAAAATGGATTTCTATAGCCTTAAAGAGAGAAAAGGTTATTTAAGATTAAAGATGCAACCTACTAATATTACACAGGATGACAATGTAAGCTTTTTAGGAAGAAGACAAACAAGTTGGACGTTTAGTGCAGCAACTAAGATAGAAGTTAATCTAAATGAATATGAGCAAGTAGGACTTACAACGTATTTAAATTATAAGGCTCATACAAGGTTATTCATAGAAAAAAATTTAGGAACGACATATATCACATTAATTAGACGTTTTAAGGGAAAAGATGTGCTTGTTGCAAAAGAAGAAGTAGCAAATACAAAATGCATCTATCTCAAAGTTGATGGAGACGAACAAGACTATAGATTTTATTACAGTGTAGAACCTTCGAAATGGTGTAATATCGGTGGAATAGTAGATGGTAGAAATTTAGCTTGCGATATCTCTGGGGGCCATACAGGAGCTTATATAGGTATATTTGCTACTTCAAATGGTAAACCTAGTTGCAATTATGCAGACTTTGACTACTTTGAGTATGTTAATTTATAAATAAATAGGTAATTGCAAAACTGAATTATAAATTCTTTACATATAATATTTAGTTCTTATAACATTCCCTGTAGTTTTGCAATTACTTATATAAATAGATACAGTAAGGAGAAAATATGAAACAAGAATTAATTATACATAGGTCTTGTGGAAACTATGCTTATATAGTAGGACACAATGAAGCCGAAATACTTTTACAGGTAGGAAAAGATGATTTTAAAAAAGTAGAAATTATATATTTTGACCAATACTTAATCCATGAAATAAAAGATATGGAAGTTGGACAAAAGGAAATGAAGGAAGTAGCACAAACAGAATATTGTTCTTACTACCGCGTACGTGTTAAGCCACCACGTAATCGTCTAGGATACTACTTCAAGTTAACATCTAATGATGGGAGTGTGACCTTCTTCAATGAGATGGGTTGTGTAGAACAAGCAGATTCCAAAGATTTAAAGAACTTCTTTATTTCTTATTTGAATCAAGAGGACTGTGTACAAGTTCCAGAATGGGCAAAAGATGGAGTATGTTATCAGATTTTCCCTGATTCATTCAGTACAGATGATGGTAAAGTAAGCAGTAAAACACCTGAAAGTCAGTATGAATTAAGAGGTGGAACACTAAAAGGAATAACAAAGAGATTAGATTATCTGAAAGATTTAGGCATTACTGCAATTTATACTACACCAATTTTTAAAGCAAACACATCTCACCGATATGAAACAGTAGATTATATGGAAATAGATCCAAGATTAGGGACAAAAGAAGATTTCAAGACATTAGTAGACTGCGCTCATCAAAGGGGAATTAAAGTAATATTAGACGCTGTATTTAATCATACATCATCTCACTTTTTTGCCTTTGAAGATGTACTAGAAAATCAAGAAAAGTCTATATATAAGGAATGGTATTATATTAATGAATTTCCCATTTCTAGAAAAGATTATCCACTAAAGTATGAAACATTTGCTAGTGTAGCAGATATGCCAAAATTAAATACACATAATAGTGAAGTTGAGGAGTATTTATTAGATGTGGTGGCCTATTGGACAAAAAACTTTAATATAGATGGTTGGCGATTAGATGTTGCAAATGAAATTGGATTAACATTTTGGCGAAAATTTAGAGAAATCGTTAAGCAGATAAATCCAGAGGCAATTATTATTGGAGAGTCTTGGAATGATTCCTATCGTTACTTGCAAGGGGACACATTTGACTCAGTTATGAATTATCCATTAAGAACATGGTTATTTGGGCTCTTAGCAAAATATTCTTTGGATAGGTCTTTAGATCAATATCAAATAGATATTATTAAGTTTCAAAATAAATATGAGGAGTTTACAATAAGGTATCCTAAACCAATTTTTGATGTTCTTTTAAACTTAATGGGTTCTCATGATGTTCCAAGAATCAGGACATACTTTGAAGATGAACGTATCATTCATCTAATTACGGCAATGCAACTTACATTATCAGGATTTCCATGTATTTATTATGGAGATGAGATTGGATTAGGTAAAATAACAAATTGTAACTTAGAGGGCAATCGTGTTGCTATGTGTTGGGATAAAGAGCAAAATATTGAAGTGTTTAACTACTATAAGCACCTTATTCAGTTAAGACATGAACATGTAGCACTTAGAAGAGGTGACTTAGAGTTTTTAGAGACAACTAATTCATCAGTATTAGCCTATAAAAAGTATACAAAGAAAGAGGCAATAATAGTGATTGCTAATGTTTCAGATAGACGAGAAAAGTATGTAATAGAAGAGTCTAGTGAAACACAAGTGCAGCTGTATGGCGAAACACCATTGGATAAAACGTACTTAGAAGCTTTTGAAGTAAAAATTATTAAAATATATTAAAACTATTAAGGAGGAATAAAAATGAAGAAGTTACGAGTTAGTTTAGTTGTAGCAATTTTAGTACTAAGTAGTATATTTACTGGATGTGGGCAAAAAGGTGGAGATGCAAGTAATAATGTAGATAATTCTGCTAAGAAAAAGTTCCCAGGAGCTGTATTTTTACCAGAAAAAGGTGCAACAATCAGAGTAGCCTCACCAGCAGGAGATAGAGAATCAGGTTATGCATATCAACTAGCAAAAAAATTTGAAGAAATGTATAAAGAGTATGATGTAAAAGTTGAAATTGTACCTGACGATGGATTTCAATTAGAAATTGATGGACCAGCAGGTAAAGCTCCAGATGTTTTTATAGTTTCAAATGATAAGGGTAACTGGTATGCAGGACATTTAATTATGCCAATTGACCCTGCAATAAAAGCAATGGATAATAATGATATTCCAAAATGGGGATGGGATAGTTTTAAATACAATGATACATATTATGGATATCCAATGACAATTCAAACAACAATGCTTATGTATAGAAAAAGCTTAGTACCAAAAGAATGGAAAGACGAAAACGGAGAATTAGCTGTAAAAAGTTGGAATGATTTATACGCATTTAATAGAGGTGTAAAAGATGGAATCTATAAAGATACTTCTGCTACACATGGAATTATATATGAAGTAAGTAATGTTTATAATTCATATGGACTATTAGAATCTTACGGAAGTTACTTGTTTAAAGATGGTACAGATACATCTGATTTAGGATTTAACATAGGTGATTCTTATAAAGGTGCAAAAGTTATGAGAGATATAGCAGAAACTATGTATGATACTCATGTAACTTGGGAAACAACTAATCAAATTCCTGGAGAAATGGCAAGAGGTAATTTCATTGGAACATTAAATACACCAAATCAAATTAGAAATATTGTAAATCAATTAGTTACTCAAGAAGTTTATTCAACAGAAGAAGAAGCATATGAAGATCTTGGTTATATGCCATTACCAGTTCTTCCAGCTGATGGTGATATTAAAACACCATTACAAGAAGGAGAAGTAACTATCCCAACAAAATCTATGGGTGGAACGACAGGTGGACTAATAAGTTCATTTACACAATATCCTAATGCATCTAGATTATATATTATATTTGCTGCACAAACAGAAAATGTAATAGAAAAAGGTATTGCAACAAGCTTAACACCAATTCGTAATAGTGCTTATGAAGGTATGACACAAGGAACAAAAGCTATGTTTGAGCAAACACTAGATAATAAATTTATAGGTATGCCGACTATACCTGAAATGGGTCAAGTATGGGGACCAGCACAGTCTGTCTTTAACAAGTTTGTAGATGACCATCATGATGATTCTATTAACTTTGACTTAGATGATGATATTAAGGCTGAACTTGAAAAATTAAGTAAAGATATAAAAGATGCAATTACAGCTTTAGAGTAATAAAATGCAACTTATAGGGAGCATAGTTTAATATGCTCTCTACTTATTCTGCTATAGGAAAGTCTCTAATTTAGTTAATGAATTAGAAGCATCTTCATTAACGGTAAGGAAACTTTTTTGTTGTAGAAATTTGCTACACAAAGCGTGGCGTAGCCACTTTTCTTTTATAGGAGGCAAAATGTGAGTAGACAAATATTAAACGAAAATAAAACTTTTTTAAATAAAATCAAGATATTCTTTGCTATTATTTTAACTACTTTTTCTAATGCAATAAAGTTTATAACTCAATCTCATAAAAATACCAAAATTTCATTTATTATTATGGGGTATGGGCATTTTAAAACAAAGCAATACTTAAAAGGTTGCATATATTTAGGAATACAAATTGCATATATTTATTATTTTATAACATTGGGATGGAGTCAATTTTATGGGTTAATCACTTTAGGAGATAAATCATATGATCTTGTAAATGGGATAGTAGGGGACCACTCTACTTTTATGTTGGTTTACGGTGTGTTTTCTTGGCTAATCACTTTTGTGTTTATATGCATATATATCTATAGTATTAAAGAGTGTGAAATGAGCTATAAGCAGATTGCTCAAGGAAAATCTTTACCAAAAGCAAAAAAATTAGTTTATAGTTTGATTAATAATAAACTATATATAACTTTTTTAATATTACCTGTTATAGGAGCACTTTTATTTACTATAATTCCTTTAGTTTTCATGATTCTTATTGCATTTACTAATTTTGGTGCACCTAATCATCTGCCCCCTGCACAATTAGTGGATTGGGTAGGATTAGGAAGTTTTAAAAAACTACTTTCTTTAGGGGCTTACTCAAAAACTATAGGCAAAATCCTTGTATGGAATGTTACATGGGCAATTGTAGCAACAACAGCATATTATTTAGGTGGGGTAGGTCTTGCGGTATTATTGAATAAGAAAAGTATTAAAGGTAAAAAGTTATATAGAAGTTGTATTATGCTTTCATTTGCCGTACCCCAGTTTATTTCACTACTAGGTTTAAGATTCTTCTTTAGTTCATTTGGACCAATCAATCAAGTTTTGATGAAAGCATTTAATTTAGCTCAGCCAATTGACTTTTTAGTTGGTAAATGGCCTGCAAGAACGACTGCTTTTTTTGTAGGAGGTTGGCTTGCAATTCCTTCTATAATGTTACTTGCAACAGGAATTCTTAATGCTATTCCTGATGAACTTTATGAAGTAGGAAAAATTGAAGGAGCATCTTCTCTCCAAATTTTTAGACACCTTACACTTCCTTATGTTATTTTCGCCACAACTCCCGTGCTTATTGGACAATTTATGGCGAACTTCAATAACTTTGGATTGTTCTTCTACTTAACAGGAACTAGACCTTATTCAGATGGTTATTTTCTTGCCAATGACTCTGATTTATTGATTAACTGGTTATACAATTTATCTTTGGAAAATTCGTATTACTCAATAGCAGCAGTCGTAGGGTTGATTTTATTTGTGATAATGTCTTGTTGTTCCTTAATTGTCTACACACGATCAAATGCTTATAAGAAGGAGGATCAATTCCAATGAGAAAGAAAGTTAAGCTTGGTAAGATAATGGATACTATTGGTGCAAATATAGCTGTAATAATTATAACGGCAGTATGGATTTTTCCTCTTATATGGTTATTTGCTACTGCATTTAATGGACAAGGAACGATGTATGATCAAAAAGGCTTTTTTCCACGAGTATGGAGTTTGAAAAACTTTAAAGACTTATTTACAGATACCAGTTATTATATATATCCTAAATGGTTAATAAATACACTATATGTAGCGGTTATATCTTGCATTGGTTCAACATATATGAATATTGTTACTGCTTATAGCATGTCTCGTTTTCGATTTAAGGGAAGAAAAACTATGATGAAAGGGACTCTAATTATAGGTATGTTTCCAGGATTTATGGCTATGGTAGCTGTTTATCTTATATTGATGATGTTCAATCTTTTAGGTAACTTAAACTCTCTTGTCATTGTTTATGTAGCTGGTGCAGGATTAGGGTTCTTAGTAGCAAAAGGGTTCTTTGATACAATTAATAGTTCTATGGAAGAAGCAGCTCGGATTGATGGTGCAAATAATTTGCAAGTGTTTACAAAAATTATGCTACCTAATGCAAAACCTATTCTTGTATATACTTCTTTAATGGCATTTGCAGCTCCTTGGAGTGATTATATCTTTGCAAAAATGATATTAGGTCCTAATAGAGATAACTGGACTGTGGCAATTGGGCTAATGGAAATGGCAGGAGGCGCAGGAACAGGGGATATTTCCCAATTTTTCTCAAGGTTTGCTGCTGGATCAATGCTTATTTCAGTTCCGATAACAATATTATTTATAAGTCTTCAAAAATATATCACACTTAATTTAGGTGGTTCTGTAAAAGGATAGAATAAAGAATTAAAAGTTTTTCAAATTGAATGGTGACATAATATTAGAACATAAAGTTAAGGGAGAAATATATGGAAAAGTTATTAAATACTTATGTAGCAGATAAATATAATAAATTATTAGATGATTGTAGTAATGAAGAAATATATCTTGCATTACTAGCGATTACAAAACAAAAAATAAATAGTGTAAAGATAAATGAAGGAGATAAAAAACTTTATTATATTTCAGCAGAATTTTTAATTGGAAAACTATTGTC
>JAOASG010000039.1 GCA_025210235.1 Vallitalea sp.
ACAAGACAAGGTAGTAAATGAAGCAGATGACAAAGGAAAGCAAGAAACATATAAGGTACTCATCTAATAGGAAGAACAATAACAGAAGAAGAAACACCAACAACAATGTACTATATGTAATAACGGACACGCAGATGTAACAGCGTTAGCGAACGCACAAGGACAAATAGAAGCAACATACTACTACGATTCATTTGGAAACATAAAACAAAAAACAAAAACAACCCATTTAGAAACAGGGCTATACTACCTAAACTCAAGAATGTATGACCCAACCCTAGCAAGATTCATGCAACAAGACACATACTATGGAAAAACAAGTGACCCACTAAGTCTAAACCGTTACACATATTGCTCTAATAATCCTCTAGTATACTGGGACTATACAGGACACTGGCAAACAGGGGATGAAAAATATCCTGATTGGATACAAGAGAGAATAAGACAGGCAACAGATGATTATTATAATGCAACAGATCAAGGTGGGAGAGATGATGCACACGCTGCTGCATTGAAATTGAGAAAACTAGGAAAAATTGCATTAGCATTTAAAAGTGAAGATACAAAAATAACAAATAACTCTTCATTTCATCAAGAAGCTAAAAAGAGAATAAGTAATAATCAGTATTTTTCTAAGGAGTCATGGGAGAAAACTAGGGCATTAAGTACAAGTGGTAGTGATACAAATAATAATACAAATAGTAGTACGGTTAGTGAGAAGGAAACTAACAAGGTAGTATCAGAAAAAGATAGTTACAGGGGTGAACATTGTAAAGAAAAAGGTAATAAATCCTATTGGGAAAAATATGTTGAGTGGACAAATGTACCATTTTCAAATACAATTTATTGGGGTGTAGACGTTTCTAAGGAATACGAAAGGTATGTTCTAGGGGCAAGAAATTTAGGTGATACACTTGTAGACCAAGAAATTTTTGTAAACACATTTGCACCAATGTGGCAACAAAAAGAAGATGCTAAGACTGCTACAGATAGATTACATGAATTTGGTCAAGTTGCAGTTAAATCAGGGTTATTCTTTGGTTCGTTATTTGTTGTAGCGGATGAAATAGCTTTATTCACAATAGGGGTTAAAGAGTTTGGATTCTATAATGCGGCTATGATGTATCAGTATGGGGCATTAAAAGAGCAATTAGCTTATAGCCAATCATTAACTCAAGAGATGAATAAAGGTTATCAGGGCATAAGAAATATAAGTGCCGACTTTAAGAACGGTAAGAAACTTAAAAAACACTTTTTAGATCATGGAGATGATTTTGGATATAATACTGCTGAAGAATATCTCCAAGGTTCTAGAAATTTCCTAGAAAAAGCACCTACGTTAACAACACAAGATTTTATCTCAGAAGGAGGTACTTATTTCAGGTATGATTTAACTACAAATGAATTTGGAATAATAAATCAGTATGGTGGTATTTCAACATATTTCAAACCATCTGAGGGGTTAAATTATTGGACACAACAAGTTGAATTATATATGCCAAAGTAAGGAGAAATTATAATGAAAAAATTACAATGCCCATGTTGTGGTTACTATACAATAAGTAATGATGATGAAATAATTGTAGATATTTGTGAGGTATGCTTATGGCAGTATGATGTAGTTGCTCATGAAAATGCTGATATCAATATAGGTGCAAATAAAATTTCTTTAAAAGAAGCAAGAGCCAACTTCAAAAAGTTTGGTGTTTCAAAGGAAAAATATAGAGATAAGAATCTAACAAGAAACCCATTACCCGAAGAATTGGATAAATCAATGAACTAAGTGAAGAATTAACATATAAAACTACGAGGGTATTTCTACACTATAGTAGTACAAGGTAGATAAAAAAGAAAAGGTTACTTTGCCTATTGAAGAAGCGAAGTAACCTTTTCTATGGTAAATACAAAGTCCAGCATACATCTCTTGATGGAGTTTACTTTTACTCAGACATGATAATTGGATTAATATGGTTAAATACTTATGGTATGGATTAGAATTTTTTGATATACAAATAAAAATATATTTTTTTATGAAGTGGTGACTAAAAAAATAATTAATAGTATAAGTAATAAATTATTATTTATTGGAAAAGGCATAGAAACTTTAATGGAGTGTAAAAAAGACTTAAAATTGTAATTGTTGAAAGTAAAAATATTGTAAAATAGATATTACCTCAAAAAAAGAGTGTAGTGATAAAAAATTATTCTAAAAAAGTAAAAATAAATTTTTAATATTTTTATTAGCTTTGATGAAATTTAGAGAGATATGTGGTAATGGAGTAACTTTAGTATTAAAAGAAAGTGGTGAATTCCGTACTATATTAAAATCTGGAGAATGGGAATGAATTTGGGAATCCAGATGATAAAATAATATAAGAATTGGAGAAATAAAAATGATAAATAACCTGAAAAAAGTAGTTAAAAATAATGATGTTAAAGATGTGTTTCTAACTGGATTTGTTGATATTGAAGATAGCATAGCACAGTTTTATCCTGATTTGAGATTTATATATTTTGAAATTAATTCTAAATTTATAGAATTTGAGTCAATTAATGAATATTCTAAACTAAGGATTAAAATAGTAAATGCAGTAAATTATAATTTCGAAATTGATGAGGATATGATGAAAGGTAAATCATCAGTTAGTGAAATTATTTTTACTCAAGATAGTGCAATTGGTAATTGCATCGATATAATTAAATTTTATAATTTAGAAGAAAAAGAAGAAGAGTTGATTTGTGATGCTATTGAAATAAAGTTAAAGAATGAACAAGTTATATTTTTAGACCCATCCTTTTATTTTGGAATTAATATAGGAGGGAATGAACAAAAGGAAATATGGAAATTAAATTTAGATAATGTAGAAACAAATAAAACATATATAAAGATATCTGATTGATAGTAATATTGGTTAATAATTAAAAGAAGGGGTTGTCTCATAATAAAAATTTTATTTTGAGATAACCCTTTAAAAATGTTTGGAATTAATAGAAATAATATTTTAGAATGCCTTAAGAATTACATATTATTGTTAATATGGAAAATGGAGTCTTTCGTTCAGCATAGGGTAATTATAAATTTGCGTTATCAGATTTTGGCTTTTAGGAGGAATAGATGTTTTTAATTAATTATGGCATTCTTGAAGATGAAAAGAACAGAATTTCAAGAATTAACCAAATAAGTGAATTTGAAGATGATGTGAATACTATTATGGGAGAAATTCAGCTTATATTCAATAATACAGTAGAGGGCTTTGTAGATGTAGAAATCCCATATAGTGGTGAATTTTTAATTATATGGTTTAAACGCTTAAATGATGCTTTAATAAACTTAAACCACGGTAGTTTTGTTACTATAAAAATACCTGATTCAGATAATATATGGCTTGAGTTTGAAATGAAGGATGATGAAGTCTTAGTTAGTCAGATTAAAGCAAAAAATCAAAAATATATTAGAGACTTCATAGAAGATTCACCTAGGGAAAGAAGTGAATTTATATGGTCTGAGAGAATTTCTAAAGTTGAATTATATGAAACAATAATTGATAGTACAAGTATTTTAATAGGGGATATTTTGTCAATCAATGAATTGATCTCAGAATATTGTGAATTAAAAGAACTCGAAGCAAAATATATGAAATCAAAAGGACTATCTTTACAATGAAGGATTGGGACGGAGTTATTAATTTTATAAACTAACAGCTCTCCGCTTATTAATCTAACAACATAGACTGGATAATTCAGTCTCAAAGAACGTATCGTTACAGTCATTTGCTGTCAAAGATACGTTCTTTGTTTTATCAACATTTCTTATCAATATATCCAATAGCCATAAATTAAACATTTCTAGGGTGTTGTGTATATTCTGTTACAGAATCTATCAAGGTTTATAAGCCCAAGAGAAATACGTTTTAAATGGAGTAGATTTTGATTTGAAATAGCAAATTAAAAGATTACAATGCAAGATGCCGAATCACAAGATAGAAACTTAGATTTCACTATAAAATATAGCTATGACACTATGGGAAGAAAATCAGCAGAAACATATTGTGATGGAACAATAAAAAAATATTACTATGATGACAATTCAAACATAACAACTATAGCTATCAAAAAAACAAACACAGATGTAGAGCAAACTATCCAAAGTAACACATATGATTTAATAGGAAATAATCTAACAACAACAGATGCATGTGGTAACATAACTACATTTGAATACAACACATATAACAAAGTAAAAAAAGTTATATATGAAGGTGACGACACATTACCAAGTAATACAATAACATATCAATACGACTTACAAGGAAACTTAAAAAAGCAAGAAGACACCTACGGAACACAAGACATATATACATATGACAATGGAGGAAACAAAACAGGTCATACACAACAAAAAACAGATGGAAAACAAAAAATAACAACAACAACTAAATATGACAAAAATGGTAATGTAAGATACGTAACAGATGGAAATGGTGTAGTAACAGAGCATCAATACGATGAACTAAATAACTTAATAAAATCAGAAATAACAACAACAAATATAGAAGGAGTAAAAACAAAACACACAACTATCTACACCTATGATAAAGACGGCAATCAAACAAAACAAACAGATTGGCGAGGAAACACAATAACCAAAACATACAATCCATTTGGGCTACTAATAGAAATAAAAGACCAATATAACAACACAGCAGAAAAACTATACTATAACAAAAATAATGCCCAGATAAAATCAGAAGATGTAGATAAAGATGAAAAACACTATACATACGACAAAAACAATAGACTAATAAAAACAACAGATGCACAAGGACATACAACAAAACAATACTACGATAACAGAGGAAACATTAACAAAAAAGTAGATGCAAACACAAATGTAACCAACTACACATATGACTATCTAGATAGACTAATTATGGTAGAAAACGCATTAGGAGAAAAAACAACATACACATATGACTTAAACGGCAATCTACTAACACAAACAGATGCAAAAGGAAACACAATAACATTAGAATATAATACAATAAACAAACCAATAAGAAGAATAGAACATGGCGGTAAAGAAATAGTAGACGGACAAAACAAATATGACAGATCTAAGACAGTAAGCTATACATATTATGTAAATGGACTATTACATATAACAACAGACAAAAACAATAACCAAATAAAACATGAATACGACATTCATGGAAGACTAACTAAAAAAGAATCAAAAGATGATGTGGTACACTACACATACGACAAAAACTCTAACATACTAACAATCAAAAACAATACAGAAACAATATCACGATCATATGACGAATTAGGAAGAGTAGTATTAAAAAACACAACAAACATTGGTGTAATATCATACAAATATGATATAATACAATCAGTTCAAGAAGGATACACAAAAGAAATAATAGACGACCCAAACGGAAACATCACAGAAAAAATATATGACAAAGCCAAAAGAATATCAAAAGTAATAGCAGATGGACAAACAACCTATTACGAATACTATGATAACGGCAACAAAAAAAGTGTATTAACAAACGGGCTAAAATCAAACTACACATATGATAAAAACAACCACCTAACACTACTAAAGAATGATAAAACACAAGGTGGAGCAACAGTTAATCTAGATACATACCAATACACCTATGACGAAGCAGGAAATAAAATAACTGCAACAGAAATAATAGGAGGAAAAGTAAAAGGAACAACAAAATATAGCTATGACAGTCTAAACAGACTAAAAAGTGTAATGGAGCCATCAGGTAACACAACTCAATACAACTATGATGAAGTAGGAAATAGAATAACAGAAATAGTAACAGAAGGAGTAAAAAGCACTAAGATTCATTACACCTACAATGATCTAAATAGACTAATAAAGATTAACCGTCAAAACTACGAAGACAACTTAACAACCCGTTACTCATACGACAATAACGGAAACATGATATTCAAAACAGAAGAAAAAATAAAAGAAATAGACATACTAAAAGAACCAATCACTAACTTTGGAATAATAATACCAGGACAAACAGATGGATACACACAACATGCCAAAGAACTATACGATACAGCAATAGCCTACACCTATGACGGATTCAATCAAATGACAAAAATAACAACAGGAGATAAAGTCATAGCATATAGATATAATGGTGAAGGATTAAGAGTAGAAAAGAAACTAGAAGAAGAAATAACAAGATACCTATACGAACAAGACAAGGTAGTATATGAAGCAGATGACAAAGGAAAGCAAAAAGCAAGAAACATATATGGTACTCATCTAATAGGAAGAACAATAACAGAAGAAGAAACACCAACAACAATGTACTATATGTATAACGGACACGCAGATGTAACAGCGTTAGCAAACGCACAAGGACAAATAGAAGCAACATACTACTACGATTCATTTGGAAACATAAAACAAAAAACAGGAAACAAAAACAACCCATTTAGATACGCAGGATATCAATACGACGAAGAAACAGGGCTATACTACCTAAACTCAAGAATGTATGACCCAACCCTAGCAAGATTCATGCAACAAGACACATACTACGGAAAAACAAGTGACCCACTAAGTCTAAACCGCTACACATATTGCTCTAATAATCCTCTAGTATACTGGGACTACACAGGACACTGGCAAACAGGAGATGAAAAATATCCTGATTGGATACAAGAGAAAATAAGACAGGCAACAGATGATTATTATAATGCAACAGATCAAGGCGGGAGAGATGATGCACACGATGCCGCATTGAAGTTGAGAAAACTAGGAGAAACTGCACTCAAGACAAATACTGAAGAAAATAAAAAGATAACAAATAATTCTTCATTTCATCAAGAAGCTAAAAAGAAAATAAGTAATAATCAGTATTTTTCTAAGGAGTCGTGGGAGGAAACTATATCTTTAAGTACAAGTAATGAAAGTGATATAAATAATAGTACAAATATAAGTAGTGGTATTTATGCAAGTAATAATGGTATAAGTACTGGTTCAAAAAATACGAAAAAGGAAACAAATAATGTTGAAGGTGAAAAAGATATTAATTCCAAAGTTGATATTGTTAAGATGGATGAAAACAGTAATAAAATTAATGTGAATTATAAACCATCTGTTTCTTTAACAGGTAACAACTGTATAAGTGTGAATCAGTCAATTGATTACGCAAAAAAAGTTCCACCAGCAGAATCTAGGTTATAAATCTCCTAAAAAAGGACCTAAGTGGGATAAAAATAAAAAAGGTTGGGTAGATAAAGGAGGAAATGTGTGGGTACCAGATAACTGGGATGTTCAATACCCTAGAGGTGGCTATGATAATGTTTATCCAGATGGACATGTGAGGAAAGGTAAAGGAGGCAGAGGTCAATTTTCTCCATCAAATTTTAATATATTAGATAACAGTTTAATAGATGGATTGAATTATGTGAATAATGCAATACATACTTATAAAAAAGTGCAGTATACTTTTGAACATGTAAGAAAAGGATTAATAGATTTAGCAGATGAAATAATAAAAGAGGTTATAGGTAATCCGTCACAACAACCATCTATACCATTTTGTCCAATACCATTTCCTGTACCTGTATTTTAAACGGAGGTGTAAATATGAAGGCTAGCATAGATGATGTACAATTAGATTTATTGAATTTAGTTAATAAATTGATCGAAACAAATAATTTAGAAGAGGCTTTAGAGAAATTGTTAGAGATTACAAAAGAATATCCTAGTTTTAAATCATTAACATGTTTAGGATATTTCTATATGCGTATTGGTGAGCCATTTGAAAAAAGGTGGACATATAAAACTGACAAATCAATTAATGTACTAGAACAAGCTCTTACATTTAATCCTATGTATCATTATACATATTCATTATTAGGTGAAGGCTATATAAGGCAAAATATGTATAAAAAAGTAGAGAATATATTGAAACAAGGATTAAAAATTAATAATGATTATGTAATAAATAATAACTTAGGAGTAGCATTATTTAAACAAGGTAATATAGTTGAAGCATGTAAATACTTCTGTATATCTCATAACCTAGGAAAAAATAAAATGAATTATTCATATTATCCTTATTTAAACTATGCAATATGTTTAGCACTAAAAGATAATATTGAGGATAGTCTAAAGATAGCAGAAGAATTAATTAATCTTGAATCAGATGAACGTTCAGGAGAAGTTGATATAATAGATATTTGTAAAATTTTCTATTTATCTAAAAAGTATTATATAGTAGAAAGGCTTATTAATGAAGCTTTACAATTCTATAGCCTAGGATTTGATGATTTTATTATTTATAGTCATTCATTGATAGAATTAAATCATCCAGATAGATTAAGGTCAACTATTGTTGAAATATGTGAAGAAAGAGAAGAATATATACAAGAAAATTTAAGCGATACTAATTTGTCGGAAACAGACAAAATGCTGAATATTAAGTCAATAAAAGATGAGATAACAAAATATACAAACATATACAATAATATCTTAAATGGGTGTATACCTAGTTTATCAGATGAAATCTATGTAGAGCAAAATTATTATGAGTTTAAGTGGTTATATTAATAAAAGCAAAAAAAGTTTTATTAAGTATTACTAACAAAAAACAAAATATTAATTATATAGATTTAAATCATTAGAGATTATGGATTAGATTTACGAATATAGAATTATCTCTTAGTGTAAAAGCGACAATTGTTAGAATGTATGACCCAACCCTAGCAAGATTTATGCAACAAGATACATACTATGGAAAAACTAGTGACCCACTAAGTCTAAACCGCTACACATATTGCTCTAATAATCCTCTAGTATACTGGGACTATACAGGGCACTGGCAAACAGGGGACGATAAATATCCTGATTGGATACAGGAGAAAATAAGACAGGCAACAGATGATTATTACAGTGCAAAAGATCAAGGTGGGAGAGATGATGCACATGCTAAAGCAATAGCATTAAGAAAACAAGGGAATGCTGTACTAAGAGCAAGGCAAAAGAATAAAATAATAACTAACTCTACATTTCATAAAGAAGCTAAAAGTAAAATAAGTAATAATCAGTATTTCCCTAAAAGTAAAGGGGAGAAAACAAGAGAAACTAGTATAAGTAGTATTAGTTCAAGTGTGGGTGAAAGTCTTGGTAATTTAAAACCATGTATGAATAGTAGTACTACAGTAAGTAAAAAAGAAACTAATATGTTCAATAAGGAAAAATATAATCCGCACATTAGAGAAATGGTTGCTTGTGTCAATCCAGGAATTGTACAACAATCAGGACATGGCAAAGATGGTATTAGCAATAATTCACAACATAGTATTAATTCAATGGGTATGATGGGGCTTATGGTAGGAAATACAACCTTAGCACCTATCCCTATAGATTATAGTATATTTACTAAACTATTAAAGGCAACATTACGAAAAGCTAACGCAATCGCCCTTGGTTGGTGGTTATTTAATGAGCTTTCCATTGATGCCGGTGGAGATTTAACAGAAGAACAATTAGAATATATTGCTCAACAGAAGAATCCAAGTGAAGATATATACATAGAGGGACTTCCAAAAGTAGAAACTGAATCTTATAAAGACAATCCTATTATACAAAGTTTCAACAATGGGAGACATTCTTCTAAGGGAAATAACAAAGGAAAAAAAGGAAACTCATTTAGAGGAGGAAATAAAAATTCACGAGATAAATGGTACGGATATGATAATAAACAGTTTCAAAGATGGTGGCATAGGATAGGTAAAAAGGAATACGGAGACAGTGATATCATGACTAGCGAAATGGCAAAAGAAGTATACGACTATTGGAAATCAATTGGAAGTCCAAGTGTAAAATAAGGAGATATTATGAACTTAATAGAATTAGAAGAAAAGATAAAAAGAAATAGATTTGATGAAGCTATTGATATCATTCAAGAGATAGGAAATACAAAGTATGAACAAGCAACTCAACTTTTGATAAAATATCTTAAGAAGACAGATAATATTATCTTAAGAAATGAGATAGCTATTGCCTTAGGGGATATTGGAAATGATAAGGCTGTTGAACCACTCATATACATGTTAAGACATCCAAAAACCAAGGGAAGTAGAGGAACATTACTATATGCTTTGGAAGACTTGGATTATATACAACATGTAGATTTACTTGTTGAGTTGTTATATGAAGATAATTTTGAAGTTAATAGACACGCATTAATGTTAATTGAATCCATAAGTACTAAGATATCAGATGAAGTATTACAAAGATGTATTTGTAAAATAAAAGAAAAGATTGATTTCCTATCAGAATCTTTAGATGTGTTAAGTAGACAGTAATAAATAATAAAGAGACCTAGAACTTAATGGCTAGGTCTCTTATATATATATTTTAGTTAATTCAGAAGGGGCTAAAGATAAATTTATCTAAAGATTTAATGATAGTAAACAATCAATTAAAAATTTGAGTTATAATTAATACGATGATATAACAAAAGAGAATATTAAATATTTAGCCAATAATTATATTAACATAATAATAGATATTAATAATTATTATAAAAATTCAGATGCTAAATTAATGAATGACTTAAATTCAATAGAACGATATAAAGGAGAAATTAAAATGAAAATAATACAAAAAACAATAATTATTATGATGATAAGTATTTTTTTTATAAGTGGTTGCCAAAATGACAAAGAAAAAAGTGGTGAAGAATTATACTATGATTGCTATTCTAAATATACAGCTAATTTTGAGAAGTTAACAGAGGACATTAATGAATCTAACGTGTATGAGAAAGCTCCAACTCTATACAATGATGAAAATAAGAAAATTATAGAACAAATGGGAGAATTGATTTATGAATATAATGAAAAAATAGTAAATTATGAAGATTATTATATAATGTATAATGATTTAAAAGAAGCCTATGACAAGCTTAAAGAGCATTTCGAACAATTAAAGGAATGGGATAAATTAAGCGGTTCAGAACAAATGAGAATAGAATTAACACTTCTAAATATGTGTTAGGTAGAAAATCGAATTATATTGAGTATGTATAACACGACAATGGACAAAAGGTGAACAAGTACCTAATAGAAATATATATCGAAGAGATACCTGTTGGTCTTATAGTCTTGGTGAAGAAAAGTCATTAGATATAAATGATCAATTAGTAAAACTAATTATTATACTAGAAGATAAAATTGAGATTCTAAAGAAATTAAAAAAATACTTTGAAATTCACTATCTATTCCTTGTTATTATTAAAAGTGAAGATGACTTTAGACCAATTATGTCTATAACAACCCCAGTTATTGAGTTGATGCAATGTATTGGGCTGAATTGGATATAGATATGTATATTTTCTAAATAATACTTAGATTTATCAGTTGATTATTATAGCTAATTAATTAAGCGATGCCTATATGATAACGCTATTGATGAAGTAGGAAATAGAATAACAGAAATAGCAAAAAACACTAAGATTCATTACACCTACAATGACATAAATACGGTCAGTAATAAAGAAACTAATAAAATTGATGAAGAAGATACCATAATTATTAAAAAAATTGGTGGAGCTATTGCTTGTGCAAACCCAGCTATAATACCAGAAGCAATTAATGGTGCATATGAAATATACCAAGGAGCACAATATGTAGTTAATAATTACGGACCACAGATATTAAATGAAATATATAAAACTGGAGATTGGGTTGTTAATAATGGACTTCAAGTAGTAGAAGGATTAAAGAATACGGTTAATAACGGTATAAAATATGCTAAGAATACAGTTGAAAACGGTATAAAATATGCAGAGGATACAGTTAAAAAGGGTGTAGACAGGCTTAAAGAGCAATTTGGTGGGGGTCTTCTTCAGGGGGGAAGGATCCTAATAAACTTGACGGTTTGAATAAAAAAATACACGCTGGTAAGCAAGGCAAGCACATCGTTGGACATAATAACTACATTCAAGGTAGAAGTATATTCAATGGTACTGCAGATGATGCACAAGCCTTAATTGATGATTTTGCAGGAACAGGAAAATGGATTAATGATGTAAAAGAAGTAGTGGATTTTGGAAAAATAATTGGTCAGTATGCAGATCCATCTACTGGTAGACTTGTAAATACGACGAGGGGAATCATCCATTATTCTAGTAAAGGTACGCATATTGTACCAGCGAATCCAATAGGTTGGTAAGGAGAATTTATATGTTTTCAAGTAAGAACGAAGAATTTATGATTAAGGCATTAATTCAAAAAAATAAGGAAGATTTAGAGGAGGAATTAACTTTTATTTTCGATGATGGAAGTAAGTATTCAGGCGTAATTAATTCATTTTACGAAACTGACAATGGTCTTGAGATGGATGAAGAAGGTTACCTCGAATACTACGCATGTGCTGTTAGTATCAAGACTATACATGTGAATAACAGTCAGAGTATTCAATTCATTAAAAAAGGAACTATACAAGAACTTGGTGGAAATAACATACCGAGAGCAATTTTGTCTAGTGATGGTACAACTCTGTGGTCAAATAACTAGCATCATAATTTCTAATATAACCCCATGGTTTTGGCAATCACAGTCATACCATGGATTTCTTTTATAGTTTTAAAATAACAGTGCAAAAAGTAATTCCACAAGTTCAATCTGGCAAGAATTTCTTTTCAAATATTAACGGTTGGGAAATTGGTATTAATGGAGATACAGGTGTAATATACCATGCACTGATGAAATAGGAGGTGGTACGAATGTATCTTACATGTACAAATCTAAAGTGTAGTATAAAAAAAGCATCAGTACAATATGAAGTAATGGGAAATAAATTTCTATTGTTGAACATTATCTTAACCAATGAACTCTGTTCAAATAATTGGTGTTATTGGAGAACAGGAATTGGCACAAATAACCCTCCATTAGAAATACTTATTGATAATATTAGTGGAATCATTAAAAAAATAACATTATTTATATCTGAAGATGAATTTATAAAGGATAAAGATATTAAATTTATTGAGGAGTATGCAGAACCTATTTTTGAAACTAGTATATTAATTGACAAATATAATAATCATGCTGACAAGTATCAAGTTTGGGTTAATGGGATGAAATTATACTGTATATTTGAAGATGGTGGAGATGTAGAGAAAAAAATTAATATCAGTCATGATATAGGTTGTTTCCTAAATAAGAATAATCAACTAATAGGCTTTTGCGTACAGAATTCGGAAGAAGATATTGAATATTTTAAGGAAGCGAGATTACTTTAATGATATAGTACAAAGGGAATGTTTTAAAACATATCTTGCAACATAATATTAATATCTGTATATTAATGTAGATTTTAGTAAAGAAGCTTAATAATATATGAATACGTGCAGATTATTAATTATTGCACGTATTTTATTTTCTATACTTTTACATGTATACACTAGACAAACTATGATTATAGACTAACTATAAGATAAAAGTATTAAACAGATATCACCATAGATATAAATACTGAGTATTAAATTCAAGTCAGTATGACAATAATGGAAACAAAATAAAAGAATTAGATAGTGAAGGATATGCAAGAGGTTCAGGAGATAACATAAAAGACCATATAATAACAGGTTACGAAAATTACTTGTTGAGTTCTTATATGAAGATAATTTTGAAGTAAATAGACACGCATTAATGTTAATTGAATCCATAAGTACTAAGATATCAGATGAAGTAACAAAGATGTATTTGTCAAATAAAATAAAAGATTGATTTTCTATCAGAATCTTTAGATGTGTTAAGTAGACAGTAATAAATAATAAAAGAGACCTAGAACTTAATGGCTAGCTCTCTTTTATATATATTTTAGTTAATTCAGAAGGGGCTAAAGATAAATCTATCTAAAGACTTAATGATAGTAAACAATCAATTAAAAATTTGAGTTATAATTAATACGATGATATAACAAAAGAGAATATTAAATATTTATCCAATAATTATGTTTACACAATAATAGATATTAATAATTATTATAAAATTTATGCAATATATGTATGAAAACTCTTTAGGTTTTAACCACTTAGAGGTTGAAACTGAGTGGCGCTTATATGTAGATGAAGCATTTAATATTGAGACTATTGTTGTAGTCTTAGCATATAAAGCTAGTAGAATCTATAAGGATAAAGCTTTAAGTGAGTTAACTACAGAGGAATGGAAAAAAGTAGTCGGGGCATATAATGCAACATCAGAAGATAAACAAAAAAAAATATGCGGATAAAGTATTTGATTATTTTACCCCTATAAAAGAATTATTAGATTAGGAGATGGTTATTTGAAATTTAAGCTATTAGTTATAACTTTAGTTATGATAACCCTCTTGTGTTCGTGTAAAAAAGCCGTCAAAGAATTGAACCAAGAAATTCCATCAGAAATAGTAACAGCTAAAGAAATAACGAAAATAACAGATAAAATAATTAAAGATGAATGGGGTGACAAAGAATTCTATTTGTCTGAGGTCACTATGTACTTAGATGAAAATCATCGTGGGTCACTGTCTCTTATATATGCAGATGGTTTAGAAATTAAAACAACAGTTCCTAATATGCTAAAAGTTCAAGTTAATACCAATAAACATAAAGTAGTAAGGCAAAAAAGATTAACAAGAGATAGTAAATTGTATCCGGGTGTGATAGCCTTTGATGACTGGATGATTGATAGTATTGATGCCTATAATTTGACACTTGAGTTATTTAAAGAAGTAGATACATTTGATAGAGCTATCATAAGTTCAACACCATCATTTGAAGGAGATTCAGAAGATTGGAGCGTTATTCTATGGAAAGATAAAACAAGATATTCATGTTTTATTAATTCATATACTGGCAAAGTAATTAGCTATAATACGGAGGTAGTGGAATAATACAAATTTATCAATAAGCGTAATATAAAAAATAATGAATATCTTATCTCCTAGTAATATTGTATGATATGAGGCAGATGACAAAGAACATATATGAACACATGCAATAGGAAGGTCAATAATAGAAGAATATACTATATTCATGAGATTAAGGCTTATGAAGCTATGAAAGTAACCCAAAACTTTACATAAGAAGAATTACTTGAGTTAGCAAAAAAACTAGAAAAAATGTTGAATTAGGAAGGGATAAGATGAGCTCTTTAGGAAAAATTAGCTTAATCATTAGAGATTATGAATTAGATTTTACGAATATAGATTCATCTCTTAGTGTAAAAGCGACAACTGTTATTAAAAAAGGACATATGATTTCAAAAACTAGGATTGCAAAATTCGATATTTGGATATATGATGTTCATTTCTTTTCAATTGATGATATTGAAATCAAGATAAAAGAATTTGTTGATGTGTTTGGTGAAAAACAAGCAGAAATTTTGAGAATTAAAAATCAATACAAGTATGTTGGTATAACATGCAATATTGTAACTGAATATGGGCAAGTAGGAATATTATTAAGTCCATATTTAGTTGAGAAGCTAAATATGCTCAGTTTAGGGATTGATTTTGATATAATTTCTTATGGTAATGTGGAAAATTAGTGCGTGATTTGTTAAATAATGGTCGTATAAAACCGATCATATTAGTTTCTGGGTAAGGTCTGTTTTAACATCTTCAATTAATTGATTTAGAATGTTGAATTTTAATGGAAGATATAGTACAAAAGGAATATTTATTAAAACATATCTTGTAGCGCAACCTTAATATGAATATCTTCATATGTTAATGTATGTTTCAGTAAAGAAACTAAATAATAAGAATACGTGCAGAGCATTAATTCTTGCAAGTATTTTATATTCTATACTACTACATATATACATATGACAATGGAGAAATGGAACTGAAAAACATACTGACAGGCAACAGATTAAGGAAGTATCAAATAACCATCTATACTAACTTAATCAAATTCAGAGATTAATGTATGAGTAGATTAATTTAATTGTATATCAATATATTGTTAAATCTACTACATTATCAGGATATAATTTTTTGGTAGAGTTGAGTTTAGTCAAGGAGAAACTTTAGAATTATCTATAGATTTTTTCACCTATCATCTGAGAGACTAGGAGTTAGTGGACAGTTGCACCACCAACGCCATCTTTACTGCCAATGGATGTGTATGTGGGATGTAGTTATGCATTTTCAGAAATAACGATTAAATGACAAATGAAAGATGGAAAAATAAAAGGTGGTATTATAATTGGAGATATTAACTAAGATCAAAACAAACTGTAAAAAGTATATAATCTTATGGTGTATATTTATGTGTTACTCAATAATTGTATTATATATATACAAAGAAAATAAATTACTAACACTAATAGGAAATCCATTTACTGTATATATATATATTATCATTATTTTACAACATGAAAATAAGCGGTTTTCAAAGTTTATTAAGATTCATTATAAAAAGGTATGGGAAGAAGCAAAAACATGGGGAGTAGGAAATAGAATAAAGTGGAGTTGGGCATTTAATAGAAAAGACGTTGGTAATACTGCTATTAGTGATATTAAAGAAGCATACATTAAAACAATATTGACAATATATATACTAGGTATTCTAACGTTTCCTTTATTTGGTATAGTAGGTATTCTATTGAATAAATAAATTAACCGACCTATAAAAGTATTACTTCTTACTGTGATATCTAGCGATTTAAATTAGATATCAATTTACTTCTTCCCTTAAAGAGATATAAGTGTATAATAAGGGAATTACTTATTCCAGAATTAATATTATATCCGTATATCAGTTTACAAATATTCAAAAGGTATTGTAGAACTTTTTAAAAATAAGGAAGTGTTAAGATGGGGTCTATATTAGAAGTAACAATGTATTATAATGAGATACTTCTGTTTGATGAAATCATTAAACAAATAGATTTTAAAAATTATAAGATAGATATTAAAAATATTGAAATACTTGATGATTGGGAATATACCAATCATCAAGTATTATATTATAGTAATAGTAAATTAGATATAGAAAAAATAGTATTAGAAAATAAAATTATAATTATAAATTTTACAGTAAATAATTTTATATGTGGATATCATATATCAAAGATTAATCAAGATACTTATGAAAGTTGTATATGGTTAAATACTTATGGATTAGATTTTTTGGATATAGATAGGATAACAAATAAAAATAAATTTTTTTATGATGTTATGACTAAAAAAATAATTAACAGCATTAACAGTAATAAATTATTATTTATTGGAATAGGCATAGAACCTTTAATTGAGTACAATAAAGATTTTCAAATTGTAATTAATAAAAGTAAAAATATTATAAAATGGATATTACCTCAAAAAAAGAGCGTAGTGATAAATAATTATTCTAAAAAAATTATAAATAAATTTTCAATATATACATTGAAAAATAATTTAAAAGAATAGACAAAAACAGTGTATAGTACAATTATAATAAATAAAATAAAATTATTTAGAATAAATGAAAGAGCTATATTTTTTTATATATAAAAGACAAATAAATGTAAAATATGTATAAAACAGAATAAGATACACCAACAACAATGTACTATATGTATAACGGACACAAGATGTAACAGCCTTAACAAATGATAATTAGTATTTTATAAGGGGTGATTTTTTATGTTTTATATAAGAGAATATAAACACAGAAGGTTATTGTGTACATTAATTTCATTTTTAGGTGGATATAGTTTGCATTTTATAATCTATAAGGATATTAATTTATATTTATTATTTCCATTTAAAGCGACATGTATTATTTTTGCTATAGGAGGTTATAGATACAGTGCCAAAAAATATTTGGATTTCAATAGAAAAAGATTTATATTTACTTTAGAAATGATTGGTTGGGCAGCAACTATATACAGTTTGTATATATATATATTCTTTGAAGTATTGCAGTGTAATGCCAAATATGTATGGATATTCTAGAAAAATCATAAGGGGAACACCAATTTGATGTAAATACTTTAGATAGGATGATAAAAGATATCTCTTGAAGTGTTTAATAGAAATTTGAACATGCTTAATAATCCACTATTAAGATTAAGTATAATAGATAAGTAAAAGTGAAAAATATTAATTATATAGATGTGTGGTTGTCCATAATAGTTGCACAAGGTATAAAAACTTAATCAATACAAATATATAAAGTGATGAAAAAACTGAGTAAGTTTTATCATTACTTTTTTATTGTAATATTTTATTTATAAAATTTTAATGTCCAATTGGTGCATTAGTGTCCAAATGGGTTTGACGAATAAACTACTAGCTTATAAAATAACTCTTGAACAATGTTATATTTGCTAATTACATTGTGTTACATAACTTATATAAATAGGAGGATTATTATGTCAAATACTAAATCACAAAAACTTATAGCAAAAGATCTTATAACAATAGGAATCTTTTCAGGTATTTATTTTCTTTTTTCAGCAATAACTAATATGCTAGGTGGAATCCATGCAATGATATGGTTTTTATCACCTTCGTTAGCAGCGTTGATTTGTGGAATTCCGTTCATGATTTTGACTGCAAAAGTTAAAAAGCCATTTACTGTATTGATAATGGGTATAATCGTAGGTCTATTATTTGGGATAACAGGTCAATTTCATATTATAGTACCAATATCATTTATAATAACTGGTATATTAGCAGAGATTATAAGATATATTACCAAATATTCAAGTTTCAAAGGAAATGCTATTGGATATAGTATATTTGCTTTAAGTATGGTAGCTTCACCATTACCTCTCTGGATTGATACAGACAATTTCATTTCAAGAATTAAGAAATTCGGTATGCCGAAATCATACATTAATACAGTAACAAGATTAACATCAACAAACATGTTAATAGTTATCGTTATAGTAACATTTATTTGTGGACTAATTGGAGCATTCATTGCTAGCGGTATGTTTAAAAAACATTTTAAAAAAGCTGGAGTGGTTGCATAATGATTAGATTAAACACACCACCTCTAGATGCTCGTAGTACTTTGAGTATTTTATTACTTGCTAATATTGTAGCTTTTACACAACAATTAATTTGGGTTGAGGTTGGTTTTTTATTTTCTCTTTTTGTTCTTCTTGTTATATGTGGTTGTAAAAAACAAGCTATAAAATGGGGAATTGTATTTTCTGTAATAGTAATAATTGAGCATACAATTTTTCCAAACATAGATAATGAGATTATTACATATTTTACTGTAAGTGTTATATATTTACGAAAAATGCTACCGTGCTTAATGATAGGAACTATTATAATTAAAAAGATTAAGATGCAGTATCTTATATTAGCACTAAGAAAATTCCGTTTTCCACAAGCAATAATTATACCACTTTCAGTTACTATAAGATATATACCCTCTATTCGCGAAGAATACCACAATATTCGTAATGCTATGAGATTAAGAAATATTAGGGGGCTAAAAAGGATTGAATATACTATTGTTCCAATTATGATAAGTGCAACAAATACATCTGACGAACTTTCAGCTGCCGCAGTAACAAGAGGGATTGAGAATCCATGTGTAAAAACAAGTATAGTTAATATGGAATTTAAGTTACTTGATTACATATCAATTATTGTTACAGTGTGCTTTGCAATTCTTGCAATCTTATCGAGAGGAGGAATGATATGATCAATATTGAAAATGTGAATTTTTCTTATGCTGGTGAGAACAAAGCGTTAAGTAATATTAATCTTAATATAAAAAAAGGAGAATGCATTATCCTTTGTGGAAAAAGTGGGTGTGGTAAAACTACAGTTACAAAACTAATAAATGGCTTAATTCCACATTTCTATGAAGAATGCTCACTAACAGGAAACGTAACTATAGATGGAAAAAAAGTCATAGATACTAAAATGTATGAGTTAGCAAAAACTGTAGGTTCAGTATTTCAAAATCCTAAATCTCAATTTTTTCATCTTAACTCAGATGCGGAGCTTGCTTTTGGTTTAGAAAACTGTGGTATTCCTCAAGAAGAAATGATCAAAAGAATTTCATATACTATTACAGAACTTAATATTAAAAAGCTTACTAATAGAAGTATATTTGATATGTCAGGAGGAGAAAAACAAAATTTAGCATTTGCCTGTGTATATGCTATGAATCCTGATATTTATGTACTTGATGAGCCTACTGCTAATCTTGATGAAGCTACTATAGAAATATTAAAAGAACAGATAAAGCATGTGAAAGCACAAGGTAAAACTGTTATAATTGCAGAACATCGTTTATGGTTTCTAGCAGACGTTGTTGACCGTGCAGTTTACATGGAGAATGGTAATATAGTACATATTTATAATAGAGATGAATTTCTTTCATTAACAGATGAACAAAGAATAAAAATGGGGCTACGCCGTTTAATACAAAAAAAACAACAGTTTACTTCAATAGATAATAATGGGTGTTTTACTATTAATAATTTATGTTGTGAAATGAAAAATAAGACTATTTTTGAAAATATAAATTTTGGAGTATCTAATGGAGAAATCTTAGGAATTACTGGTTCTAATGGTGCTGGAAAATCAATGTTACTAAAATGTATTGCAGGTTTAAAAGAACCAACAAGTGGTAGTATTTCATTAGATAATAAAAAACTTAAGAAAAAAACAAGAAATAAACTTTGCTATATGATTATGCAAGATGTTAATCATCAATTATTTTCTGATAGTGTATTTGGAGAATGTGAGATATCTAATGATGACGTAGATCATGAACTAATACATAATACGTTAGGAGAATTTGATTTAACAGAATTTGAAGAAAATCATCCAATGGCATTGTCAGGAGGACAAAAGCAAAGACTTGCCATTGCAACAGGAGTTCTTTGCTCAAAAAAAGTTATTTTATTTGATGAACCAACAAGTGGGCTTGACTTAGAGCATATGAATTCAGTTGGCGATATGTTGCAAAAGCTTGCTCAAAAAGGACATATTATAATTGTAGTTACCCACGATAATGAATTACTAGAATGCTGTGCAGATAAAATAATACGAATGTGAGGTAGTATAGATGGACGGGTATGAGTTAGGAAATAATATAGAATTAACAGTGTTTGATGATGGTGATATGGTATGCCAGATGAGAAGTAACGATGGAAATGGAGTTATTACATCTTATCAAGTATTAGATGGAATACGAATTAATTATAATGATTTCCATATGAGTAGTTTTAGATCTGAATTTGTTTCAAATACTAATATGTTTTGCGTTGATCATTGTAAAGAGGGACGTATTGAACAAGAAATAAAATCAGGAGTATATAGTTATATTGAAACTGGAGATTTGCGTATAGATAATCGTTTTAATCATAATACTGATTTTTACTTTCCTCTGTCTCATTATCACGGTATTACTATTGCATTTGAGGTGGATAAAGCAGATGCTTCCATCAAAAAAATATTTCCTGATTTTCCTGTTTCAGTTGTTATCTTAAGTAAAAAATTTTGTCATAATAATAGAAATTATTTTTTGAGAAGTGCCACATCTATCGAGCATATTTTTTCAGAATTATATAATGTACCACAAGAAATTAAATTATATTATTATAAGATAAAAGTTTTAGAGCTTCTATTGTTTTTAAGTGGATTGGAAATTGATGATAGTGAAATAATAAAACCTTATTTTTATAAATCACAAACTGAAAAAATAAAATCAATACATACACTTATAACATCAGACATACAAAAACATTATACCCTAGAACAGCTTTCTGAGAAGTACAATATTTCTCTTACAGGTATGAAAACCTGTTTCAAAGCTGTTTATGGGGACTCATTGTTTGCTTATCTAAGGAAATATCGCATTAATAAAGCTACAATGTTGTTAAGAACTACAGATTTAAATATCGCTGCTGTTGCTAATGAAGTGGGGTATAATAGTCCAAGTAAATTTTCAGCAGCATTTAAAAAAGAAATTGGCATTAACCCACTTGAATATCGAAATACAAGAATGAAGAGGTGATTATTAATGAAAAAGAAAAGTTGGTTGTCCTACCTTTTTTCTCATGCATCATACTGTAAGGGAAAAATTATATTATCAATAATATTATCAATTATTAGTGTAATGGCGGGACTGATACCGTTTATATGTGTTTATAATATCTTAAAAGCTTTTATAGAAAATACTGTAACAGTAAATACAATAGTAATATGGTCTGTTATTTCAATTATTTCCTATATAATTAAAGTTGTTTGTTTTGGAATTTCTACAGGTATTTCTCATGTAGCTGCATACACTATACTAGAAAAGATTCGCATGGGTGTAGCAGATAAATTTTTACGTGCTCCTCTAGGAAAAGTCATGGAAAAATCCATTGGAGAAATTAAAAATATAATTGTTGATCAGATAGAAAGTATTGAGCCACCCCTTGCTCATATGATTCCAGAAGCTATAGGCAATCTTTTACTTCCAAGTACAATATTTATATTTTTGTTAATATTTGATTGGCGTATGGCTCTTGCATCTATAGTAACTATTCCTCTTACAATGATTCCGTTTTCTATTACAATGAAGAAGAGTCAAAAAAAGTTTGAAAAATATATGGAATCTAGTAATCAAGTAAGTAGTGCAATTGTTGAATACATTGAAGGTATTCAAGTGATTAAGGCATTTGGGCAAACTGGGAAATCATATGAAAAGTTCTCTAATGCTATTATAGATTATAAGATATTTATTCTTGAATGGATGTCAAGTACATGGGTATCTTTTAAACTCTGTTTTGCTATTTTTCCTTCCACTTTACTTGGGACACTACCAATGGGGTTGCTACTGTATACTAAAAATGTACTTACTCCTGCTGAAATATGTCTATGTTTAATGCTATCAATGTCTATGATAGGATCTTTATCAAAAATAGAAGTATTTATGAACGATTTAAAGAAAATGGGATTTACAATTTATACAGTTCAAGATTTCTTAGATATGGAAGAACTTTCTGAGCCTATAGATAATGCTATTTTATCAGGTTATGATGTAAATCTTTCAAATGTAAGCTTTTCATATACAGAAGATAAAGAAACAGAGGTATTACATAGTATTAATTTGAAATTACCACAAAATAGTTTTACAGCTCTTGTAGGACCATCTGGAGGTGGAAAATCTACTGTAGCAAAATTATTATCAAGATTCTATGATGTAACTGACGGTGAAATCAAAATAGGTGATATTAATATAAAAGATATGCCACTATCACAATTAAGCAATATTGTTAGTTTTGTCACACAAGATAACTTTTTATTTAACTGCTCTTTGCTTGAAAATATAAGGCTGGGAAATCCAAAAGCTACTGACCAAGAAGTATATAATGCAGCAAAAGCCGCTCAATGTGATGAGTTTATACTAAAGTTTGAAGATGGATATAACACATCAGCAGGTGAGGCTGGAAATCGCCTTTCTGGAGGAGAGAAACAAAGAATAGCTATAGCAAGAATGATACTAAAAAATGCACCTATTGTTATATTAGATGAAGCAACAGCTTTTACTGATCCAGAAAACGAAGATAAAATTCAAAGATCAATAGCTGCTTTAACAAAAGGAAAAACTTTACTAGTTATTGCTCATAGACTTTCTACTATTAAAAATGCGGATAATATTGTTGTATTAAAAAATGGTAATATTATAGCACAAGGTAATCAAGAAGAACTTATTAAAAACTGTACTCTTTATAGAGATATGTGGAAGTCTCATATTGGTACTAAAGCTTGGGCTGTTTCCCAGAAAAAGGAGGCATGTATTAATGTTTAAGACAATAAAGCGAATTATTGACTGGTGTGGTGAATTTAAGGGAAAACTTTATTTAGGTTTTGTTTTTTCAATTCTTTCTACTTGGGCTATAGCAGCCCCAATTATGATAGCTGCTTATACACTAGGCTTGCTAATAGATGATGTAAGAGGAGTTTCAGAGTTTGATGAAAAATGGGTATGGCGATCACTAATACTTATAACTTTATTTATTCTTGTGCGGTTTGTATTTGATTATCTTCGTGCAAAATACCAAGAAACTATTAGCTATGAACTTGTTGCAAGAGATAGATTAGCAGTTGGCGATATTCTTAAGCGTGTTTCTCTAGGATATTTTCAGAAAGTAAATATAGGAGAGATGTTAAACTCTATAACAACAGGACTTAGTGTTCTTGAAAGTATGGGGATAAGGATGATTGATACATTTATTGGTGGATATTTAAGCTGTATTTGTTTGTTTTTATGTCTTGTTGTATTTAATCCATATGTGGCTATGATTACTATTGCAGGAGTTAGTATTTCTTTTATATTTTTAATTCGGGTATCTAAACATAGCGTAAATAATTCTCCTGTATCAGCAGCGGCATATCGTGATATATCAAGTGCAGCAATAGAATATGCAAGAGGTCTACCTATAGTAAAATCTTTTGGGCAAAGCGGTGTTTCTATAGCTTCAATGAAGAAAGCTAGTGCAGATAGTAAAAATATTAATATAAAAATTGAGTTGGGATTTACACCAAGTAATTGTGCACATCTTATTTCATTGAAATTAGCCTCAGTAGGCATTGTATTTGCATCCGCATATCTTACATATATAGGGCAAATGGAACTTCCAATTATGATTATGTTTTGTATGTTTTCATTCACAATTTTTGGCAAAATAGAACTTGTTACTGATTCTGCACATGTACTTGGAATTATTGATGATGCAATGGATCAACTTGATTATTTAAAAAGAGAGAAATACATAGATGAGGAAGGAAGTAATATCTCAATTAATAATTATGATATTGAATTTGAAAATGTTTCTTTTGCCTATGAAAATAATGAAATAATTAAGAACGTTTCCTTTGAAATAAATGAAAATACAACAACAGCTATTGTAGGTCCTTCTGGTAGTGGTAAGACCACACTTTGTTATCTTATTGCAAGGTTTTATGATGTGAATAAAGGAACTATTAGATTAGGTGGTCATGATTTAAAAGAGTTTACGTGTGACAGCCTATTATCAAATATTTCAATGGTATTTCAGAATGTATATCTATTTAATGATACTATTCGTAAAAATATTTGTTTTGGGAAACCTAATGCCACTGAAGAAGAAATAATTGATGCAGCAAAGAAATCTCGTTGTCATGAATTTATTATGGCTCTTCCAAATGGTTATGATACAGTTGTAGAAGAAGGAGGATCATCACTTTCAGGAGGTGAAAGACAACGTATTTCTATAGCAAGAGCAATACTTAAAAATTCACCAATTGTAATATTAGATGAAGCTACTGCCTCAGTTGATCCTGAAAACGAGCATCTTATTCAGGATGCCATATCAGAGCTTACAAAGAATAAAACAATTATTACTATTGCTCATCGCTTATCGACTATTGAAAATGCAGATCAAATACTTGTAGTTGATGAAGGAAAAATAGTTGAAAAAGGAACACATAAAGAGCTTTTAAGAAATAATGGAGTTTATAAGAGATTTGTAAGTATTCGTGAAACAGCAGAGGGATGGAGTATATAGATACATATAAGTAATCAAAAGAGTGGCTTTCTCTTAATATATGAGAAAGCCCTTTTTGATAGTTTATATAGTTTTAATTCTAAATATAAAATAATAATATTTTATAATAACAAGAATAATAATAGCTACACGACCTGGAATATTACTCATCATTAAAAATGCAATGGCAAGTAGGAGAGAAACAGGAATAAGAATATATAATTTAGTTTTTAAAGTCATTGATCTTGTTTGCTCAAAACTTTCAAGATTCTTTTTGTATAGCTTGGTTGATTTAAACCAATCATGAAAACGGTCACTACCTTTAGCAAAACAAAATGATGCCAAAAGTAGAAATGGGACTGTAGGCAATATTGGTAATACAACGCCAATAGAACCTATACCTATAAATATAAAACCAAGTATAATAAAAAGTATTTTCAAAGTGACACCTCCGTTATATATCAGTTAACTTAATCTACCTTTTTCAATTGAATATATTTTTTCTGCAATACCTAAAGTTGATTTTCTATGAGAAACAAGTATAATAGTTCTATCCTCTCTTGCTTCTAGAAGAGATTTAATAATAATCCCTTCATTTAAACTATCAAGATTACTAGTTGGTTCATCCAAAAGCATAAGAGAAGAAGGGGAGAGAAATGTTCGTGCAATACCAATTCTCTGTTTCTCACCTCCAGATAATCTATCACCTAATTCTCCAATAGGTGTATCGTACCCCTTAGGTAGATTAGATATAAAATCATGAATAGATGCTTTTTTTGCGGCTTCAATAACTTCTTCATAAGAAGCACTAGTATTAGCGATTTTAATATTATTACCTATAGTATCATTGAATAGATGAGTATCTTGTGTAGCATAACTTTCATTTTGTCTTAAAGACCTAGTATTAATATTTTTAATATCTTCATTACCAAAAAGAATTTCTCCGCTATCTTTATCCCAAAAACGCATAATTAATTTTAGAAGAGTAGATTTGCCACAACCACTTTTTCCCAGTATACCTATAATATTACCTTTATTAACAGATAAGGAAATATTATCAAGTATTAATGTATTATCATAAGAAAAATTAACATTTTTGCAAGTTAGATTATCAAATGTGAAGTCTGTTCCATCAATCTTTTCTTCAACAATAGGTTCTTCTTCTAAAAGAGTAAGAACACGTTCTCCACTGGCAAGAGTATGTGCTAAATTATTAGATAAGCTACTTAATGCCACTACAGGACCAAATGAGCTAGACATTGCAATAGTAGCTAGGACTAAATGAGAAAAATCTATTTCACCATATGAATATAAGAAAAAAGATGTAAATAGCATGGAAATAGTAAAAAATATTATAGTAAAATCAGTTATTGCAAATGAATTACTTTCTGCTTTTTTTAGCTTGTTTTGAGATGAAGATAACTTTGCCATATTATCTTGAAGTTCGCTGTATCTATCATTTATCTTATTGTATTGAATTAATTCTCTAACACCTCTTAAACTATCTAACATAAGTGAATTCATTTTACCAACTTCATTACGATATTCAATCCCAGAATATTTTACAACTTTACTATTAATTATTGGAATTATTGCACCTACAAATATGTATGCTACTATTGCTACTATCCCTAATAATGGATGAAAACTACCAATATACAAGGTCATTATTAAAGAAGTAAGAACACCAATAATTATAGGTGAAATAGTGTGTGCATAGAATACTTCCAGAAGCTCTATATCAGAAGTTATAATAGAGATTAGATTACCTCTATCTTTTCCTTCCAACTTTGCAGGCGATAATATTCTTAGTGCTTTGAAAACTTTATCTCTAATAATTGCAAGAATTTTAAATGCAATATAATGATTACAGGCTTGTTCTATGTAGCGTAAAATAGCTCTAATAAATGCACATAATATTAGTAATATACAAAGTGTATTAATAGTAAATGGCATATTATATCCTAAAATATTCATGATAGCCATTCCGCCTAGTATAGTTATAGCAGTGGCACATAAATAACCAATAGTTCCCATTATTATTGCTGATAACATAAAATGTATAAGTGGTTTCACTAGCACTATGAGTTTTAACATTATTTTTGTACTACTTCTTCTAGTTGTGCTCATAATTAATAATCTCCTTCCCATAGTTTTCTAGTAATAATTGCTTTTCATATAGTTTAGAATAGAGTGAATGAGATTTAATTAATTCATTATGAGTTCCTTTTTCAACTATTACGCCATCCTTCATAACAAAAATACAATCAGCTTTTTTCACATTTGCCAAACGATGAGATATAAGAATTACAGTTTTGGTTCTTGTTAACATATTTATAGCATTCATAATAATATTTTCGCTTTCTACATCTATATTAGATGTAGCTTCGTCAAATATGTATATAGGAGTATCATGTAATAAAGCTCTTGCTATTGCAAGTCTCTGTTTTTGTCCTCCAGATAGATTAGAGCCTTGCTCAGTAAGTTTAGTTTCTAATCCTTTTTCTTGATTAATAAATTCTAATAGATTAACTGCTTCTAGGCTTTGTAGCATTTGTTCTTTTGTTGCATTTTTATTACCCATTTTTAAATTATATTCAATCGTACCTTTAAAAATATAGCTATTATGATTTACAAGTGTTATATTTCTCATAAGCGTTTCTTCACTTATATGACTAAGCAAAGTATTACCAAATAATATATCTCCAGTATAATTTCTAAGCTTACCTGTTAAAATAGAAGCCAGAGTTGATTTTCCACAGCCACTTTCACCAACAAAACAACAAAAATTACTTTCTGGAATTTCTAGATTAATATTTTTTAAAATAACTGATTCCTTATTATAAGAAAAGCTAAGATTTTTAATATGTATTGATTTATCAGCATTAATATGTTGATTTTCATTTGATTGAATAGGAACATCAATTATTTTAAATATTTTATCTGCTGCGGCAATACCGTTCATAGCAACGTGAAAAAATGATCCAAGTTTCCTCATTGGTAAAAAAAAGTTTGAAGATAATAAGATAATAGATAATACACCAAATAAAGTTATGTTACCTTCCAAGAAACCTAATATAGATACAATTATACCAATTCCTGCACCGCCATATGCTACAAAATCCATTATAGAAATAGAATTTAACTGCATAATTAATACACGCATAGTAGCTTTACGAAATACTTCTGAATTCTGATTCATTTGGGTATGTTTCTCATTATCTGCTTGGTAGATTTTTAAAGTTGTTAAACCTTGTAGATTTTCTAAGAACGTATCTCCAAGATCTGTATAGGCAGACCAATACTTGCCTAATAGGCGTTTTGCAAATTTTTGAACACCTATTATAGCTAAAGGTATAATGGGAACACAAATAAGTAGTATAATAGCTGATGGTAAATGTATCATAGATACAACTATAAAAAGTGTTATAGGTGCTAACACACTATAAAATAGTTGGGGAACATATTGAGCAAAATACATCTCTAATTGGTCAATACCTTCAACACTAAGTTGTACTGCTTCAGATGTAGAAACAAACTGAGTGTAAGAAACGCCTAACATAGTTAAATGATTGTATATTATTTCTCTTAGTGTATTTTTCGCATTTTGAGAACAAGTTGTTGATGAGGTTATTGATAATTTTGTAAATAAAATCCTTAATATAGCACATGTAAATATTATTAATGTAGATGGTAAAATAATAGATGTAGCTTTTGTTATATTTGAATAAGCAGTTGCTATAAAGTTACAAATAGTTAGTATAAATACTATGTTTGAAATAAGACAAAACCAGTTGAAAACAACGGTTTTTACAATATAATTCATAGAACTCGGTACAAGACTTAATAGTCTTTTATTAAACATAAAAAAACACCCTCCTTTTGATATATGATTATAATTAAATTATCAAAATGGGTAAATTCAATTTTATTTTATAATGTTTTATATTAAATGTCAATAGATAAATGATACTGATTATCATAATTGTTTTGTAAAAAAGTTATTAGAATTAAGATTAATAGTAATCAAATTCATAAACAACCCAAATTTTAATAAAAAATCTATTCCATTTTTAATAAAAACAGTGTATAATATAACAAGTTGAAAAAGCGTGCCGTAGCACGCTTTTTATATGTGAATTAAAAGGGTATAATCCCATTAAGTGGAAGGAGATATATTAAGTTGATTACAGTTACTGGATTAGAACTTAGATTTGGAACTAAAAAGTTATTTAAGGACGTTAATGTAAAATTCACACCAGGAAATTGTTATGGTGTAATAGGAGCAAATGGAGCAGGAAAGTCAACATTTCTTAAAATATTATCAGGTGAAATAGAGCCTACAGAAGGTAGTGTAAATATTACACCAGGTGAGAGACTTGCAGTACTTAAACAAGATCATTTTGAATTTGATGAGTGTATGGTACTAGATACAGTAGTAATGGGACACAAAAGGTTATATGATATAAGACTTGAAAAAGATGCATTATATATGAAAGAAGATTTTTCAGAAGAAGATGGACATAGAGCATCTGAACTTGAAACAGAATTTGCTGAACTTGATGGTTGGGACGCAGATACTAATGCAGAGAAATTACTAATGGGTCTTGGAATTGAAAAAGACTTACATTATAAGACGATGAAAGAATTAAAAGGTAGTGAAAAAGTAAAAGTATTATTAGCTCAGGCATTATTTGGTGAACCAGATATTTTACTACTTGATGAGCCTACTAACCATATTGACTTTAAAGCTATTGCATGGTTAGAAGAATTTTTAATTACTTATGAAAAAACAGTTATAGTAGTATCTCATGATAGACATTTCCTTAATAAAGTATGTACGCATATGTTAGATATTGATTTTGGTAAGGCAAAATTATTTGTAGGTAACTATGATTTCTGGTATGAGTCAAGCCAGCTTGCATTAAGACTTATAAATGACCAAAATAAAAAGAAAGAAGAAAAGATTAAAGAATTACAAGCCTTTATCGCAAGATTTAGTTCAAATGCTTCAAAAGCAAAGCAAGCTACATCAAGAAAGAAATTACTTGATAAAATTACAATTGATGATATTCAACCTTCATCAAGACGTTATCCATTTGTAGGATTTAGCCCAGATAGAGAAGCAGGAAAAGATATTCTTATGGTTGAAGGGCTTAGTAAAACTATTGATGGTATAAAGGTGCTTAATAATATTTCTTTTACAGTTGCAAAAGGAGATAAAATTATTCTTCTTGGAAAAAATGAAATAGCTAGAACTACATTATTCAAAATATTAATGGGTGAAATGGAACCAGATGAGGGTTCTTACAAATGGGGAGTAACTACATCTACTGATTACTTACCAAAAGATAATAGTGAGTATTTTGAAGATATTGACCTTAATTTAATTGATTGGTTAAGACAGTTCTCAGAAGAAAAAGCAGAAACATTTATAAGAGGATTTTTAGGTAAGATGTTATTCTCAGGTGATGAACCAACAAAAGAAGCAAAAGTATTATCAGGAGGAGAAAAAGTAAGATGTATGTTCTCTAAGCTAATGTTATCTGGAGCTAACGTATTATTACTTGATGAACCAACTAACCATCTTGATCTTGAATCTATTCAAGCAGTAAACAACGGATTAATAGCTTTCAAAGGAACTATGATATTTACTTCACATGACCACAAATTTATTCAAACTATTGCCGATAGAGTAATAGAAATAACTCCATCAGGAGCATTTGATAAAAAAGCTACTTTCGATGAATATATTGAAGATGAAAATATTAGTAAAATACTTGAAGATATGTATAAGTAATTAGATATATTATTAATAAAATGATAATAATAAATATATGTTATTATTACGAAATTTCTCTGTAGATGTATAGGGTAATTATTACTCTATACATTATAATATATTATCATTATGCTTATTAGTTCTTGCAAAAAAGATAAAATAATAAAAAGTAGGTGACTATATGATACAACTAGGTAAAGTGCAATTATTAACAGTAGAAAGATTATCACCAATAGGAATATTCCTTACTAGTGATAATGATGTAATTGAAGATACTTCAAGTGGATTTATTACTGATAATTATTTAGAAGAAAAAGATAATAAGAAAAAACTTGAGGTACTATTGCCAAAGAAACAAGTGCCAGAAGGTATTAAAGTTGGGCATAAATTGGAAGTATTCATATACAAAGATTCCAAAGATAGACCAATAGCAACAACAAGAAAGCCTAAAATAGTTTTAGGTGAATTAGTACCACTTAGGGTGGTACAAGATACTAGAATAGGTGCTTTTATGGATTGGGGGCTTGAGAGAGACTTATTCTTACCTTTTAGAGAACAAACTACTAAAATCAAAATTAATAATGAATATTTAGTAGCATTATATGTAGATAAAAGTAAAAGACTATGTGCAACTATGGATGTATATAAACATTTATCAAATAAATCACCATATGATCAAGAGGATATGGTAAAAGGTATTGTAATAAGTGTTAATGATAATGTGGGTGCTTTTGTTGCCGTAGATAATAAATATCATGGATTAATTCCTAAAAATGAACTGTTTGGAAATATTAATTGTGGAGATATGATTGAAGGTAGAGTTACAAAAGTTAGAGAAGATGGTAAGTTAAATATTAGTCTTAGAGCAAAAGCATATCTTCAAATGGACAAAGATTCACAGATAATATTAGATAAGATGGCAAAAAATGGTGGTAAATTACCTCTTAACGATAAAAGTTCACCAGATAAAATAAAAGCAGAACTAAATATGAGTAAGAATGCTTTTAAAAGAGCTGTTGGAAGATTATTTAAAGAAAGAAAAATTAAATTTGTAGGTAATGGAATAGAAAAAATATAAATAATTGAAGGGGCTATCTTGTTTACATTAAAAATGTATTATAAGACAGCCCCGTATAGTTTAGAAATAGTCTATCATATCATCAATATCTTCTATTGCATTTTGAATAGCTTGTTCTCGTCCAATAGATTTCATATCAACGCCTTCTACCAGTATTTTATCAAATTTCTTAATACCTAGAAACTTGAATATATCATGTAAATAGGTGAGCCCATGATTAACTTTTCTTGATAATAGTAGTGGAATATCTCCACCAGAAGATTGAATATAAACCATTTTTCTTATTTTATTATCTAGTAGCCCTTCTACCTTTTTATTTGCTGTGTCAACATTAATAACTTTCCCATTTTGAATAATACAGTCAAGATACTGTTTTAACATTGAAGGAAAAAACACATTCCACATGGGGGCTGCTATAACATATTTATCAGCCTTTAGAAACTGATCACATAGCTGATTTATTCTAGTTACTTGATTTTTCTCGTCATCAGATAATTTTTCAAACTCTTCCCCATGTACTAAAGTTGCTCTTGATGTAAATAGTTTATAATTAACTCTTGGAATATCATCACGATATAAGTCAAGCTCTTCTATAGTATCATCACTATGAAGTTGTTTATATTTATCAATAAATATACGCCCAACGGTTTTACTTGTAGATAGATGTTCTGGTTTAGAATTTACGGTTATATATAATACAGTTGCTATAGTAATCACTCCTTAAATAATGACTTGTATATAATTGCTTATAATTATAGTTTGAGGAATAAATACTATTTTTAAACATAATTAATAGATAAATTATTAGTCTACTTAGATCATTATGTGAAGTTTAACGTTTTTTTGTAAATAATCCAAATGTGGCAATTAATATTCCACAGCCAATAACAATGAAAGTATAATTTTTAAGTGTTTGAGAAAGATACCCAAAAGTTACATTTCCAATAGGCATAAGTATGCCAACTATAGTGAATATGACAGCAAATACTCTGCCTAAGTATTTCTCATCACAATAAGATTGAACATAAGTGAAAAACAAAACATTAAATCTTGACAAAAAGTAGCCAAATAAAAATACTGATATTAATAAAAAGTAACTATGAGGATAAACTGCAATAGCCAAACAAATACCTTGAGGTATAGTTGCTTTTACAATATCATTTAACTCAACAATTTTTTTCTTAGATAAATATATGAACAACGAAGCAACAATTGCTCCAGCTGCTTCAAAACTAAGAGCTATACCATATAGTTTAGAATCATTAAGAACTACTTCACTATAATAAGGCAACAAAACATTGTATCCAGAAAGAAAAAAATTAGTAATCATAGCAAATATAATTAATTTGAACAATATTACATTAGATTTTAAATAATGAAAACCGTCTTTTATATTATCAAATATATCGCCAAAAGAAGTCTTCTTATTATTTTCTACACTATACGTATAGTCAATAAACATTTCACTTATAGATGATATAAGAAAGCTTATGCCATTTGCAATAAATAATGTTTTAATAGTTATAAAATCTAGACTTAATAAATAAGCAGTAAGAGCAGGTGCTATAATTTTCACCAATTCACTAAGATTAGATAATATAGCATTTGTTTTTTTAATAGTATCTTTTGATATAATTGCTGGTACTAATGCTCTGAGTGATGGAGAAAATAAAGAACTACATATTGCCATAGTAATATTAACAACTATAATTAATGGAATATAAATTCTATTAACATTAACAAAGATGGCAAATAGAATGCAGACTAAGCCACTGATTAAATCGGTTATAACAATTATTCTTTTCTTATCTCTAGTATCCGCAAGATACCCAGAAATAAAATTAAATAGCAACATAGGGATATGTGTAATAGCATTAACCCATCCTAGCAATGCTGCATTATGACTTATAGAAATTAACCAACTATTAAGAGCAATTCTATGTATACTACTTCCAATCTTTGATACTATATTTCCTGTAACTAAAAGTATATTATTTTTATATTTCATATATTATCACCTCTATTTATTTAATAAATAAGTACATTCAAATAGCTATAAGAAGATACATTCTTTATATATAATTTTAAAAGGTAATAATAAAAATAGCAAAGTAAATGAGTTGAATAATATAGTTGCATTAATTGACTTAAACTGAATTTACATATATAATTTGACTAGATTTGGTGAATGAATATTCTAATATATAACTTAAAATAAAATATTATTTATTACGTTCTTTGGAGGTTGATTATGAAAGGTTGCGTGCAAGTATTCGATAAAGAAATAGAATATGATTTTTTATCAGGATGGATAAAATTTAATAGATTGCAAAACGGATATTCTCAAGATGCATTAGCTTACGGAATATGTTCCAAAAGTCATTTAAGTTATTTTGAAAATGGTAAGAAAACTTTAAGAGGAGAAATTATAGAATTATTATTAAAAAAATTAGATATACATGAAATATCGGAAATTGAGAATATAGGTAAACTAAGACAAAAATTCTATACTATGATGCTTATGGTTGAAACTTATAATTTTGAAGAAGCAACTAATATATATAATGAACTATTAGAAATGGAAGATATTATTAAAATATCGCCGTATAATATTGAATATAAAATATATCAATTGCTCTATAATGCTTTTGTATTAAGAGAAAGTTATAATACTCTGAAACAAGATATAAAAGCTATAGATAATATATATTCTTCTTTAACAAAAGAATTAAAATATATCTTTTTATTTGTATCAGCAAATGTTATTTATAGATATAAAAGTCATGAGGAAGGAATAGAGAAATTAGAAAAAGCAATGACTATTAAAAAAACTCCTTGGGCTAATTATATTCTAGGGTTTACTTATTGTTTTAATGATAGGCAATTAGAGGGCATATATTACTTGGAGAAAGCATTAGAAAGTTATGAAAAAAATGGTTATTATAAAAATGCTATGTGGTGTCATAATTATCTTGGAGTAAGTCATTGTGCATTAAAACATTATAATAAAGGTGAATATCATTTAATAACCGCATTAAATGGAGCTAAGCATTTTGATATTAAAAACATATATTGGCATCTATATACTAATTTTTCTTATCTATATTTTTATAAAAAAGACTATGAAAAATCTTTAACTTATGCAAAAAAAGCTATGGATCTAAAGAAACACCCGCTTCTTCCTGCATATAATTACGCAGAAGCGTGCTATCATCTTAATAAAATGGATGAGGTAGATGCTATATTTGAAAAGTACTTAGTTGATGAGTATAAAGAATCAATTTATTATCCTTTTCTAGAGTTTTTACAACTAAAAATTTACCATATTAATGAAGATATATTTTATAAAAGAACTAAAGAGATATTAGAATATTATAATGAAAACAATCACACAGATATATTGAGAGATATAAGGTTAGGTCTTATTGAACATTTAGAAAGAAAGAGAAAGTATAAGGAAGCAACTATTATATATAAAAAATTACTATCTATGGATGATAAAATTACATTAATTGATGAGTAATAGTTTTAGAAAAAAATTTTATTAGATAATAGTACAAAAGATTTTGACATAAATGGTTATACTATTATATAATGAAATTAGCTAAAACAAATATTAGCTAAAATATAAACTGGATGGTGATTATATGATAGTAACTGCGACAGATTTAAAAAATAATTTTGGTAAAATGTTAAAATTGTTAGATTATGAAGATATTATTGTTAAAAAAAATGGAAGAGTTTTAGCTAAAATAGTAAAATATACAGAACCACTTGACACCTATGGAACAATTAAAGAAACATATCATACATATAGACCAGAAGATAGAAAAGTAACTTATGAAGAGTTTTTAAAATTCACAGCTAATAGTGAAGAACGCTATGAACTAATTGATGGTGAGATATATATGTTAGCATCTCCAAAGGTTACTCATCAGTCCATAGTAGGCTTATTGTATGGTGAATTTTATAAATATTTTGAAGGAAAATCTTGCACACCGTTTGTATCACCTTATGATATAAAACTTGAAGTAGATAATAAAATGAATGTAGTACAACCTGATTTAGGAGTTATATGTAATCTAGAAGAATTTACAGATGAAGAAGATAGATATATGGGTATACCTACTCTTGTAGTAGAAGTGTTGTCAAAATCATCTGTTACTAGAGATATGGTAAGAAAGCTTAATATATATATGTTATCTGGTATAGAAGAATATTGGATTATTGATTCTTTTAATGAGACAGCTAAAGTGTACAGCTTTGAGGATTATGAGATATCAGATTACAAAGAATTTAAAAAAGGAACTAAGATAGAATCCTTCACTTTTGATGGATTGAGTGTAAAATGGTAAATAAATAATATATACGGGTTATCTCATTATACATTTTATTGATGGTTGCAGTTAAAAAGATAGAATAGATTTAGCTATTCATACTTTTAAACATCTTGTTTAAAGGTATGAGATAAGCCGTTATGGCTTGCTTATAGCTAAACATATCTATCTTTTTTTATATTGATATTAAAATGTATTATGAGATCAGACACTTATATTTTTGAAACTAACAAAACATATACACAAAGTGAAATTAAGATGTTCTATATTAGAGTTGACAGATAAAGTGTATTGGTGTATTATTGTCTTAATACAAAAACACGAAAGGAAGTGATAAGTTTGATAGAATTCAATAATAATATTCCAGTCTATCTTCAAATACTGATTTATTTAAAAGAGAAGATTATAAAAAAGGAATTAAAAGAAGGTGATAAAATGCCATCTGTCCGCGAATTAGCAAGAGACTTAAAAGTTAATCCTAATACAGTCCAGAGAGCATATAAAGATCTAGAAACAGAAAAAATAATAATTACAAAAAGAGGTATGGGCTCATATGTTACAGATGATATAAGCCAGATAGAGAAGATGAGAGAAAATATAGCAAAAGAAATAATTAATGAGTTTTCATTAAGAATGAAAAATATGGGATACAGTAAAAAAGAGATGCTAGGAATAATTGACTCTTTTGTGGAAGGAGATTAGACATGTTAGAAATAAAACAGCTATCAAAAAAATATAAAAAGAAAAAAGCTCTTATTAATATTAACTTTACTGCTGAGAAAGGAAAAGTTATTGGACTACTTGGGTCAAGTGGAAGTGGAAAAACTACACTTATGAATATTATTGCAGGAATCACACCTTATAAAGAGGGTAATGTATTGATTGAAGGTGAAGAACAAAGTGATAGTACAAAAGCTATTGTATCTTTATTAACAGAGAACCATAATATACCAAAGTGGATGAAGGTACAAGATATAATAGATTTTTATATACAGATGTATGATGATTTTAATGAAGATAAGTTTCAATCAATATTACATAATATTAATTTTACAATACCTCATTCAACAAAAGTAACAAATATGTCAAAAGGAATGAAACAATTATTAAGAATTGCTTTATCAATATCACGTGAAGCTAAGTTATATCTTCTTGATGAACCATTAGCTGGATTAGATACTATGTTAAGAAATCAAGTTATAGATATTTTATTAAGTGAAATAAATGAGGAATCTACAGTTATTATCTCATCGCATATTATTTCAGAAGTGGAGAAGTTATTAGATGAAGTTATTTTTATTAAAGATGGTGAAATAAAAGGTATTCATAATTGCGAAGAGTTACGTGTACAAAAGGGACAATCTATAGAAAAAACATTTATAGAGGTGATGAAAGATGAAGAATTTAATTAAATACGAGTTAAAACGAGATAGAGTATATATAATTAGTGCTTTAATAGGAGTTATAATTATATTAAATATTTGTAGTCTATTAGATATTGAAGGATTTAATGGTATAATTCTGATGATAGGAACAATAGTTGTGCTTGCTAAAAGATCTTCTAATCTTGCTAAAGATACTGTAACTGAAGATAGAGAACACATGATGCTTATACCAAAGAGCACATCACGGATTGTGTTTGCAAATGCAATAGTATCATATATTGATTGTATTATATTAGGTGGTATATTATTAGTTATTATGGATATTAAGATAATTAAATTATGGATGTTACTAAGAGTATTTGTAGCTATTAATGGATTATTCTTATTTTATCAAATTACAACCCTTTTATACATAGTCTTTTTGAAGAGATTTAGGACATCAATTTCATCAATATTAACTATTGGAATGTCAATAACTATATTATTTGTATTTATTGTAAACAGAAGTATTCATATTGTATTATATAGTGTTAAACTAAGCAATACTATTTTTATATTATTTGCTATTTTATGTATTATGACAAATGCTTTCATAATTGGACATAAATATTTATTAAGTAAAATAGAAACTAAGATTATGATTGGAGTAATCGGGTTATTAATAATATGTAGTAGTACTATATTATACTCATATAGTCAATTTGATAAATTTTATAGTGAATTACCATATGAAAAAGATGAGAATATTATAGGTAGCTGGGAAACTGTTGATTTCATAGAAGATTATAAGGATTATACTCCAAAAAAAGATAAAGAAGATTTATATCTTCAATCATTAACATTCAAAGAAAATGGGGCAATAGATAAATATCCGACTAGAAGATGGACAAAAGGTTATATATATTATCCATTCAAAGATGTTGGAGGGAAATATATTCTTAAAGAAATTAATGGTGATACATATATGTTCATGGAATGGAAAAGCGGTGATTATGTTCATTTTAATATGAAACCTAAATATTATGTATTAAAAAAAATATTATAAAGTAGAAGTGTTTTTAAATTAACATTTATTTAAAAGGGTCTCATAATATATTTATTAGATATTGTAATTATTAAAAAAATACATTATGAGATAACCCTTAGAAATATTTATAAGAAGTTCTTATTACTCAGCAAATTCTAGAGCAATTTCCATCATCTTAGTAAAAGCGTTTTGACGTTCTTCACTTGTTGTTTCTTCATGAGTTACAAGAGAATCAGAAACAGTTAATAAACAAGCAGCTTTTTTATCTAATACTTTTGCATTAGCAAATAAAGCGAAAGATTCCATTTCAGCGGCTAAGCAACCGTGCTCATCTCTATAACCTTTATAAGCATCAAAATTACCTGCATAGAATACATCTGATGAATGAATACGTCCACGAACGATTGGAATATTTAATTCTTCTGCGTATTTTGCAGCTCTATCATTTAATTCTTTTGAAGCTTCAAGAACATCTTTATCATATCCACTTTGAGTTTTTGCATATGTTGATTGAGACCAACAATCATCAACTAATATTACATCATATAGATTTAATTTATCTGTATAAGCTCCACATGATCCAATACGAACTATGTTTTCAACATCATAAAACTTGTATAATTCATATGAGTATATACCTATACTTGGCATACCCATTCCTGAACCCATTACTGAAATACGTTTTCCTTTATAAGTACCTGTGTAGCCAAACATGTTACGAACATTGTTAAATTTAACAACGTCTGTTAAAAAAGTTTCTGCAATAAATTTAGCACGTAGAGGATCACCAGGCATTAAAACTGTTTTTGCTATTACATTTTTATCATTACATTCAATATGTGGTGTAGGTATCATTATCAAAATCTCCTTTATTATTATTTAAGAAAGTCCTCATTAAAATACACATTCAAATAGATTAAATAATGGTACTAATTTATTTTGTTATATTAATCTGGACTTTTCTTTAGTAGCTATTTTAGAAAAATAAGCAACTATATTATACATAAATTTTTCCGAATATACAAAGGACATGTGTCCTAATATTATAGTGAAAAAATATTAAAGACATATTATAAGATCATTTTTATAAACGTAGTCTTCCCTATGTACATATTAAATATATCCATCTAAAAATAATTATTATCAAATTAAGTATATTTATAAATTAAAATTTATTATAAAAAGTTATTGGCATTTGCCAATAATAGGTATATAATATATATGAATTCATTACTTGCAAGTAATTAAATATTAATATTATAGTTTGGAGGAATATGAATTGAAGATATGTATTTCTAGTACACAGAGTAAAGATGACTCTGTAATAGATAAAAGATTTGGAAGGTGCCCATTTTTTGCTATATATGATAGTGAAACTAAGAAATTTGAATTTGTGGAAAATAGTGGTGCAAATGAATCTCATGGAGCAGGTTTAAAAGCAGCTCAGATTATAGTAGACAAAGGCGTTGAAGTTATGATTACGGGGCAGATAGGACCAAATGCTATGAAAGTGCTTAATTCAGCTGACGTTAATTTGTTTAAAATTATGGGAAATACAATAATGGAACAAGTTAAATATTATCAAGAAAATAAGCTAACGAAGATAGATACACCAAGTGCTCCGCATTCTGGAATGGGAATGCAACATGGAAAAAATAAGTAAATATTATAGTATAGAAGAGGAATCATTATGCAAATAGCAGTATTAAGTGGAAAAGGGGGTACTGGAAAAACAACAGTATCTACTAATCTTGCAAAAATATTGAATGTTAGATATATAGATTGTGATGTAGAAGAGCCTAATGGATTTATTTTTCTAAAACCAGAAAACATTACAAAAGAGAAAGTTTCAATACCTGTTCCAAAAATTGATAAAAGTAAATGTATACATTGTAAGAAATGCATAGAAATATGCCAATTTAACGCACTAGTTCATATAGATGAAGTAATGCTATTTGAAAAATTATGTCATGGTTGTGGTGCATGTAAAACTATATGTCCAACAGTGGCTATTACTGAGTATGATAGACCAATTGGAGAAATATATGTAGGAAATAGCGATGAAATGGAATGTTTGAGCGGAATTCTTAATGTGACTGAGCCAATGGCAGGGCCTATAATAAGTCAGTTGAAAAAGAGAATAGATAATAAAACTACTATAATAGATTGTTCTCCGGGTAGTTCATGTAACGTGGTAAAAGCATTATTAGATGTTGATTATGCAATATTGGTCACAGAACCAACAGAGTTTGGATTACACGATCTAGAAATTGCAGTAGAACTTATTAGAAAGATGAATATACCTTTTGGAGTTATAATCAATAGAATGTCTAATAACAAAAACGTAGTTTCAACCTACTGTTTAGATGAAAACATTAATGTTCTTGGTACTATACCATATGATAAGCAAATAGCCATCATGTATTCAAAAGGTGACCTTCTTATTAACGAAGAGAAATATAAGCAAATGTTTAATAATATTATTCATAATATTAAGGAGGTTACACAATGCAACTTGTAATAATTAGTGGTAAAGGCGGAACAGGAAAAACTACTATTACAGCATCATTTGCATATCTTAGTGAGCAAAGTATTAAGTGCGATTGCGATGTAGATGCTTCTAACCTTCACATCGTTCTAGGTGGTGAAGATATTAAAAAGGAGCATTATATAGGTGCTAAGGTTGCAAAAATTGATTATGATAAGTGTGTCAATTGTAAAGCTTGTGAAAATATCTGTAGGTTTGATGCAATAGAAAATGGGATAGTTAACGAATTAAAATGTGAAGGTTGTGCCGCTTGTACGGTAGTATGTAGATATAATGCCATAACAATGAATGATGAAATAACTGGAGAAACTATTGTTACTAAAACTAATAGAGGAATATTATCTAGAGCTAGTATGATAGCAGGTGCAGAAGGTTCAGGTAAATTAGTTACAGATGTAAGAAAGAATGCATTTAATTATGGTTCTAAAGATGATTTATATATACTTGATGGTACTCCCGGTGTAGGATGTGCTGTTATGGCGTCAATTACAGGATGCGATTTAGCTCTTATTGTTGTTGAGCCAAGTCAGTCTGGGCTTAATGATTTTAAACGAGTATTATCAGTAACGAACCATTTCCAGATTAAGTCGTTAGTGTGCATTAATAAGTATGATATCAACGAAGAATTAACTAATGAAATAATTGAGTTTTGTAACCAAAATGATATAGAAGTAATTGGTAAAATACCTTTTGACTCAATAGTAGAACAATCTATAAATGAATTAAAACCTATTGTTTTATATGAAGAAAGCTTAGCTTCAAAAGAAATAAAAAATATATGGAATAAAATAATTAAATATATATCAAGGAGGAATTTTTAATGAAAATAGCAATAGCAAAAGACGGAAATAACGTGTCAGGACATTTTGGACATTGTGAAGGATTTCAAGTTTATGAAGTAGAAAATAATAATATAAGTGGAAGTACATTTATACCTAATCCAGGTCATCGTCCAGGATTTTTACCTGTGTTTCTGGCAGAAAAAAATGTTAATGTAATTATTTCTGGAGGAATGGGAGCTACTGCACAAGAGCTTTTTAATGAAAATAATATCTCTGTTGTAGTTGGAGCATCAGGTCACTTAGAAAATGTTATTAATAAATATGTAGAGGGAGATTTACAATCTACTGGAAGCATATGTGAAGAACATGCTCATCATGATAGTTGTGGAGAATAGAATACTTTAATATATTATCTCATATAATATTTATTGAGTAATTATGAGGAGATAATGTGATATGAATGATGGGTTATATAGTGTAATAGCTTGGTTAAGTACATTTTTCTTATTTTTCTTCATTGTTGGAATAATATTTTATTGCTTGAAAGCTATAGGATTAATGACTATGGCGAAGAAAAGAGGTATAGAAAATTCATGGCTTTCGTGGATACCTATTGGGAACTATTATATTGTAGGTAAGTTAATAGATACAATTGATTTTGGAGATAAGAAAATAGAAAATGCTCCTATGGTATTATTACTTGCAGGAGTAGGAGTACTATTATTATCGTTTATACCTATAATTGGGGCAATTGTTGTAATTGTATTTATAGTATTATATTCAGTTAGTTTATATAAATTATATTTTTTATATAAGCCAGGAAGTGAAGTGTTGTATCTTGTTTTAAGTATAATATTTCCAAATGTTGCCATTGGTATAATAATATTTTTATTAAGAAATAATGAACTTTCTGTACAGGATTAATTTACGTTAGATTACTGGAATTCCATCATACTATAATGTATGAATTTCAGTAGTTTCATACAGATAAAAAAAGTTAAATGTTATCTAGACATTTAGCTTTTTTTATATTATTCTATAAAAATAAATAGTTAGATATTGTTTCAATAATTACAAATAACATAATAAAGGAGATTATTATATGCAAGAAAAATATTATTGCCCAGAATGTAAAGAAGAACTTAATAGAGTTTCAGGTTGTGGTTCAGTTAGTTATTTTTGTGATAATTGCAAAAAATTAGTATCTAGAAAAAATATGTTATCAGAAGATGAAATGAAGAAAGACGAAAAAAAGAATTAATTTTTATTAAAACTCTTTTTTTCTCTAAGCAATTCTTCAAGAAGATCTCCAAGCTTCCAGTTAATAGAAGTTTTGGTAACCACAGCGTATAAAGGTTTTTTAATACCTAATTCACTAAAATTCTCAATAAAATGATGAAGTTCATAATTAGAAACGGCGTTAAATAAAATTAAACTTGATTTAATGGCGTTTCTACTATTATTAGATACTTCTATATCTTCGTTAATTAGATTACTTATTATATTATCTAAGCTATTTTCATTGGCAACAATACATTTATCTATGCCTTTTTTCTTACTAAATAACATGATTTTATTAACCTCGGCTTCATCAAATCCATAGATTAAAATACAATTTTTCCCGTCAGGTCTTTTAGTATCTTCCTTTTTTATTTGCTGAAATGACATAATAAACACCCCTTATTAAATTAATTTATAAACTACATAATCATAGTAATATATATTATTAATATGAACATACTATAATTAGATTAATCAATGAAAATATCATATTATTAACTAAATTTATTTTACCATGGAGGGATAATCATGTCAAAAGACAGTCAGCCAGACAAAAAAAAAGCTAGAATGGAGAAATGTAATTACCAAACACCTATTACAAAAGAAAATATGAATCATAATCCTAATAGAAAAAAACATTCAATCAAAAATAATGATGTATAATATAATTATTACTTATAGTATAAAATAAATTGCTAAGCCATATATTAGGAGGTATCCTATTAATATGGCTTTAAGTATATTTATTTTAAAAAATGACAGAGTTAAGATACTTATAACTACATAAATATAGAATAATAAGCTCGGGAACATGGCAACATATCACAGATAAAATATGTTATAATAATTTTAATGCTTAATTAATATGTTATAATAAAAGAAATAGTAAAAAATGGAGGTAAATTAATGAAAGTAGTTGGTTTTAACGGAAGTCCAAGAAAGAATGGAAATACATATACACTACTTAAAACAGTACTTGATGAACTTGAAAAAGAAGGTATTGAAACAGAATTAATACATGTAGGAGATAGAAGCATACATGGATGTATTGGTTGTGGAATGTGTAGAAAAAATAGTAATAATAAATGTGTATTTAATGATGATATAGTAAATGAATGTATTGATAAAATGATAGATGCAGATGGTATAATTCTAGGATCACCAGTATATTTTGCAGATTTATCATCACAGATGAAAGCATTTATAGATAGAGTTGGATTTGTGACACGTCCAGATAGATTGCTTAAAAGAAAAGTATGTGCATCAGTTGTATCTCAGAGAAGAAATGGATCTATAGCAGCTTTTAATACTATGAATAATTTATTTACAATATCTGAATCAATAGTCGTTGGTTCAAGTTATTGGAATCAAGGAATAGGAGGAGCAGCAGGTGACGTAATTAATGATCATGAAGGATTAGAAATCATGAAAACTCTAGGTACTAATATGGCATGGTTATTACATAAAACTGTAGAATAGTAAAAAATACAATTAAGCTTGAGAATTATATGTATTCTTAGGCTTTTTTTATGTATAAAAATAATGAAAGTATTAATTATCTTAATAGGATTAGAGTTAGCATATGTGTATAATTGATAAACGGTGAGATTAGCAACATAGATCAGTATATTTATGAATAATATTATACAAAAAGGTTACAATAAATATGATTAATTCAAAAGGAGGTATATTATGGAGTTATCAACAAAAGATTGTTTGAAAAAAGCAATATTAGATTCACAAGAAAAAATTCGTGACTACGAAACTCATTCAAAAAATATACAAGATGAAGAAGTATCTAATTGCTTCAAAAAGTTTGCTGAACAAGAAGGTGAACAAGCAGCACAATTACAAGAATTACTTAATAAATGTGAATAATAGATATTAGAGTGGGGCTATCTTATAAGGCTCCTTTTCTATATTTATTGTAAAAATCTTTTATAGATGTTTACTATGGAATGACTAAATATAGAGTCATATGTCCTTGAAAAGATATTATAGATTTGATATAATAATTTTATTGATTTTGATTGAATAATAAAAAAATTAAGCCAATAATTACAAAAAGAACGATAGAATCTTTCTAATAATGACATTGCTATCTTTAGAAAGATAATTATAATTTTAGATTCAGAAAGGAGAAAGTATGAAAATATTTATTGACACTGCTAATGTAAGTGAAATATCAGAAGCTAACAAAATGGGAATTATTTGTGGGGTTACGACTAATCCATCTTTGATTGCCAAAGAGGGAAGAGATTTTAAAGAAGTTGTTACGGAGATAACTAATATAGTAGATGGGCCAATAAGTGCTGAAGTAATAAGTCTTGAAGCCGAGGGTATGGTAGAAGAAGCTAGGGAACTTGTTAAGATACATAAAAACATAGTGATCAAAATCCCTATGACAATTGAAGGATTAAAAGCTGTAAAAGTTCTTACAACAGAAGGAATTAAAACTAACGTTACATTAATATTCTCATCAACACAGGCTTTATTAGCAGCTAGAGCAGGAGCAACATATGTAAGCCCTTTTATAGGTAGATTAGATGATATTGATACAAAAGGAATGACTCTTGTAGAAGATATTGCAGAGATTTTCTCCATTCATAATATAAGAACAGAAATTATAGCCGCAAGCATTAGAGGTCCTTTACATGCTTCCCAAGCAGCTCTTGCAGGTGCTGATATAGCTACTATTCCATATAAAGTATTATTACAGATGGCGAAACATCCACTTACAGATATTGGTATAGAGAAATTTCTAAAAGACTGGGAAAGTGTTCCCAAATAAATATAAACATTAATAGGGGCTTTATAAGCCCCTAAAATTATGAGGAATTTTCCTTTCTTCAAATCATACTATTCATACTAAAAAACAATGTAAATAGGATAGCTTGATGTTTTATTATTATTTTTGTATATTTTTTTTTAATAAGAAAATAATACTACAGAATACATTATTAAGGGAGGTAAGATATTTATGTTTAATGAAATACAAGATAATAATTGTTATAAAAATCTATTAAATGGTAAATGGGTTACATCTGATTCAGAGAAAACAATATCTATTAAATCTCCAATAGATGATAAAGAAGTAGGAAACATACAAGCGATGACAAAAGAAGAAGTAGATATAGCAGTATTGGATGCAAAAAATGCATATCCTATTTGGGCAGATAAATCTGTAAGTGAAAGAGCAGATGTTATACACAAAGCAGCATCTATACTAGAAGAGAATGCAGATGAAATAGCAGAGATATTAGCTAAAGAAATAGCAAAAGATATTAAGAGCGCAAAATCTGAAGTTATAAGAACAGTAGATTTTATGAGGTTTACTGCTGATGAAGGTAAAAGAATACAAGGAGAAACACTGCAAGGAGATGGATTTCATGGATTCTCCAAAAATAAAATAGCTTTTGTAACAAGAGAGCCCCTTGGAGTAGTACTTGCTATATCTCCATTTAACTACCCTGTTAATTTATCAGCATCCAAAATAGCACCTGCTTTAATGGCAGGAAATAGTGTAGTATTTAAGCCACCAACACAAGGTTCTATCAGTGCACTACACCTTGCGAGAGTTTTTCAAGAAGCAGGTCTACCAGATGGTGTACTTAATACTATAACAGGAAAAGGATCAGAAATAGGAGACTATATTATAACTAACCCAAATATCAATTTAATTAATTTTACAGGAAGTAGTGAAGTAGGAAAACATATATCTGAAATTACTAGTATGGTTCCAATGATAATGGAGTTAGGCGGTAAAGATGCGGCAATAGTATTAGAAGATGCAGAACTTGATCATGCAGCAACTAATATAGTTAAAGGTGCGTTTAGTTATTCTGGACAAAGATGTACTGCATTGAAACGAGTGTTAGTACTTGAAAATATTGCAGATGAATTAGTAGAGTTAATTGTAGAACAAGTTTCTAAGTTACAAGTAGGAAACCCTTTTGATAATGCTACTATTACACCGTTAATTAATAATAAAGCAGCAAATTTTGTACAAGAATTAATAGATGACGCATTAAATAAAAATGCTACTTTGAAAATAGGTAATAAAAGAGAAAAAAACTTATTATATCCAACAGTTTTTGATAACGTTACAACTGATATGAGAATAGCATGGGAAGAACCATTTGGACCAGTACTTCCAATTATTAGAGTGAAATCTATAGATGAAGCAGTAGATATTGCTAACGATTCTGAATATGGTTTGCAATCATCCATATTCACTAATGACATAGATGATGCTTTTCATATTGCTAGATTATTGGAAGTTGGAACAGTACAGATTAACAATAAAACTGAAAGAGGACCAGATCATTTTCCGTTCTTAGGTGTAAAATCTTCTGGAATGGGAACTCAAGGTATTAGGTATAGTATTGAAGCAATGAGCAGACCAAAAGCAATTGTTGTTAATCTAAGAGAACGAAGTGATAAAGTTACAGATAAATAATTTTATAAGAATATAATAATTTCAAATATATTAAAGAAAAAGACTAAGTTTAGCTCTAAACTAACCCTAGTCTTTCTTTGTTTGGTTTATCTTCTTTTTTTGGTATTTGCTACTTCCATTGTAACGTTTTTACCTTTGATTCTTGATTTATTCATTGCGTCAATAACATTATTAGCGTATTTATCAGGAACTTCTACAAAAGTATATTTATCATACATATCAATAGAACCAATTGAAGAACCTTTTATGTTTGATTCACCTGCAATTGCACCAACAATATCTCTAACTGCAACTTTATGATTTTTACCGATATTTAGGTAAAGTCTAGCCATGCCTTTTTCTCTACCTCTATTGTTATTATCTCTTTTACCTCTTGGTTGTCTATTTCTTGTTCCATCAAAGTTACTTTGTCTTCTAGTTATTTCATAAGAAAGATTTTTATTATTTTCTTCTTGTAATTCTAGATTAGACATTAATAAGGCAATAGCTATTTTATCAGAAGAATAACCTTTGTCATTTAACTTAGATATAATTCCTTCGTATTTACCAATGTCAGCTGATTCATCTATAGTATTAGCTAATGTCTCAATGTAAGTATCTATTTTTACAGCGTTTACTTTATTAATTGAAGGTATTTTTTTTCTTGGTATATCTTTTTTGATATATTTTATAATATTAGATATTCTTCTTGTCTCACTTTTTGAAACTAAAGTATATGAACTACCTTTTTTACCAGCTCTTCCAGTACGACCAATACGGTGAACATAATATTCTTCATTATCTGGAACGTCGTAGTTAAATACTGCCTCAACATTTTGTATATCAAGACCTCTAGCGGCTACATCAGTTGCGATTAATATACTAATAACACCTTTATTAAATTTGTTAAGTACACTTAAACGAACGACTTGATTCATATCACCATGTATTTTGTCACATGCGTAACCATTTTCTTGAAGAATTTCTGTTACTTCATCAACACGTCTTTTAGTATTACAGAAAATCAATGATAATTTTGGATTATATACATTAATTAGTCTTTTTAATACTTCTAGTTTGTGATGTTCAAGAACATGATAATATCTTTGGTCGATAGTGTCAGTAGTTAACTCTTTTCTAGTGATTTTAATTAGCTTTGGATTTGATTGATAATTATGTGTAATGTCTAATATACTTTTTGGCATAGTTGCTGAGAATAAAATTGTTTGAATTTCATTAGGTATTTTGTTAAGTATAGTTTCGATATCTTCACGAAAACCCATATTAAGCATTTCATCAGCTTCGTCTAATATAATTGAATTTACATGCTCAAGCTTAATAGTTTTTCTGTTCATATGGTCCATAAGTCGACCAGGAGTACCAATAATAACTTGTACACCTCTTTTTAATACAGAAATTTGTCTGTAAATAGGTTCTCCACCGTATACGGCAGCGGATTTTATAGATGTATATTTTGTTAACTTCTTAAATTCATTACATACTTGTACTGCTAATTCTCTTGTAGGACATAATACTAATACTTGGGGTTTTTTGATTGTTGGATCTACTTTTTCTAATATTGGTATTGCAAAGGCTGCTGTCTTTCCCGTTCCTGTTTGTGATTGACCAATAATATCACTACCTGATAATATTGCTGGGATTGCTTTTCCTTGTATTTCAGTTGCTTCTGTAAAGCCCATATCAGTTATAGCTTTTAAAATATTATCAGAAATATTTAATTCATTAAAATTCATTATTTAATCATCCTTAATTTTATTTATGTTATCTTGTATAACTAATCCATTATAGATGGTAATTATAAAAAAAGCAAGTTATAATTGAATATATATATATTTTAACCATTTTTTCTTTTATTAACTATTATGGTATGATAAAATGAATAGTATATATTATTACATGTTTTATTAATAAATGAGATAATGTATATTACAATATACAAACTTTTGAATTTAATAAGAGGAGTGATTATATGAAAAAAAGAAATTTATTTGGTATATTTGTCATTGCAATTGGCGTAATTATTCTACTGGATAGATTAGGCATAATTGTTACTGATGATATATTAAGTACATATTGGCCAGTTGGACTTATAGCAATAGGATTGATTAATATTACAGATAAGCATAGTTCAAAAACTTTTGCTGTTATACTGTTACTAGTAGGTGTTGTATTTCAGTTAAAAGAATTAAATGTTACAGTTTTTAATAATATTGATATAACTGAATTTATATTTCCTGTAATAATTATTATAATTGGAGCATGGTTGTTAATACCTAAGACAAGTAAAAATTTAAGAAAAAATACAATATCAACTAGTTCAATTGATAATATGAGTATGTTTTCAGGCAGTGACATTATTAATGATTCTGAGAATTTTAAAGGAGGACATTTGACTGCCGCTTTTGGAGGAATTGATGTCGATCTTAGAAATGCTAATATAAGTAGCAATGAACCTGCTATAATTGATTCATTTGTTGCATTTGGTGGAATAGAGATAAAAGTTCCTATAGATTGGAAAGTACAAGTAAAGGGAATTCCATTATTTGGAGGTTGGAGTAATAAAACTGATAGGAATATTATTAACGCTGATAAAGTACTAATTGTTAAATGTTTTGTGTTATTTGGTGGTTTAGAAATTAAAAACTAAAAGGTATTTTTGTGAATATTTTCCTTGATATTATTAAGTAGTAGTCTATAAGACTACTATTTTTATATTAATGTAGAAACTTCTTTTACTATATTTTTAGTAGTTTTTAATTGTATTTTAATAATTATGAACTATACTAACCTAGTAATATGTTATAAATTATATTGAGATTGCAAAAAAAATGAAAAAGTAACTTAGCATAGATTATATTAATTAATCAATATAATTTTATATTATTGGGCATAATAGTATTCTATACATTTAGAAACGGAAGTTCTATTTTGAAATTTTAATTTACACATAATACTTGGGAAGGAGTGGTAATGTGATAGATTGGTTAAAAGAATTATTAACACTTGGTCATTGGGTAGAGATGTTAAACGAAATACGCTCTATGGGAATGATAGCAGGTGTTGGACTTGCAATGATTGAAGCTTTTTTTCCACCATTACCATTGATACTATTTGTCACAATCAATATTATGGCTTTTGGATTTTGGACAGGATATCTATACTCGTGGCTAGGATCTTGTATTGGCTCTATTATTGTGTTTCTATTAATAAAAAAATTTGGACAAGAAAGATTCCAAAGTAAAATCGCAAATAATGAAAAAGTGTTTAATGTATTTCATTGGATAAAAGAAAAAGGATTCACACCTGTATTTTTCTTATTAACATTTCCATTTACTCCTTCAATCTTAGTATGTGGATTAGCTGCTTTAGCAGGTATTAAAAATAGAGAATATATAAGCGCATTAGTTCTTGGAAAATTAATTATGATATTTTCATTAAGCTTCATAGGATTTAATGTGAAGGCATTTGTACAACAACCTCTTAAATCTATTTTATTAATTAGTTTTACGTGCTTAATATCTATTGTTGGTAAATATATGATTAAATTATTTGAAAAAAAACACGAAGAAACTATTACCGAAGAGGAGAAGATTAAATCAAAAGCCGCATGAACTGAACATAAAGTAATAAAATAAAAGGTGCTGTCTCATAATACATTTTTCTTGAGGTTTGCAGTTTTTGAAAGAGTAGACTAGATTTAGCTATTCATACCCTTAAACGTCCTGTTTAAAGGGTATGCGCTACGCCGTCCTGGCTTCGCTTGCCGCTAAACCTAGTCTATCTTTCTATATATTGACATTAAAAATGTATTATAAGACAGCACCTTTAATAATATAAATTTATGAATAAAAAGAATGATTATTAATTTTAATATAAAAAGAACGATTATTCATTATCCAGAAGTTAGTGGATTTATTAGGATTTAAAAAATATAAACAATACCCTATGTTATTAGAGCCAGTTAGTGCAGATGTAGCAGCTTTAATACTTTCAGTTGAAGGAGTATTATAAATAGTACCATTTGCAACTGGAGAAAATTGTATTCCATAATTATTATCAAAAATAACTCCTTTTATAGAATTAGGAAAATCAGAACTTTTTTTACGATTAATAATAACGTTTGCTACCGCTAGTTTACCAGAGTACGGTTCTGCACTAGCTTCTGCTTCAACAATTCTTGATAACCAATGTAAATCTTCAGATGTATAGTTTTTGGGGGGATAGTCACTACTATTAATATACACTGAGGAGTTAAGCCACTGGACATTATATCCTAGAATTTCTGATATAAATCGAACTGGTACAAAAGTTCTTCCAGACTTCAAACTTATTGGAGCGTCTATTTTATAGTTATTATTATTTACTGTTATAGTATTTGAACCAATAGGTAGTTTAATAGTAGTGTCATTAAAGATCAATGTAGCTACCTTTGACTTGTTATTCCATTGTATAGATGATGCATTAAGAGCTTCACCAATAAATCTTATAGGGACAAAAGTACGACTATTGGCAATGTAAGGATTAACGTCTGGAGTTAAAACATTACCATTCACATAGATTGGTATTGTATTAGACGCCACCACATTAGTGGAGTTTATAAATATAAATAGCACAGAAAATGTTATTATTATTATACGTTTCATCTAACCACCTCAATACAAAGTCTATCAAAGTAATTAGTAAATCTCAATATGGAATTAATGGAAACCAAAGAATATTGAAAATAAAACGATAGATTAATGCTATAAGACATTAAATACGTTGAAATGAGTTATTGGATTAAAAATGAGTGATATGACAATAAGATAAAAATAAGTATATTATTTGTAATTAATCTGAGTATGGATACAACCATTTTTTATGTTTAAGTTTATATTTTTATATATAATTTTCGGGTTATTATTATTATTTTAGATTATTATATTATAAAATATTGTAATTATATACATATAAATTATATTGAATATAATCAGCTATAAATGTGATGTTTGATAGGGTTTAAGAGGTTCCTTTGAACCTTCAAAATAGAAGAAGAAAAAAACAATTTGAAAAATGTCAAAAAAAGCCTTGACTTTGTTTGAGGCAGATGATATAATTTTCTTCGCTGATGCAAATGACATCAACAAGCAAAACATTAAGAACCTTGAAAACTGAACAGTGAAACAAACAACCAAAAACTTTGAAAAAAGTTTTACCCAAGAAAATTCCTTGGTAAATTAATGGATACAGACGATAGTCTATAAAATATAAGCCAGAGCAATCTGGTCAGATAAAACT